>JBJEKT010000152.1:0-32642 GCA_051878775.1 Bacteroides sp. | reverse complement strand
ATTACACGAAAGGCAATGTCTCTAAAAGCATGAGAGGATAACCCGAACTGGGGTAATATTATTTGGATAATCCAAACAATGGGGCGATTTTTTTCGTTACGACCTGCTGCGCTTCGTTGGGATGAGGGTTACGGCACGGAGATAAGGGGGGGGTGAGCGATTCGTTGTGATGGTAACGGGTAACATGGTAACAGGTGTGTGGGTGTGGGTGGGTGTAAGGGTGGGTGGGTGTAAGGGTGGGTGGGTGTGATGAGTGGCTGTCAGGGTGACTTGATGAGCTGGGTGATGACCTTGCGGCGGTTGGCCTCGGGGCGACCCTGCATCCCCCAACCTCCTCCACCGAGACACAGTAAAGCCCCCCGAGCCACGCCATCGCGGCCCGGGGGGCTTTGTGCTATATACTATCAGCGGGCTCGCTTCACGGAGTTGCCGTAGCACACTATCACTACGAAGCAGATGAGCGGCAGTGCGAACGATACATTGACCGCCGGCATGCCGAAGAGCTCCTTACAGTCGATGATGGAGGCCTGCAGCGGAGGCAGGATGCTACCACCCAGGATGGCCATGATCAGACCTGCTGCACCAAACTTGGCATCGTCGCCCAAGCCGTGGAGCGCTATGCCGTAGATGGTGGGGAACATCAGCGACATGCAGGCCGACACGCCCACCAGGCAGTACATGCCCCACATGTTCTGCAGGAAGATGACGCCGCACGTGAGCAGCGCCGCACCGCAGGCCAGCGTCATGAGCAGACGGCCAGGGCAGAAGTAGCGCAGCAGGAAGGTGCAGATGAAGCGGCTGCAGCAGAAGATAATCATCGCCACGATGTTGTACTGCTGGGAGAGCACCTCGGCGGCCTGCTCCTCCATACCCTGGCTCATGAAGAGGCGCGTGCCGTACTGGATGACGAACGTCCAGCACATGATCTGCGCTCCCACGTAGAAGAACTGCGCCACCACGCCGTAGCGGTAGCGGTGCAGCGCAAAGATGCGCTTCAGCGTGGGCAGGAAGTTGATGGAGTGGCTCTTGTCCGCATTGTGCGGCATGGGCGTGAGGCGGATGACGAGGAGCATCAGCAGGATGACCACGCCGATGACCAGGTAGGGACCGATGAGCACGCCCAGGTCCGACTGCTTGACGGCCTCAAACTCCTCGGCCGAGAGCTGCGCACGCTCCACCGTGTCGAGCGGGCTGAGGCGGTTCTGGATGAAGTTCATGGCCACGAACATGCCCATGAGCGAGCCGATGGGGTTGAAGGCCTGCGCCAGGTTGAGGCGGCGCGTGGCGCTCTCTTCGTCGCCCATGGAGAGGATGTAGGGGTTGCAGCTCGTCTCCAGGAAGGAGAGGCCGCAGGTCATGATAAAGTAGGCTAAAAGGAAGGGGTAGTACTCGCCGGTATAGCGGGCGGGGAAGAAGGAGAGCGCACCCAGGGCGTACAAGCCCAGCCCCATGAGCACGCCAGCCTTGTAGCTGAAGCGGCGGATGAACATGGCGGCGGGGAAGGCCATGGCAAAGTAGCCTCCGTAGAAGGCCACCTGCACCATGGCGCCATCGGTAACGCTCATGCGGAATATCTTCGAGAAGGCCTTCACCATGGGGTTGGTGATGTCGTTGGCGAAGCCCCACAACGCGAAGCAGGAGGTAATCAGGATGAAGGGGACCAGGTAGGAAGTGCCCTCCTTACTCAGTATGGATATTTTCATGATACAGATTCGTTTATAAAAAAATAAGGTAAGGGCAGACAGGCGCGTCTGCCCTTACGGTGTATGGTTGGTCTTTACAGCAGGGCTTGCTGCTGGCAGAGGATATTGCCGATGGCAGTGGCCTCCACGGGGCCGGCATCCACGGGCAGGCCCGTAGCCAGGGAGGTGAGACGGTTGAGGTAGCCGTTCTGCGAGCCGCCGCCGATGATGCGCAGCCGCTCCACGGGTGCGGGCAGCAGGGCGTTGAGCCCCTCGATGGCACGGCGGTAGCGGTCGGCCAGGGAGCGGAGCACGCACTTCGTGATTTCACCCTGCGTGACGGGCACCTGCTGGCCACTGGTGCGGCAGCAGTCGGCCAGGGCCTCGGCCATCGACTGCGGGCTGACCAGGCGCGGGTCGTCCACGTCGATGAGTGAATCTATCTGGGCAGCCTCGGCATCGGCCAGCAGCACACCGTAGTCTGTAGTCAGCCCCTCCTCCTGCCAGGCGGCCATGAGGCGCTGCAGTATCCAGAGGCCCGTGATGTTCTGCAGGAAGCAGATCTTGCCTCCGGCACCACCCTCGTTGGTGAATCCGCCCAGGCGGGCCTCCTCGCTGAGGATGGGAGCATCGGTGAGCACGCCCAGCAACGACCAGGTGCCGGAGCTGAGGAAGGCGGTACGCGCCCCCTCGGGGGAGGCAGGGATGGCATGAACGGCGCTGGCCGTGTCGTGCGAAGCCACGGCCACCACGGGCACCTCGTAGTCGATGCCCAGCTCCTGCATCACCTCCGCCTTGAGCACGCCCCGGCGCGTACCCGGGCGCACAATCTCGCCGAAGAGGCGGCGCGGCAGGCCCAGCGCATCGATGAGCGAGTAGTTCCACTCACCTGTGCGGATGTCCATCAGCTCGGAGGTGGAGGCCATGGTGTATTCCACGTTGGCCACACCGGTGAGGAAGAAGCTGAAGAGGTCCGGCATGAAGAGGAGCCTCTCGGCCACCTCCAGCTGCGGGTCCTCCTGCTGCTTCATGCTCAGGAGCTGGAAGAGGGTGTTGATGGGCATCACCTGCGTGCCGCACTCGGCGTAGTGGGCCTGTGCGTCGTGCGTGGCAAAGAATTGCTCGGGCAGGCCGTCGGTGCGGTGGTCGCGGTAGCAGACGGGGTTGCCCAGCAGGCGTCCGTGGCGGTCGATGAGGCCGAAGTCCACGCCCCAGGTGTCAATGCCGATGCTGCGTATGCGGTAGCCCTTCTCCACGGCGGCACGGATGCCGCGCTTCATGTCCTCAAAGAGCGAGAGGAAGTCCCAGTAGATGCGTCCGCCAAGCTCCACCTGGCGGTTGGAGAACCGGCTGACGGTGTCGAGCTGCAGCGCCCCGCCGGCCTCCACGGAGCCGGCAATGACTCTGCCACTGCCGCCTCCGAAGTCTATAGCCAGATGTGCTTCTCTCATTTGGTCTGCTTACCTAAGATGTAGGTCTCCAGGTCGTCAATCTCTGCCTTCGTGAGGGTGTCGTACTGCCCCTTGGTGAGGATGGCGATACGGCAGGCCATCTCGAAGAACATGGCGCGCTCAAAGGCCTGATTGAAGTCCTTGCCGCACACCACCTGTCCGTGCTTGCGCAGCAGGCAGGAGTTGTGGTTGGTGAGGGCCTCCACCACAGCGTGGGCCAGCTCGGGCGAGCCCGGGCGGTAGTAGGGGATGACGGGTATCTCGGCACCTACGTGGCAGGGCACTTCGGCCGTCACGTTGAGGTCAGCGGGTATCTCCTTGGAGCAGGCCAGGGCCGTGGCATAGGGTGACTGGAAGTGGAGCACCACATTCACGTCGGGACGTGCGCGGAGCACGCCCAGGTGGAACCCGTGCTCCATGGAGGGCTTCACGCCGTTGAGCACTTCGCCCGTGGAGAGGCGGCAGAGGGCCACCTTCTCACGTACCAGGTTAGGCACCCACGAGCCCGTGCCCGAGAGCATCACCACATCCTCCTCTACGCGCCAGGAGAGATTACCACTGCTGCATACCGTAAGCCCTGCATCGCCCACACGGTGTGCCTCGGCCAGGAATTGCTGAAATAGCTGTTCAGATATCATAGATTTTTAGTGTTTTAAAAAGTTAGCATTCATGTTTCACTCGTAGCTCGTAGCTTATTTATAAATAGGTCCGTAGTTCTGGCAGGCACGGTAGTCGGCTCCCTCCTTGTCCATACCGAAGGCGTTCCATGCGGCGGGACGGAAAATCTTTTCGTCCTCCACGTTGTGCATGCAGACGGGGATGCGCAGAATGGAGGCCATGGTGATGAGGTCCTGACCGATGTGGCCGTAGCTGATGGCGCCGTGGTTGGCTCCCCAGTTGTTCATCACGGAATAGACATCCTTGAAGGCGGGTTTGTCACAGAGGCGGGGCACGAACCAGGTGGTGGGCCAGGTGCGGTCAGTGCGCTCATTCAGCACGCGGTGTACCTCGGGGTCAATCTCTACGGTCCATCCTTCTGCTATCTGCAGCACGGGGCCGAGGCCTTTCACCAGGTTGAGGCGGCTCATCGTGACGGGCATACCGCCCTTGGAGAGGAAGTTGGACGAGAAGCCTCCGCCACGGAAGTAGTCGCGGTTGGCGGGATACCAGGTGGTGGCGGCCAGGCACTTCTCGGCCTCCTCTTCGCTGATTTCCCAGAATTGCTTCATCACGGGGTTACCCTCGGCATCGGTCTGCTGACCCGTACCATCCAGCGTGGTGGCGCCGGAGTTGATGAGGTGGATGATGCCATTCTTGGCCATGCCGGTGAGCTCCAGGCCGGTGACACGCTTCACGGCCTCGGGGCTCCAGTAGGTGCGCACGTCGCTGAAGATCTGTGCACGGCCCGTGAGCAGGTGGCCGAAGAGCATAGCTACGCCGTTGCAGGCGTCATTCTCCGTGGCTACCACGTAGGCTTCGCGCAGGCCGTTCCAGTCGAACGAGGTGTTGAGGAGCGCCTCTGAGAAGTCGCCGTTGGGGTAGAAGTCGGTCCACTGGCGCTGCCCCTGGAATCCGGCTGCGATGGCGTTGTGACCCAGTGCTTCCTCCTTGAATCCCATCTCGCGCAGCTTAGGGTTGCCCTTCATCAGGTCGCGCATGATGAGGGTCATCTTCACGATAAACTCCCAGTCGGCATCCTTCTCCTCGCGGCTCTTCACCTTGTGCTCGGAGTTGAAGTCGTGACCCTCGTTGGACTTGCAGTACTTCTCGGTCCAGGCCATGGCCTTGGCAAACTCCTCCTTATCGTAGATACCCTCCGTCATGCGGCGGATTATCTCCGTGAGGTCAACGGACTCGTTACGCATACCCAGGTACTCCTGGAAGAAGTCGGGATTGACGATGGAGCCGGCAATACCCATTGATACGCTACCCATGGAGAGGTATGACTTGCCGCGCATGGTGGCCACGGCCTGTGCGGCGCGCGCAAAGCGCAGTATTTTCTCAGCCACATCGGCGGGGATGGAGTTGTCCTCCAGGTCCTGTACGTCGTGTCCGTAGATGCCGAAGGCGGGCAGACCCTTCTGGGCATGTCCGGCCAGTACGGCTGCCAGATAGACGGCTCCCGGACGCTCCGTACCGTTGAATCCCCACACAGCCTTGGGGTAATAGGGGTTCATGTCCATGGTCTCCGCGCCGTAGCACCAGCAGGAGGTCACCGAAATGGTAGAGCCCACGCCCTCGCGCTCAAACTTCTCTGCGCAGGCGGCACTCTCGGCCACACGACCTATCGTAGAGTCGGCAATGACGCACTCCACGGGGCTTCCGTCGCCATTCTTCACATTGGCGGTAATCAGTTCGGCCACGGCTTTGGCCAGGTTCATCGTTTTTTCTTCGAGACTTTCACGCACGCCGCCTTGACGACCGTCAATGACGGGGCGAATTCCGATTTTAGGATACTTACTCATAATGATTTTGGTATAATTTAAAGGTTAAACGTTTTTATTCCACATCGCCCCGCCGCAGCTCAGGGCCACAGTGGGGCAATGCAAAGTAAAGGATTTATTTTAAATCCTGCAAGGTGAAACTATATGTTATAGAGCAGAAAAGGGGGATAGGACACAAAAAAGGAAGTGTTACCTTGTTACCCGTTACCAGCCGAAAAAATCATCTACCCCTCCCTCCCCTGCTGCCAAGGCACCAACCGCTACGGCTACAGCCCCTGGAGGGTGCCGAGGTTGTCATCAAGCTGAGCCGTACTGCTGGCCCCGATGAGGACGGAGGTGACCTGCGGATGCTGTAGCACCCAGCGCAAGGCCTTCTGTGCCAGTGTAATACCCTCTGAATGAGCCTCGCGATTCCACGTCTGAAGCTGCTCCAGCAACTGGGGCGTGAGCCGCGAAGGGGGCAGGCAGGGCTTGCTGGCCATGCGGCTATCCTGAGGAATGCCCTGCAGGTAGCGGTCGGTGAGCAACCCCTGCGCCAGCGGCGAGAAGGAGATGAAGCCTACACCACGCTCCTGGCAGAGCTGGAGGATGCCGCTCTCCTCAGGCTCGCGGTCGAGCAGGTTGAGGCGGCCCTGGTAGATGAGCAGGGGCACATCGCGCGCTGCCAGGTAGTGGATGGCCTGCCGGGTGGCCTCCAGGGGCCAGCGCGAGATGCCCAGGTAGAGTGCCTTGCCCTGACGCACGATATCCACCATGGCCTGCAGCGTCTCCTCAAGGGGTGTGGAGGGGTCGAAGCGGTGGCTGTAGAAGAGGTCCACATACTCCAGGTTCATCCGCTTGAGGCTCTGGTCGAGGCTGGAGATGAGGTACTTGCGCGAGCCCCAGTTGCCGTAAGGGCCGGGCCACATGTCATAGCCAGCCTTGGTGCTGATGAAGAGCTCGTCACGGTAGGGGGCGAAGTCCTCCTTCATGAGCCTTCCGAAGGTCTCCTCGGCGGTGCCGTAAGGAGGGCCGTAGTTGTTGGCCAGGTCGAGGTGACAGATGCCGTGGTCGAAGGCGTGGCGCACGATGGCGCGGCTCCGTTCGAAGGGGTCCACCCCGCCAAAGTTGTGCCAGAAGCCGAGGCTTATCTTGGGCAGCAGCACGCCGCTCCTGCCGCATCGTTCATAAATCATGCCGTTGTCATAGCGTTGGGAATCAGCTATGTAATGAGTCTTGATATGCATATCTTCTTGATTTTATATTGTTCATGCTTTCTGCTCGTTCTCGAAGAGCTTCATCACGTTGGCGGGTGGGCGCTGGGCCAGCAGCTCGCGCTTCATGAAGTCCATGTAGGGGGCCACGTGGGCAAAGAAGCGGTGGTACCCCTCGCAGAGGTAATTGAGCCCTGGTTCACCCGTGGCGGTGCGGAGGAAGCGGTTCTTGGGGCATTCGCCGTTGCAGGCAAAGAGGTACTCGCACTCGCGGCATAGGGTGGGCAGGCCGTCACGCTTCATGGCTCCAAACTGCTGCTGCCGCTCGCTGTACATCATCTCCGTGAGCGTATGGGTGCGGATATTGCCCAGCTTGTACTCGGGGAAGACGAAGTGGTCGCAGGCATAGACATCGCCGTTGTACTCCATCACGCCGGCATGGCCGCAGCTCTTGGCCAGGGTACACACCCCGGGCTGCTCACCCACCCAGTTGGCCAGGGTGGAGTCGAAGAGCTGGATGAAGTATTCGCCCACGTCGTGACGCACCCACTCGTCGAAGATGGTGCAGAGGAACTCGCCCCACTGCGCAGGGGTGACGGAGAAGTCGGCCAGCGGTATCTCCTCGCTATCCGCCGGACAGGCCAGGTGACGCCCGTCAGCATGAGGGAGGATGCGCTCCACGATGGGGGTGAACTGGATGTAGCGACACCCTATCTCCTTGAAGAAGTGATAGAAGTCGAGCGGATAGTCGGCATTGAAGTCGTTGACCACGGCCAGGGCGTTCCACTCCACCCCGTGCTTATTGAGCAGCGCGATGCCGCGCATCACCTTCTGGAACGAGGGCATCCCCTGCTTGTTGCGGCGGTACTCGTCGTGAAACTCCTGCGGCCCGTCGATGGAGACCCCCACCAGCCATTGGTTCTCCCGGAAGAAGCGGCACCACTCGTCGGTGAGCAGCGTGCCGTTGGTCTGAATGGCGTTTTCGATGGTGCGTCCACGGGCATACTTGCGCTGCAGCTCCACCACGCGTTTATAGAAAGCGAGAGGCCTCATCAGCGTCTCCCCGCCATGCCAGGTGAAGAGCACCTGCGGCATGGTCTGCGACTCGATGTACTCGCGGATGAAGCGCTCCAGCAGCTCGTCACTCATCGTGAAGCGTCCCGAGGGCTCCTCATGGCGGTAGAGGTGGCTCTTCTCCAGGTAATAGCAGTAAGTGCAGGCCAGGTTACACACCGAGCCTACGGGTTTGGCCATCACATACAGGGGCCGTGCAAAGGGGGCAAAAGTCGTCATCGATACAAGTCAATTGCAAATAAGCATGAAACAACGGAATTACATGCCGACAAAGATAGGGCATTATTCTGACTATGCAAAATACATGGTGCGTTTTTCATCATGTGTTTTTCATAACGAAGGTTTAGAAACAGCGAGAAGATGACGGAATTTCAGGTATCTCCACCAGTGCTTCGTCCTGGAGATTCGTGCCTGGCAGAACGGCACTGAATCATGAACGTGGAGCTCGAAATGTCGGATGAACCAGATTTTAAATATTGGATTTCAGCCTATTATCCACTTGCTTCCAGGGAGCAGAGAGATGAGTTTACTCGTCACTACGCAGCAGACGAACGTCAGCAGCGCTATGCAGGGAATGGCCAAGGCTACGGGTATCAACGGTTCGGCCTGGTTGCCATCTACGAAGACGGGGGCGATGTTACTGAGGAAGAAGAGATGCATCAGGTACATACCAAACGAAAGCTTCGACAGCTCAGAAATCCAACGAGGGGCCACAGACTGCTTGATGCAACCGAAGAGCAGGAAGGCTCCGAAGGTGGCGCACAGCACGTTAGGGGTGCAGAACTCCCACGACCACTCCAGCATGGGGGTCTCGATGGGCTGGCCAGGTACTCCAGCCTGCCAGAAGGACCAGCCGGTGAAAGCCGCCCCTATCGCAAAGCAAATCCATCCCATGCGCATCCGCTTAGCTCGGTTCCAATCCAGGTGAACCCGGATATAATGGGCCAGCACCAGGTAGCCCAGGTAGCCAGAGCAGTAGTAAAGCATACCGAAGTAGGGATTCCAGAAGCAGTTGCCCCACAGGTCGGCGCTGACGAAGCGCACCAGCCAGGGCACCAGCGTGGATAGCGCAAAGAGGCCGAGGAAGAGGCGTTCATCCTTAGCGGAGGCCCGCTCCAGCCAGGGCGACACCACAGGAATAATCAGGTACAGGGAGATGAGCGGATACATGAACCACAGGTGACCCGCCATCGAGGGGAAGTTGAAGGGCAGCATCACGAAGTCGTGCCACGACTGCTCCCAGGTCATCTGTCCCCACAGCAGGGGGAGGAAGGTGTAGAGCAACATGAAGCAGATCATAGGCGGCAGGATGCGCAGGAAGCGACGCTTGTAGAAAGCAGCCATCGTGACACCCTGCTTGACAGGCACAAGCAGGAAGGCACTCACCACCATGAAGAGGGGCACACTGATACGCCCCAGGGCACCATCGTAGAGGGCTACCCAGAAACGATTGGCCTCGTTGGCCAACATCGACACATTACCAGCCAGGCCAGACGCATCGGCGGCATAGAAATTCTCGCTGGCATGGACCAGCATCACCAGGAAACAGGCTACGACGCGGATATAATCCACGAAGACAATACGTTGTTGATTGCTCATGATGGCGTTTTTAAAAGGGTTATGTAAGGTGAGGTATGTATGGATTGGGCACGCAGGATGTGATACGTGCGATGGATTTACTTCAGTCTGGACTTCACCCAGAGCCAATGGGCATACTCGGCATCATCACTGGTCCAATGCTCGTTGATGGGAGTGATGACGGCCTCCTTGGGACAGGACAGCACATTATAGGCGGCATAGCTCGTGGTGGGGGAGCAAGTGTCGTCACAGAATCCCCAGGTCAGCCGGCACTCGGCCTGAATAAGGCGGGCAAAATTGACTACATCGTAATAGGACATCGTACGCAGCTTCTCAGGACTGTCCATCCCCTTCATGCGCGAGTAGTGGGGGTAGCCATCGGCACGTCCCATCCGGAAGGCGGCCATATCGGCCAGAGCGGGATGATTGGCCACACAGTGCGTGACGCGCGGGTCAAGCCCTGCAGCCACCATGGCCAGGGCTCCGCCCTGACTGCCACCCGTGACCACCACATTCCGCCCATCCCACTCGGGCAGCGAAGTGAGCAGGTCAATGCAGCGCACCAGGGACAGGTAAACGCGCTTCATATAGAAGTTGTCGGGATGGTCCAGCCCGTTGGTCAGATAGCCGTTCTCCTTGCCGTTGAAGGCCACGGCAACCTCCTTGAACTGCTCGTCACTCATCGTGGGGTTCAGACCATGTATCTCTATCTCCAACCGGATACAGCCTCCCTCAGCATAGTACTTGTGACGCAGAGGCTTGGAGATAGTCTTGATGCCAGCCCCAGGGGGACAGAGCACCACAGGACAGCTACCCTTCTGCGCATGCTTGGGATAGAACAGGTAGCCGTAGATGGCTTGCCCCTGGCGGTTGAGCTGCAAGCGGAGCAGATAAGCGGATATCTTGTCGGTGGTATATTCAGGGGCAGGCTGAAGGGTATAGGTCAGGGGGAACTGACGAGCCTCATCGATACGCTGCTGCCAGAACTGCCGGAAGTCACTGGGCATCTGGGTGTAAGGCTCAATCTGCTCAGGTGAGAATCCCACCTTGATGTGGTGTTTGTACGCTTTACCCCCGAAGGTGACCACCATGCGGCAGTCGCGGAATCCTGGCTTGCGCATGGTGCCAACAGGAATCGTGGCACGCCCCTTCTTGAGCACCACCGAGTCACATCGATCAGCGGGCATCAGGTCATCAGCCAGCTCGTAACGCACGGTGACGCCATCCACAGGCACTCCGTAACGCAACAGTTGCAAGTTGATGGTGGCCTTTTCGCCCGTGCGGTAGAGCCAGTCGGTATGGTCAGGCACCGTGACCCACAGCAGGTCACTACGATAGGGATAGTTCTCAGCTACAGCCTTTATACAAAGCATCAGCAGCAGGCAGAGGGTAAAGAAGGTTTTTCTCATATTTAATCAATATGTCTTGGGGGTACTTAATATAATAAAGTATGACGCAGCTACACTCCTCACTTCCGGAAGAAGTCACCAATCTGTGCCTCCACCTCCTGCTCCACGTCATCGGGCAGACGATGGAAGAAGTCAATACCCGTGATGCGCTCCACCTCATCTACCGTATTCATGTAGCTCTCCAGCTTGCGATTGCCAGAGCTGTTCTTGAAGATGAACCCTGCAGCTTTAGGCTTTGGACCTGCTAGGCTTAACACCACCTTGAAGAAGGCTTCGGGTACCACCACGGTGTGCTCCTTGCCTATCGTCTGATGCTTGCGGTTGTAGAGTATAGGGCCACAGACGATGTAGATAGGTCCCTCCTGAGCGGCCCAGCGTCGGCACTTCTCCTCCAGCTCCTTCCAGTCACCACGATTCAGGTTGTGGTCTTGCGGACAGATGTTAGTCATGTAGAAACTCTCCTGCATGGCTTTCCAGTGCCAGCGGTTGTCACTGGCAGGACACATATGGCCTCGATCCCATCCACTGCCCTTGTAGTCGTCGGTCGTCACGGCCTCCTTCTCCATTAGGTCAGGGTCAGGCAGGAACTTGTCATTCCGGCTTTCGCGCTCCACCAGCTTGTCGGCATTCAGTTCCCAAGCCACCCAGTTGGGCAGGTTCCATTCCATATTATAGGACACGGTATAGCCCATCCGCTTGAGGATAAGCTCACTACGTGAACCCTTGAGCGACTCGGGCAGTTCCAGTCCACTGCCCTCAGCAGGGAGGTCGCTCAGCTTCTTCTGAGTCGTATTAGTGAGCTGCTTCTGGAGTTGCTCTAAGGGTGCCTCCTCCTTGAGCCAGTTCGAGACAGGCTCATATGCCGCACAAACCAGCACAATCAGCGCCACAAACAGGGTGACGCTGAGCGGTTGCTTCGTAGATTTCTTCTTTCTTACCATTTATAGACAAGGGTAAAGGGGATTATTCCTGTTCCAGAATCTCCTTGGCACGGTAAAGGGCCACGTTGATGTTGGGACAAATGTTGTCTTCACCCAGCAACTCATAGAAGCCCGACTTGGCCAGCACGAGGTGTACCTTCTCCACTACACCTGAGAGCACCACGGTGATATTCTCCTTCTGCGACATCCGGCAGAGGTTCTCCAGGTTATGGATACCCGTGGAGTCAATGAAGGGCACCTTACGCATGCGGATGATGCGCACCTTGGGACGGTCGCCCATCTGGGCCATCATCTCCTCAAACTTGGTGGCGATACCAAAGAAGTAGGGACCGTTAATCTCATACACCTCCACACCGTCAGGGATAGTGAGGTGCTCCTCGTGGGTCGTGGCATCGGTCTCACTATTGGGGTCAATCTCGTCCTTGATGACCGAAATCTCAGTGGTCTCCATCACACGACGCATGAAGAGTACGCAGGCAATGACCAAACCTACTTCAATGGCCACGGTGAGGTCGAAAATGACAGTGAGGAAGAAGGTGACGAGCAGCACGCTGACATCACTCTTGGGATTGCGGAGCAGCGCCCGGAAAGTGCGCCAACCGCTCATGTTATACGATACGATAACCAGCACACCAGCCAGACAGCCCATGGGGATATACTGTGCCAGTGGCATGAGCAGCAGGAGAATCAGCAAGAGAATCACAGCATGGACCATACCTGCCACGGGGGTACGACCTCCGTTGTTGATGTTGGCCATGGTACGGGCAATGGCACCCGTAGCAGGAATACCGCCAAAGAGGGGAGTCACCACGTTAGCCACACCCTGGGCAATCAATTCGGTATTGGAGTCGTGCTTATCACCAATCACACCATCGGCTACGGTAGCTGAGAGCAGCGACTCAATGGCCCCCAACACGGCTATGGTCAAAGCCACGGGGAAGAGGCTTCGTATGGCCTCCCAGTTGAGGTCAGGCACCACAGCATCAGGCAGTTCGGCCTTGATACTGAAGCGGTCACCGATCGTATCAATACCCTCAATGCCGGCATAGTTCTTCATCGCCCAAACCACAGCTGTCACCAGCACAATAGCCACGAGCGAACCAGGAATCTTCTTCGAGAAACGAGGAGTAAGGGCAATAATCACGATGCTGACAATGCTCACCAGGGTGTTCCACCAGTTCACGCTGCCCAGATGGTCGAAATAGACCATCCACTTGCCCAGGAAGTCACCCGGCGTCTTGAGCGGAATCATCAGGGCATCACCACCCTCCGTATAGAGCAAATTTCCCTCCAGGTCCATGGCCTGCTGCTGCAGTCCCAGAACATCGGCTATCTGCGTGGTGAAGATAGTCACCGCAATACCACTCGTAAAACCCACAATGATAGGGTAAGGGATAAACTTGATGACAGCTCCTAGCTTGAGCACCCCGAGCAGCACCAATATCACACCGGCCATCAATGTGGCCACAATCAGCCCGGCCTCGCCATACTGCTGGATAATACCATAGATAATCACGATGAACGCACCCGTAGGTCCACCAATCTGCACCTTGCTACCTCCCATCAGAGAGATGATGAAACCGGCAATAATCGCCGTGATGATACCCTTCTCGGGCGATACACCCGAAGCAATACCAAAGGCAATGGCCAAGGGCAAGGCCACAATGCCCACAATCACACCGGCCATCATATCGGCCATGAACGTCTCTTTGGAGTAGCTCTTCAGCGAGCTGACGAGCTTGGGTCTGAAAAAGTCGAACGCTTTCATTTTTCTTATATATACTTGTTAGCGGCTGCAAAATTAGATAAAAAGTGTGAGATTTAATGGCTTTTAGAACAAAAACCGCTGAACTAACAGTGAAAAACATGCTTTAGCCCGATATATCATAATATAATAAGGTATGGAAGGACGGATTTCTTAAATAAATTAAATGCAGGAAATTTCTATTAGCAATATTGTAATAATTACAATTAAAGTATTATCTTTGCAAACAAATTCATATCACTTAAAAAACAAGAACAAGATGAGCAAGAGTATTAAAGGAACAAGAACTGAAAAGAACCTGCTGACATCATTCGCAGGTGAGTCACAAGCCCGCAACCGCTACACTTTCTTTGCCAGCGTTGCCAAGAAAGAGGGCTACGAGCAGATAGCAGCCATCTTCACCGAGACGGCTGATCAGGAGAAAGAACACGCTAAGCGCATGTTCAAGTGGCTGGAAGGTGGCTGTGTAGAGATTACGGCCTCATATCCCGCTGGCGTAATTGGCAAGACACTCGACAATCTGAAGGCTGCTGCAGCTGGCGAGAACGAGGAGTGGAGCCTGGATTATCCCAAGTTTGCCGACATTGCTGACGAAGAGGGCTTCCCCGAAATCGCCCTGATGTACCGCAACATTGCTGTAGCTGAGAAGGGACACGAGGAGCGCTACCTGGCTTTCGTGAAGAACATCGAAGCTGGCAAGGTATTTGCCAAGGACGAAGTGACAGTATGGCAGTGCCGCAACTGCGGATTCATCTACGAGGGCAAAGAGGCTCCTGAACTCTGCCCCGCATGCCAGCACCCGCAAGCTTACTTTGAGGTGAAGAAGACCAACATGTAATCTCCGCCCCAGAACCCCTGCTCAGAAGCTGAAAGGCTGACAGACATAACACAGATAAAGGCCCGATACGAGATGAACAATACTTCGTATCGGGCCTTTCTGTTATCTACCCAGGATTACTTACCAGCCTCAGTGACACGGGGGTAATCAATGGTATAGTGTAATCCGCGGCTCTCCTTACGCTCCATGGCCTGCTTAGTGATAAGGTAACCCACATTGATCATGTTACGCAGTTCGCATAGTTCGCGTGTGGCCTTGCTGCTCTTGAAGAGGCGCTCTGTCTCCTCATAGAGGATGTCAAGACGATTCCAGGCACGGGTCAAACGGACGTTGCTTCGCACAATACCCACGTATGCCTCCATGATCTGGTTCACCTCCTTCATGCTCTGGGTAATCAAGATACGCTCCTCAGTCGAGATGGTGCCTTCGTCGTTCCACTCAGGGATATCCTCGTTGAAGTCGTATCGGTCTATAACGCTCAAAGAGTGCTTAGCTGCGGCCTCGGCATAGACAATGGCCTCGATGAGTGAGTTGCTGGCCAAGCGGTTACCGCCATGCAGACCGGTGCAGCTGCACTCACCGATGGCATAGAGGCGACGGATACTGCTCTGGCCGTCGAGGTCCACCTTGATTCCACCACACAGGTAGTGGGCTGCAGGTGCCACGGGGATGTACTCCTTGGTGATGTCGATGCCGATGCTGAGACATTTCTTGTAGATATTGGGGAAGTGGCGCTTGGTCTCCTCGGGGTCCTTATGGGTCACATCGAGGAAAACGTGGTCCTCGCCCCGCTGTTTCATCTCATTGTCAATGGCACGGGCCACGATGTCACGCGGAGCCAACGACAGGCGGGGGTCATACTTCTGCATGAACTCCTTGCCGTCGAGGGTACGGAGCACACCGCCATAGCCGCGCATGGCTTCGGTGATAAGGAACGAGGGACGGTCACCCGGGTGATAGAGGGCCGTGGGGTGGAACTGGATGAATTCCATGTCCTTCACCGCTCCTTTGGCACGATAGACCATGGCTATGCCGTCACCCGTGGCCACCAGGGGATTGGTAGTGTGACGATACACAGCCTCGCAGCCACCCGTGGCCATCACAGTAATCTTGGAGAGGAAGGTATCTACCTCACCCGTCTCCTCATTAAGCACATAGGCACCATAGCACTTGATACCCTGTGTATGACGGGTCACGATAATACCCAGGTGGTGCTGCGTGATAATCTCCACTGCATAGTGGTTGGTAAAGACAGTGATGTTAGGGTGCTTCTTCACCGTCTCAATCAGACTGGTCTGGATCTCAGCCCCCGTATTGTCCTTGTGATGGAGAATACGGAACTCGCTGTGACCACCCTCCTTGTGGAGGTCAAACTCTCCGTCAGGCTTCTTGTCGAAGTTCACGCCCCAACGTATCAGCTCCTTAATCTGTGCCGGAGCCTCTGTGACCACCTTCTCCACAGCTGCACGGTCGCTGATCCAGTCACCGGCAATCATGGTGTCTTCAATGTGCTTGTCAAAGTTGTCCACCTTCAGGTTGGTGACCGAGGCAATGCCTCCCTGGGCAAAATAGGTGTTGGCCTCTTCCAGACCCGCTTTGCAGATCAGGGCCACACTACCCTTCTCTGCCACCTTCAAAGCAAAGCTCATACCGGCAATACCCGAGCCGATGACGAGGAAATCGTACTTTCTTACCATATTAAACAGGTTACATATTGTTTTATTTGGGGAAAGGTTCATCCTAAATTGAACGATTCTCGCGGCGAATTTACAAAAAAGCTTGCTTTCTTGTATGCTTCGGTTGCTACTTATTCACAAAAACCTTAATTTTGCCCCAAATTAATGGCAATTATGAACAGAATTTATCATGCCAAGGTCACTTTTTGCCGCGGATTGGTGCTCGTTGCGCTGACTGTGATGACGCTTGTCGCCCTCTGGTGGCGATGGCCACTCGCGGCCCTGCCCGCCATGCTCCTGCTACTGTGGTGGATTGAGCGGTTGATTCATACCACCTATACGCTCACCACTGACCAAAAGCTGCTGATTGACGAAGGTCGCTTTGCCTGCAGGAGCACCATTTGTCTGGCAGACGTACGCCATATACAGCGCTCCCGACCCCTGTTAACAGCATGCAGCAACCTATTTGGTGGCATCGAAGTGACCCTCTCTGACGGCAAGCACATCACCCTCTTCCCCCAGCGCGAAGAGGAGTTTATGCACCAGATAGAGCACCGATGCACCCTGCTCAGCAAACAACAGCCACTAGACACCAACATAAACCATAAAGATGATGAATCCTATTAATAAGGTATGCGTATATAGCGCATCGAGTACAAAGATTGACGAGACCTACTTCGAAGCTGCCCGCACCCTGGGTAAGCTGCTGGCCGAAAAAGGTATCAGCCTGGTGAACGGAGCCGGTAATATGGGACTGATGGCAGCCGTGACCGATGCCGTCATGCAGCATGGGGGTGAAGCCATCGGCGTGATACCCCGCTTCATGGTGGAACAGGGATGGCACCACCAGGGCATGAGCCAGCTGAAGGTGGTGGCTGACATGCACGAGCGCAAACAGACCATGGCCCGGCTGAGCGATGCCGTCATCGCTTTGCCCGGAGGCTGCGGCACCCTGGAGGAACTACTTGAAGTCATCACCTGGAAGCAGCTCGGCCTATACCTGAATCCCATCATCGTTCTCAACACCAAGGGATACTTCACCCCCCTGCTGGAGATGCTGCAACGTGCTGTGGACGAGAACTTCATGCGCATACAGCATGCCTGCATCTGGCGCGTGGCCCAGACCCCTGAAGAGGCCGTGGAGATGCTCTTCACCACCCCCCTCTGGGACACCTCAGTACGTAAATTTGCCGCCATCTGAAGCCATGTCCTCCTCACTGCTCACCCTGACCCCACGCGTAGAAGGCATTCCCCTACCCTATGCCCCAAGTAACGACGACACCCTTGCCGCCATCCTTGTCGTCTGCTTTTTCCTGAGCGCTATCGTCCTCTCACGCCACCATAAGTTCCTCGGCCAACTCATCAAGGACTTCCTGCTCCACCGCGAGCGCACCAGCATCTTCTCCACCTCCACTGCGGGTGACGTGCGCAGTCTGCTGCTGCTCTCCATCCAGACGGGAATGCTGGCTTCCGTCACCTCGTTCTGCCACTTCGTCAATCAGTCACCCCAGCTGATTCATCACCTCACCTCCCTGCATTGGATTGCCCTCTACTTCATCCTCTACCTACTCTATTTCTCCTTGAAATGGATGCTCTACAGCCTGCTTGGATGGATATTTTTTGACAGGGCAAAAACATCACTTTGGCTCGAATCTTACTCCACACTGATTTATTACCTGGGATTTGCGCTATTTCCTTTCATTCTGATAGTGGTATATTTTGACCAACAACTTACATTTATCGTCATTTTTTCGTTAATTTTCGTATCGATTACAAAAATCTTGATGTTTTATAAATGGATAAAGCTTTTTTGCGAGAATTTTTATGGCAGTATTCTAATTATTGTGTACTTTTGCGCCCTTGAAATGCTGCCTTGCGTGTTTTTGTACAATGGCATGCTTCAGCTAACCAATTATTTTATAATAAAATTTTAGGACGTTGAAAATAAACAAAGTATTAGTGTCGCAGCCCAAGCCGACCTCAGAAAAGTCTCCTTACTTCGACATCGCCGAAAAGTATGGTGTGACCATCGACTTCCGCCCTTTCATCAAGGTGGAGAGCCTCACACCCAGGGAATTCAGACAACAGAAAGTCTCCATTCTCGATCATACCGCTATAGTCTTCACATCGCGGCATGCCATCGACCACTTTTTCAATCTGTGTACCGAGTTGCGCGTCACGATTCCTGAAACGATGAAGTACTTCTGTGTGTCTGAAACAATCGCCAATTATATCCAAAAGTATACCCAATACCGCAAGCGGAAAATCTTCCCTGGACCTTCGGGCAAATTCGAGGATTTGGTACCCATCATGATGAAGCACAAAAACGAAAAGTACTTTGTGCCAATGTCTGACGTACACAACGATGACATCAAGAACCTGCTGGACCAGAGCAAACTGCAGCACCATGAGGTGGTGATGTACCGTACGGTAAGCAACGACTTCGCACCCGAAGAGCTGGCTGGATACGACATGATGATCTTCTTCAGCCCTGCCGGAGTGGCCTCGCTACAGAAGAACTTCCCCAACTTCGACCAGAAGGAGGTGAAAATTGGCACATTCGGCGCAGTGACAGCTCAGGCTGTGCGCGATGCCGGACTGCGACTAGACCTCATGGCTCCAAGCGAGAAAGCACCCTCAATGACAGCTGCCCTCGAACAGTTCCTCAAGGAGAACAACCAATAACCGATGTCCAATACCCTGCATAAGGCCGAAAGGCTCTGTCGTAAGAAGATTATAGGTGAAATGTTCTCGGGCAAAGCCCGCTCTTTTGCCTGTTTCCCTTTACGGGTGGTTTACCTCACCGTAACAGAGCAGCCATGCAGCGCAACGATATTGGTGAGCGTCTCGAAACGACGGTTCAAGCGAGCCGTCAAGCGCAACCGCATCAAACGCCAAGTACGTGAAGCCTATCGCCTCAACAAGCAACTGCTCCTCCCCTCCCTTGAAGAGCAGAACCTGCAGGTGGCGATAGCCTTCATCTACTTGAGCGACCAACTGCCCCTCTCTTCTCACATCAACGACCAGATGAAGCGCATACTCCACCGCCTGGCAGAAGCCCTCAAGGCCAACCAGCCACGGGATAACAAGAAAGAGGAGAAGCAAGAGCCATGAGAAGATTACTGGTAGGGCTGCTCCTGCTGCCCATCTACTTTTACCAACGATGCATTTCCCCCCTGCTGGGTCCCTGCTGCCGCTTCACACCTACATGCTCGCAATATGCTGTCGAAGCCCTCAAGAAGCATGGCCCGTACAAGGGACTATACCTCACCGTGAAGCGTCTGCTACGTTGCCACCCTTGGGGAGGTTCCGGTTATGACCCTGTTCCTTAGCGCTACCCCCATTCATCACCCTGGACAATGAAGCAAATTTTCCCCATCGACATCCATACCCACAACCTGCCAACCGTGGCAGGAAAAGCCATCGTAAGCGTCTCGCCCGAAGCATTCTCACCGCAGCCATTCCATTGGTATGCCATAGGGATTCATCCTTGGGACACGGACAAAATCACCGATTTCACCGCAGAAATAGAGAAAATGGGACAGCTCGCTCACCATCCCCAAGTGGTAGCCATAGGTGAAGCGGGACTCGACAGACTCCATGGGGCAAGCATCTCCCAACAGATAAAGATTTTCGAGGCTCAGGCTCTGCTGGCTGAGTCGCTGCGGAAACCGGTTGTGGTTCATCTAGTCAAAGCCGTCGATGAATTGCTGCTTCTACACCAGCAACTGAAGCCCACCGTTCCTTGGATTATCCACGGCTTCCGAGGTAAACCTCAACTGGCCCGGCAGCTGATTAATAAGGGCTTCTACCTCTCCTTCGGCACCCTGTTTAACTTAGAATCCATGCGTTCTACACCCAACGACCGCTTGCTGATAGAGAGCGATGAGCGTGAAGAGGACATCGAACAATTGTATCAAGCGTTGGCCCTGGCCCGATGCCAAACCAACGAAGAATTGCACCAATCACTCGATGAAAACATCCAAAGACTCTTTTTTAAGGCCTAAGAGTTGGCCATTCACAGAAAGTATTGTATTTTTGCACACTGTAAATCAAGAATATTACATAAATAATACGCAAACGATATGAATTTTGTAGAAGAACTTAAGTGGCGCGGCATGCTTGCACAGATTATGCCGGGCACCGAAGAACTGCTCGAAAAGGAGATGGTTACGGCCTACTTAGGTACCGACCCCACGGCCGACTCACTCCACATTGGCCACCTCTGTGGCATCATGATGCTACGCCATCTGCAACGTTGTGGTCACAAACCCATCATCCTGGTAGGCGGAGCCACAGGCATGATTGGCGACCCCTCCGGCAAAAGTCAGGAACGCAATCTCCTGGATGATGCCACACTCTATCACAACCAGGAGTGCATCAAGAAACAAGTTGCCAAGTTCCTAGACTTCGACACCGACGCTCCCAACAAAGCCGAGCTGGTGAACAACTACGACTGGATGAAGAATTTCACCTTCCTTGATTTTGCCCGCGTGGTGGGTAAACACATCACCGTAAACTACATGATGGCTAAGGAGAGCGTGCAACAGCGTCTCAACGGAACAGCACGCGATGGACTATCATTCACAGAGTTCACCTACCAGCTGCTGCAGGGTTACGACTTCCTCTACCTCTACCAGCACAAGGGCTGCAAGCTCCAGCTGGGTGGCAACGACCAATGGGGCAACATGACTACCGGCACTGAGCTGATTCGTCGCACCCTGGGCAATGAGGTGGAAACCTACGCCCTGACCTGCCCACTGATTACCAAAGCTGACGGTAAGAAATTCGGCAAGACCGAAAGCGGCAACATCTGGCTTGACCCCCAGCGCACTTCGCCCTATAAGTTCTATCAGTTCTGGCTCAACGTTAGCGATGACGATGCCGAAAAGTACATCAAGATTTTCACCTCTATCAACAAGGAAGAAATTGATGCACTGGTTGCCCAACACAAAGAGGCTCCCCACCTGCGTATCCTTCAGAAACGTCTAGCACAGGAAGTTACTGTCATGGTTCATTCTGAGGAGGAGTATCAAGCTGCTGTGGAAGCCTCAGGTATCCTCTTTGGTAACGGTACCAGTGAAGCACTTAAGAAGCTTGACGAACCAACCCTGCTGGCTGTGTTCGAAGGAGTACCTCAGTTTGAAATCAACCGTGAAGCTCTGACCGAAGGAGTCAAAGCCGTTGACCTTTTCGTGGAACTTGCATCTGTATTCCCCTCGAAAGGTGAAATGCGCAAGCTGGTACAGGGAGGTGGAGTATCGCTCAATAAAGAGAAACTTACGGCATTCGACCAGCTGATTACAGCTAGCGATTTACTGGATGAAAAGTACCTTCTTGTACAACGTGGAAAGAAGAATTACTACTTAATTATTGCCAAGTAAACAAAAAAAGTAGGTCAATTATTTGCAAGAATCAAAACAAGCCCCTATCTTTGCACCGCTTTTCAAAAGAAAGCATTCAGAAGTTTGGACTATGGTGTAATGGTAGCACAACAGGTTTTGGTTCTGTTTGCCCAGGTTCGAGTCCTGGTAGTCCAACACAAATTAAAGCCAATTGCTTATTTACAAGTAGTTGGCTTTAATTTTTTTGCGACTTGCACAACATTTGCACAAGAGAGAGATTTAGAATCATTTAATTTGCTGTTTTGATAATCAACCTTTCTTTTTTAATCTGATTCGTTTCACAGGATACCATACACTGATAAAGCCTACGAACAGTACGGTTAATAGGATAATCAGCAGATCTGAGAGATGCACACTGACCGGATAGGAATCGACCAAGAACGACTCCCCACTACCCAACTTAATCAACCCAAAAATCTGCTGCAGATAGCAGAGTAACACCCCAAGGAAGATACCAGCCAAGGCCCCTATCAAGGAAATCAAACGGCCCTCACAAAGGAAAATCCGGGAAATCATCCGTTGGTCGGCACCCAGCCGGTAGAGTGTCTCCACATCTTCACGCTTGTCAAGCATCAGCATCGATAGCGATCCGATAAGGTTAAAACAGGCCACAACCAGAATAAAAGTCAAGAAGAAATAAGAAATCAACTTCTCAATCTCCATGATACGAAACACCTCCTCCTGTTGTTCGTAGCGGTTAAGCACCTTGAACCTGTCACCCAACTTACGCTCTATCTCACGCTCCACCTTACTGATATTAGCATCAGGTTTAAGCCTGATTTCAATGGCTGACACCTGCGTGTCGTAATTGAACAACCTGCGGGCAAAGCCCAATGAGGTTAAGATATAATTGGCATCATACTTCTGCTGATTGCAGGCAAACACCACCCCGGGAGAGTAGAGGTAGCGGCGATTGAAGGCTGCCGATGGATTAGCAATATTTACTCTGACATTACGCTTGGGAGCATAGACTTGAAGTGGGTCCATAAACTGTAGCCCTGTGCCTAACTCACCGATTAATTCCACCCCGAGAACTCCATATTCTACTTCTGAATCAGTCAACATAAAGTTACCCGAACCGATCAACAAGCTGTCAATCTCTGTCAGCTCCTCAAAATTTGGCTCCACTCCCTTGATGGTCACCATGGTCTGCCGCTGCTTATATTGCACCACAGCCTGTTCCTCAATCGTTTCACTCCACACCTCAATACACGACATGGACTTCACCTGCTGCAGGCGGCTCTCCAGCGGATCGAAAACCTTGCCCTGCACCGGCACAATCTTAAGCTGCGCATCAAAGGCCGTAAAGAAACCTTCCACCATCTCCTGAAAGCCATTGAACACACTGAGCGTACAGACCAGCGCCATGGTAGATAGTGCGATACCACATACCGAGACAGCTGAGATGATGTTCACCGCACTATGCTTCTTTGGCGAAAGAAGATAGCGACGGGCCATATAATACGGAAAAGACATGCAGACGATTGAGAAATAAAGGATTACTTCTTCAGCAATTCATCGATATGCTCCGCATAGTCCAACGAATCGTCCACAAAGAACTTTAGTTCAGGAATAATCCGCAACTGATAACGCACCCGCGTACCCAGTTCGTAGCGTACCGACTTCATGTTCGCATTGATATTCTTGATGATTTCATCCGCCCGTTCCGACGGAAATATACTCAAGTAAGCCCGGGCCACACTCATATCCGGACTGATACGCACCGCACTGACAGAAACCAGTACACCATGCATCGACTTAGTCTGCAGCAAGAAAATGTCACTCAGCTCTTTTTGTAACAGACGAGCTATCTTATTCTGACGAGTTGTTTCCATATTATTACCTTATTTATTGTTTAGAGCACAAAACTACAAAAAACTTATCATTATTCATCGAAAAAATACCTTAATTTCATCAATCGAAAGAAAAACATCAAATTAATGGTAAATTTGTCGATAAAAATAGAACGTTTGTCGATAACATTTGTTCATGAGAGAAAACCTTTCTACATTTGCAGTGTGAAAAAGGAAATTTTTCACTTGAAAGAAGAAGAGACTCTCTCTAAATAGCGTTTTTTCATGTATTATTGACTTGGCCGTTCTTACCCGTGAGGGCAGGAACGGTTTTTTATAGCTACTTTATTCTTTCTTCCGAATCAAGGTCAGTCCGTCACGCAAAGGCAAAATAACCTTCTCCACCCGTTGGTCGGCAGCTATGAGATCATTGAAAGCCATTATGCCAAGGGTCTGTGCATCATGAGTCTGTTCCTCCACTACATGTCCATCCCACAACGTATTATCAGCCAATATATAACCTCCAGGACGCAATCGTGGAAGCACCATCTGATAATAATCTACATACTTACGCTTGTCGCCATCAATAAAAGCCAGGTCAAACGTCAGATCCAGGTGAGGTACCAGCAGGAGTGCATCGCCAATATAGAATTTGATTCGGTCTGCCCAGGGTGAGCCCTCCAACCACGGACGCGTGAACTCTTCCTGCTCATCATTGATTTCAAATGTATGGATGGTGGCCCCCTCAGGTAGTCCCTCAGCCATGCATAAGGCTGAATAGCCACTGTATGTGCCTATCTCCAGCACCTGTTGGGGACGAATCATCTGAACAAACATCTTCAACATACGTCCCTGCAGATGCCCTGAAGCCATCCGAGGATAGAGTAACTTAAGATGGGTATCCCTGAAAAGTGCCCCCAGGTAGGCGCCTTCCGGGTCAATATGCTTGAGGATATATTCGTCAATGGTCTGTTTCTCCTGTCCTGTTTTACCCTTGCAGTTATCCATATACATATATTTATTATCCTGTTGTATCACGATTATTCAGACTGAGCCAGGAGAGCCTCAAGAGCCAGACGGTAAGAATCCAGTCCGAATCCCAGAATCACCCCCTTGCAAGCCGCCGATATCATGGAGCGATGCCGGAACTCCTCCCTACTGTGCACGTTGCTGATATGTACCTCCACCACAGGGGTAGTCACTGCCCGAATTGCATCTTGCAGCGCAATCGATGTATGGGTATAAGCCCCAGCATTTAGGATGATTCCATCGTAGCTGAACCCCACCTCATGAATCTTGTCAATCATGAATCCTTCCACGTTGGATTGATAATAATCTATATCCACCTGAGGATAGCGAAGACGGAGTTTCACCAGATAGTCCTCAAACGAGGTGCTACCATAAATCCCCGGTTCGCGTTTGCCCAAAAGATTTATGTTGGGACCGTTGATAATTTGTATCTTCATAACTAATTTATTTATATCTTTGCGCTGCAAAGTTACTAAAAAGAAATGAAAACAGAAGAGCATTTAGTAAATAAGGAGAAACAAGCCCTGATTATCAGGAAATATATGCAATACTTAAAGTTGGAGAAATCCCTCTCATCCAATACCCAGGAGGCTTATAAACTCGACCTGGAGAAGCTGCTCCATTACCTGGAAAGCGAGCAGACAGGCGTACTCGAGGTCAGCATGCAGCAGCTCCAGACTTTCTTTGCTGGCTTACATGACATCGGCATAGTGCCCCGTTCACAAGCACGTATCCTTTCGGGAGTGAAGTCCTTCTTCCACTTTATGGTCTTAGCTGATTACCGTGATGACGACCCTTCCGAGCTGATTGAAGGGCCCAAGATAGGCCTAAAACTTCCCGAAGTGCTGACGGTGGACGAGATAGACCGCATCATCGCTGCAGTAGATGGTGATAAGCCCGAGGCACAACGCAACCGTGCCATGCTCGAGACACTCTACAGTTGTGGCTTACGCGTGTCTGAGCTCTGCGGACTGAAGATTTCCGAGCTCTACTTCAAGCAGGGGTTCATCAAAGTGGAAGGCAAGGGAAGTAAACAGCGATTGGTACCCATCTCCCCTCGCGCTATCAAGGAGATAACTTACTGGATACAGGAACGCAACCTGTGGCGTATCAAGCCTGGTCATGAAGACACCCTCTTCCTGGCCCGCTGGGGGAACGGCATCTCACGCATCATGGTGTTCCACCTCATCAAGGAGTTGGCCGAACGGGCCGGTATCACCAAAAACATTAGTCCCCACACCTTCCGCCACTCGTTTGCCACACACCTGCTGGAGGGCGGAGCCAACCTCCGGGCCATCCAATGCATGATGGGACACGAAAGCATTGCAACAACAGAAATTTACACCCATATCGACCGGCAAATGTTGCGCAGTGAGATTATAGAACACCATCCACGCAATATAAAATACAGGAAAGAGCATGGAAAGGGCCAAGAATAGGGCAGATTTCATTAAATAATGATAAAACTGACTATTTGCTTAACAATATGAATCCTTTTTTGTTAACTTTGCGAGACCCAAAGTAAGAGAAGTAAAACTTAATAGAATAATATAAATAAAAACCATTACAAACTATAATTTAAATTCCAAAAATGACTAAGAAACTTTATTTGCCTCTTTTCATGGCATGTGTTGTCGCTTTGCTGTCATCGTGCAGCAACAAGATGGGTGAATTGTCGTCAGACTACTTCACGGTAACTCCTCAAGTTCTTGAGGCCATCGGTGGTAAGGTACCTGCTACTATCAATGGTAAGTTCCCCGAGAAGTACTTCAACAAGAAAGCAGTTGTTGAGGTTACCCCTGTTTTGGTATGGGAAGGTGGCGAAGCTGCCAGTCAGCCCGCCGTATTCCAAGGTGAGAAGGTAGAAGGTAACGACCAGACCATCTCCTACAAGATGGGTGGTAGCTACACGATGAAGGCCTCTTTCGACTATATTCCTGAAATGGCCAAGTCTGAACTCTACCTGCGATTCAAGGCTACTATAGGTGGCAAGACGATTGAGATTCCTGCCGTGAAGGTAGCAGATGGTGTCATCGCTACATCAGCCATGGTAACGAAGACGCTGGAGAGCGCTAACCCCGCTCTGGGTGACGATGCCTTCCAGCGCATCATCAAGGAGAAGCATGAAGCTAACATCATGTTCCTCATCCAACAGGCCAACGTACGTGCCAGCGAGCTGAAAGCTGCAAAGGAATTCGGCCAGGAAGTTCGCACCGTCAACGAGGCTGCCAACAAGCGCATCAACAACATCGAGATTTCTGCCTATGCTTCACCTGATGGTGGTCTGGACCTGAATACCGGTCTGGCCGAAAAGCGTCAGGACAATACTGCTAACGTAGTAGGTCGCGACCTGAAGAAGGGCAAGTTGGACGTAGCCGTTGACACCCGCTATACCGCTGAGGACTGGGAAGGCTTCAAGGAACTCGTTTCCAAGTCAAACATCCAGGATAAGGAGCTCATTCTGCGTGTGCTCTCTATGTATCAGGATCCCGAACAGAGAGAACAGGAAATCAAGAATATCTCTTCTGTATATAAGAACCTGGCTGACGAGATTCTACCTCAACTGCGTCGTTCACGCCTGACGCTGAACTACGAGATTATCGGCAAGAGCGATGAAGAGATTGCAAATCTGGCTGACACCGATGCTAAGCAACTGACCGTAGAGGAACTGCTCTATGCTGCTACGCTGACTAAGGATCCCGCCAAGAAGGAAGCTATCTACACCAAGGCTACCCAGATCTATCCCAACGACTACCGCGGTTTCAACAACCTTGGTAAGCTCGCCTACGAAGCAGGTAACCTGGAGAAGGCTGAAAGCTACTTCAAGAAGGCTGCTTCTATCAGCAACGCTCCTGAGGTGAACAACAACCTGGGCTTGATTGCTCTGAGCAAGGGTGATAAGGCTGCTTCTGAGTCTTACTTGAGCAAGGCTTCTGGTTCTAAGGAACTGAACGAAGCTCTCGGTAACCTCTACGTAGCTCAGGGTCAGTACGACCGTGCTGTGAATGCCTTTGGCAACACCAAGACCAACAGTGCTGCTCTGGCTCAGATTCTGGCCAAGGACTACAACAAGGCTAAGAACACGCTGGATAACGTGGAGACCCCCGATGCTTACACTGACTACCTGAAGGCTGTTCTCGGTGCCCGCACCAACAACTCTGCAATGGTTACCAGCAGCTTGAAGAGCGCTGTAGCCAAGGATCCTTCACTGGCTAAGAAGGCTGCTTCTGACCTGGAGTTTGCCAAGTACTTCACCAACGCTGATTTCGTGAACATCATCAAGTAAAACGAACTAACTCGTTATAAAAAGGTTGCCTGACACAGAGAAATGTGTCAGGCAATTTTTTTTTCTTAATAAAAAGATGTATTTTCGCACACGAATCAACCAAGGGCTATCATCAAGCCCTTCTAACCTGTTATAACAATGAAATACTGGAAGGCTTACATCTGCTGCATCCTGCTGGTTCTGATTGCGGCATCATGCGGTAAAGATAACAAAGGCAACGTGCTGCTACAAGGAGAAATCAGCGGCCTGGGCAACGATACGATTTTCCTGTATGGCGTGGACCAATTCTATCATCATACAGACACCATCACCTTGAAAGGAGGAAAGTTCAAGGTATGGCTAAGTGCTGACACGCTGTCGGATACAAGGCTCTGCTTTGCCGACGGTACGGAATACCCGCTCTATTTCCGTCCGGGAGATAAGCTGACCGTAGTAGGAGATACAGCTCGCCTCAATCGACTCAGCGTGATGGGCAACGATGAGAATGAATTGCTCAACGCTTTCTTCACCTCCTGTGACACCATCACTTCTGCCCAAAGCCTCAGCCAGATGGCCGAGCAGTACATCCGCAATCACCCAGACAACCTGGGCACCCTCTACCTGCTCGACCGCTACTTGGTACAATCCCCTCTCCCTGACCTACAACGCATTGATACGCTAATCATGCAACTGAACAGCGCACTAAAAGACCGTCCCTACATCGACCGGCTCATCGCTCAGCTAAAGGAGATGAAGAAAAGTGCAGTGGGGCGTGTGGCTCCTTACTTCTCCCTGCCGGGACTCAATAAGAAACGCATCAACAAGAATGACTATCGCGACCAATACATCCTGGTCCATTTCTGGGCTTCATGGGACGAGCCCAGCCGAAAAGCCAACAAACGATGGCGTACGCTCTACACAGGGGATAAGAAGCAGAAAAAGAAGCATAATAAGCAACTTGCCTTGATAGGAATCTCGCTCGATGGTAACCGTACCGACTGGGCTAATGCCGTCAAGGAGGACTCACTGACCTGGGAGCAGGGTTGCGACCTGGACGGATGGAGTTCAAAGACAGTAGGTCTTTACCATATCCAGGCCTTACCTTCTAATGTCCTCATCAGCCCTAAAGGCACCATCATTGGGCGTAATGTAACACCCGAAGTAGTGGCAGACACACTGCAGCTATCCCAACAATAACCTCAAACTGTTCACAGCACATGTTAGTAAAAGTCTTCGGGGCTGCCATTCAAGGCATTGACCCTCTATTAATAACAATTGAAGTAAACAGCACCCTGGGATGCATGTTCTACCTGGTCGGCCTACCTGACAATGCCGTTAAGGAGAGCCACCAGCGCATCATCTCCGCCTTGCAGGTAAGTGGTTACAAGATGCCCACTACCAACCTGATTATCAATATGGCGCCAGCTGATATCAAGAAAGAGGGCGCTGCCTATGACCTCCCTTTGGCTATCGGCATCATGGCTGCAGCAGAGAAGATTAAAGCCGACAAACTGCCTCGCTACATGCTGATGGGAGAATTGAGCCTGGATGGCACACTTCAACCTATCAAGGGTGTGCTGCCCATGGCCATCAAGGCACGCGAGCTGGGATTTGAGGGACTGATTGTACCTGCCGCTAATGCCCGCGAAGCGGCTGTGGTCAACAAACTGACGGTCTATGGAGCCAACAACCTGAAGGAGGTACTCCGCTTCTTTAACGACGAAATCACCCTGGAGCCTACCATAGTCAATACACGCGAAGAGTTTTATGCCCATCAGAGTTCGTTCGATTTTGACTTTGATGAAGTCAAAGGGCAGGAGAACGTGAAGCGTGCCCTTGAAGTGGCCGCAGCCGGTAGTCATAATATCCTATTGATAGGTGCCCCGGGGAGTGGAAAATCCATGCTGGCCAAGCGGCTTCCCTCCATTCTTCCCCCACTCTCTCTGGCCGAAAGCTTAGAGACCACGAAGATACACTCCGTAGCTGGTAAACTAAGTGGCGAGGGAGGACTAATTTCCGTACGTCCCTTCCGCTCACCTCATCACACTATCTCGATGGTGGCTATGACGGGTGGAGGAAGCTACCCACAACCAGGAGAAATCAGCCTTGCCCACAACGGCATCCTCTACCTCGACGAGCTGCCCGAGTTTCAGCGTCAAGTGCTTGAGGTGCTCCGTCAACCGCTCGAAGACCGCAAGATAAGCGTCTCGCGCATCCGTTTCAACGTAGAATACCCAGCCAACTTCATGCTTGTAGCTTCGATGAATCCCTGCCCATGCGGCTATTACACCCATCCCACCAAAGCCTGCGTCTGCAGTCCGGGTCAGGTGCAGAAATACCTTAACCGCATCTCCGGTCCGCTACTCGACCGTATCGACCTGCAGATAGAAGTCATCCCTGTACCTTTCGAGAAGATGGCCGACTTGCAGCCTGGGGAGCCTAGTGCCGTGATTCGTGAGCGAGTGATCCGTGCCCGTCAGATTCAGGAGCAGCGCTATGCAGGTATGCCTGGTGTACACTGCAATGCCCAGATGAACAGCAAGCTGCTCCGCCAGTTTGCCCAGCCCGACGAACGGGGTCTCCAGTTGCTAAAGACCGCCATGCACCGCCTCAACCTCTCCGCCCGAGCCTACGATCGTATCCTCAAGGTCTCCCGCACCATAGCCGACCTGGAGGGCAGCGAGCAGATTCAGTCGCACCACCTGGCAGAAGCCATCGGCTACCGCAACCTCGACCGCGAGGACTGGGCAGGGTAAAGTGGAATACCATAAATATGTTAGTGATCGTACGTTACTATATTGACAAAAAAACACCCCAAGAGATACTGAACATTGTACCTCAAGGGGTGGATTTGATTTGGAACATGATGTCGCATCACATCCCAAGCCATTAAACGAAATCTAATACACATTTCATTTACCTTCTGTTCACAGAACAGCTATTAATCCAATCTACTATGTACCTATTATCTATAGTAATACCTATTAAAAGAACTCACCTTATCATGAATATATAAAGACTAACCTAATCATTCTGAAAATGCAGATTGGAGCGAGAAGGTAAAACAGCATATTATTTATCTGCCACAAAGTAAGGGCTATTTGCTGACAGAACCTATAAGAAATGTTGCCCAAACTATCACTTTCCGCTCAATGAACGTTATCTGCTATTCAACGAACGAAAATTACCAGCCAGGGAGACAAAGAATCCCTGCCTAGAGCAAAGATAGTCTATGCATCAAGGGCAACTATCCCCCAAAAGGTGGGATGGCAAGAATCATGTGGCTCAGCTCTTTGCCCAGCTGAAGAATGAACTACAAGTGGATAAGGTACCTGGCTGAGCAGCAACGAGGTGCTCAATGGTGTTAAGCAGCAGTTCCCGCAGCTGCGGTGCGACCACTCCACCAAGGTACGTCTGGGCAAGGTGCTCCGCTTCCTGGGCTGCGAGTCGAAGCATACCAGGGAAGGGGCCGTTTACAGGCTTGTACAAGTAGCAGCATAAAAAAACACAGAGAAATGAAAACAATACCTCACACCTCACAAACGCCCATTATCAACTGATACACAGTAGTTTACGATGTGAGGTTTATGTGAGGTGTCAAAACCGACACCTCACACTATATCTAACTAATAATCAATAATATACAAGCTATTGTGAGGTGTGAGGTATTTTTCATCATCAGAACAATTATTCATTTCATACCCTACAGCTAAATATCAGTGCATTATCATCTCAATGAAAAACGTTTTTCATCGCGATGAAAATCTCTTTTCATCCGTATGAAAAGGAATTACCATTGTAGTCTAACGCTTTTGGTTGACTACTTCAAGCCTTATTTTTAAGGTTGGTTGACCCGGTTAAACATTACTTTTATATTGGGTTGATACGTTTGCGGCTTTGTCAGGATTGTGGTTGACATTGCCGTTGCGTTAGCAAAAACAAATTTACAGAACAAGAGCGGAGTAAAGGCGGAGACCTTGCCTCCTTCTCTAGTTCTGGTCCTGCATAAAGCAAGACATTACTCCTTCCAATCGATGGCTTGGAGGAAGGCTGCGGTCTGCTCGTCGTTGAGTTGCTGCGCCTTGAGGAGCTCGGGCAGGCGACAGTAGCTCTCCATGAAGCGGTTCACTACCGTGGGCTGACCGGCCGCTGTGGCATAGCTAAGGGCCTCACTCACACTACCTAATATAGCAAATGGCTGACGGAATACCACCCCGGCATCACGATACTTCATGGCTTCCATCTCCTTGGCCAGACGGTGCGCACGGCCCTTCATGCCGTCCAGGCTCTCCGCTGCATCGGCAAAGGTGAGCTTCACCACCTTCTCCACCGAGCAGTCGGTTACGGGCACCTCCACCAGCACGGCAAACTCTTCACCGCAATAGCTGCAATTCACGGGCTTGCCGTTCACAGTAGCCGCAGTGGGCAGGAAGCGGTTGTACACCTTCACGCTGAATCGACGCTGTGCAGGCATCTCCTTATAGCTGCCTTGACGGGCCCCGATGGTCACGGTGAGTTCATTTCCCTCTACGCGACTGGTCAATGCGGTCGTGGCATACTCCGTAGCATAGTGCTGGTCGTCTCCCTGGTCCTCATACATCGAGAAGCTGCCTCCTACTCCACCGGGGAACACAGCCACCATCACCTCCTCGTCGTTCTGCTGGAGATTCTGCACCTGGTCGGTATAGAGCGGAAGTACAGCCCCTGCCTTCACGAAGATGGGGTATTCGTCGATGGCGTAGGTGCGCTCCACGGTTTGTCCACCCTGAAGCAGCGAGCCTGTGGCCAGCTCAAACCACTCTCCTTCGGGGAGCCAGGTGGTCTGCAGAGAGTAGCGTCCCTTCATGGGAGCGGTGATAGGCGATACAATCATCTGGTCGCCAAACATATACTCGTTGCGGAATTGGTAAGCCTCATCTGCCGTGGGATAATCATAGTACATAGGGCGGCAGAGGGCAATGGCATCGTCGTAGGCACGTCGGGCCATGGAGTAGATGTAGGGAGCCATGGTATAGCGCTGGCGCACGGTGTTGCGAAGCGCGAGGGTGATGTCGTAGTCGAACACCCAGGGCTCTTTCTTGAGCTTGGCATTCTTGGTG
>JBJEKT010000151.1:0-8001 GCA_051878775.1 Bacteroides sp. | reverse complement strand
TGGCGGGCAGACTGTTCAGGAATTCGGCATTGCAGAAGCCCAGCACCGGGTCGCCGGGCTGCACGGCAGTCCAGTCACCGGGGGCATGCATGATGACACCGAGGGTGACCATCTCATTATACAGCGGCTCGGCATGGTAATCCCACGAGGGGACGAGGTGAACCTCCATACCCAGCTTGCGCCAGACGATAATCTGGTGGTGTAACTCCGTTCCCGCGCCACCGTAGAGGCTGGGGAACCCATTGACGAATACTCGTTTGATCTGTGTACTCATGCTTTTGGATTGGTTTGTTGGTGAAATAAAATGGGCCTATACTCATATTCCTCGTAACGCAGCCGGAAAAACCGCGTATTTTTTTTCAAAAAAATTATTTTGTTTCAAAAAGCTGACGCTCGATATCCTCCGGGGGCTGATTCAGCAGTGCCAGCAACTCGCTGAGCAAACTACGATTAACGCCTATTTTCGCCGCTAGTGCAGCGGGAGACTTGTATTGTCCCGTACCCAGCAACTTTTCCAGCATGATGGCATTGGCCATACGGATGGCCCTCATGGTTGGTTGCGGTTTTTGGGCAAGCTGATTGGCCAGCGCATCGCCCACGGTCTTGCGGCGAATTTCCCTGAGCGTTCCCCGGGAGGAAGTCGACATCTGCACGGGAACCGATATATCCCAACCCGGAGTCGTCTTGATTTCGCAAGGGGTGTCTAAATTGGTGTACTCGACAAGTTTTTGCTTCGAGGGGGTGTAGAAGCCGGATGGCTTGTAGGCCAGACTGATGCAATTGGGGGCTTTTTTCATGAAAGGTCGCGATACTTGAAGTCCACTTTTTCGTGAACCCAGTCGAATGAAATGCTCTCGAATACCTGCTTATAGATGGCCTCCATCTCTGCCGGGCGGCCATAGTTGAGCAAACGCTCCAGATTAAAAATGCAGTCCGACACCTTTCCCGCCGGGGCATCGGGCAAACGGCTGATGACAGCTGCTATGAACTCGTTATTGTTCTGCAGATGGGTCATGCTGCCCCGGACAAAGTTTTCCATTTCCTCGGCATTCAGATGGGGGCATCCGCAGGCCGCCTCGCCCAACGCCCGGCGTGTACGGCAAGTGTAGTAGCGGTAGCTAATGCCATCCTTGCATGCGTAGGTTCCCTGCATCAGCTTACCGCATTTTCCGCACCTCATAAGCCCCAGGAGGGGATAATGCAGTTTGCTGCGTTTTTTCTTCCGCACCCGCTCTTTCATCATCGTTCCTGCGGCATCCAGTATTTTCTGCACCTGATTCCAAAGCGGCCGTTTGACGATGGCTTCGTGCTGGCCGGGGAATCGCTCATCCCCCAGGGCTACAAATCCCCCGTACAGGACATTTCGGAGCACCCGGTGAACGGTCTTGGCCGTCCATTTCTCGGTGGAACCATCCCGGCGTGTGCGGCGGATATTGTTCTGCGTGAGTTTATCCGCTACTGCGTAACAGGATTGGGATTCAGCGTATTCCTCGAACATGAAGCGCACAATGGCCGCTTCCTCCGGAACAATCTTCAGCAGGGAGTCTACGCGGACGTACCCCAGCGGGGGCTTGCCCACAAGGTACAATCCCTTGCGGCAGGACGCAGCTATCTTTTCCCGGGTTCGTTCGGAAATCATTTCGCGCTCCATCTCGGCAAAAACGCCCAGCAGGTTGCGCATAGCCCGGCCGAGATAGGACGCAGAATCGAATGGTTCCGTAGCGCTGGCCACTTCAACCCCATTCTTTGACAAGTTTTCCAGCAGGTTCAGGAAATCACGCTGATTTCTGGCCAGACGGTCGAGCTTGAATACGATGACCATATCAAACTTCTTCTTGCGGGCGTCCTCAATCATGCGCTGCAAAGCCGGGCGCTGGGTGGTGCCGCCGCTGATGCCGGCATCGGAATAGGTCGCAGTATACATCCAGCCCTGAGCCTCATGAATATCAATGAAGGACTTGCAGCGATCCTCCTGAGCTTCCAAGGAATTGTACTGTTGTTCCAAACCCTTGAAGGTGGATTTTCGCGTGTAAATCACACACCTCACTCTTTCTGGTAAATCGCGATTTTTCATGACTCTGATTCGCACTTGATTCCAAAGAAGCGCTTACCGCTGACGTAGTAGCCAGCAATCAGCGAACTGACTTCGGACAGCGTGGCATATCGCTGTCCGTTGTAGAAAAAGCCATCGGCGGTCTGTCTGACCTCATAATCCTTTCCTTTATAACGCTTTCGGATATAGGTCGGCAATTTCTGAGCCTGAGACTTCTTCGGCTGTCGTGGGCGGTATTTCCGACAGCGGGTTTTCAGCAAAGTGTCGTCAGCTATCTCCTCAGCCCGCTTCATGGCACGTTCTGAAATACCGCCGCTGACCAGCGTGTTGATACGCCACTCCAGACGGCGGCAGAGGTAAGCCCGGTTGTGGGAGTAGCAATGTGTGCCGAACAGGGCTTTCCACCGTTTTTCCAGCTCTCCGAAGCTCATGTTGTAAAGTTGCTCGATGAGAGCGTCTGCGTCTTCTCGGTTCATCGGTGCTTGATGGGGAGTCCGAAGAATGTTGTACCTGCTACCTGATATCCGGCGACTTTCCAGCTGATATGGGTCAGGGTCGGGTATACCTCATCCTCCCACCGGAACTGGCGTTCTGATACCATCTCGACCTCAATCGTCCGGCCTTTGTAGCTTCGCAGCAGCCGGCATCCGGGAGTTATAACAAAATCTGCCGGGATAGGCTGAGGCGTGGTATCGCCGGGGAGGATGACTTGCCTTGCTTTGGTTGCTCTGGACTTGGTGGCAGGAACAGCCGGGTGTTCTGTTTCTTCCTCTGTTGGTATCGATTCCTCCTCCGGGGAAATGATAGATTCCTGAGCTTCTCGCTCTCGTTCTGCCTCTACTTCCTGCCAGATGGCGGCTTCCTGTTCGGCTGCAGCAGCTTCCGGTTCATCCACCAGCCACGGGGGAACTTGTTCTGTCGGTTTGCTTTCGATGCGCTTGGCCTTTTTGGCCTTAGCCTTGGCCGACTTTTTACGCTTGGCTTTTTGCTTTTCAGCAAAGAACTTGCTCACTTGCTGTTCTCCCTTGGCCGTTGTCAGGAAAAAGATGCTTTCGTCCAATAACTCCGGGAGCGATTGCTCAATAGAGTCATCCACTACGAATTCTCCTTTCAGGCATCGGCTGATGTAGGTGACGGATTTATCGCTGGCGGTTACCATCAGGCGCACCTTGGCACCATCCCTGTCGGTGGCGGGAACGATCAATCCCGGTTTGTCGTTTTTCTTCATAGTCGTGATTTTGGTTAGTATGGAACGTGCGCCTTTCAGGTAAACCGTTACGGTCAGCAATTCATCGTTTTCCCAGATGGCCCAGTAGCGCGTCTTGCGATAGCGCGTAATGCGTAGGCGCTTCCGGGCTTTTTTTGAGTTATCCTGATTCATGCTATTTAATGTAACGCTTTAACTATTAGCGCTTTATCTCTTTGTAGAGTCTAGCAAATCAGCAACTCAAGTCTAGCTTTTTCTTATATTTTTACGCCTTTATTTTCAACCGATTAGAGCAATCATTCCGAGCTGATGCAGCGTGGAGAAAAGGGCTTTGTCCGGGTGGTATTCCTGCGGGAACTTCCGGAGGAATACCACGCTTCATGAGCCAAAGAATCCGGTCTGGCAAATACCACATCGGGATCGTGCAACATGCGGTTGACCAGCGGCGCAAACAAATCAGCCAAGGCCTGCATCTTGCGACTGAATTCCCGTGGGCGCATTTCCAGTTTCTTCTTCATGACCGGACAAAGCTAATCAAAAGATGGGATTACCCGATGTTTCGCAGGAACTCCACGAACTCGGGCGTGTTGCGTCCGATGTTGCGGAGAACCGGCACTACGACGCTGTTGCGTCCAAACTTCTCGCGTTTGGTAGTAAGCGCCCACTTACCGTTGAACAGGCCATCACGCAAGGCAAACCGCGCAGCAGTCAGGATATTGCGACCAGCCCTCGTATAGGCCACGCCACGCAGTGTCCAGACAGCCAGACCGTAGGGCTTCCCATCAAACTCCAACGGATAGGCGTAATTATCCGCGCCATCAGGAGCCTTGAATACGAGCTGCAGATGCAGGATGGGAGTAAAGCTGGGCTGTTCGTCATTCACCCATTCAATACTGCCACCTGCTTCTTTCACTTCGTCAAGCGTGTTGAAAACGCGAGGCTTTTCTTCGGAATCAAAGGGCAGATTTTCTGCGAACTGCTTGCGGGCAGACAAAATGGTGAGTTCCAGAGGAGTTTCACCAGTAGTGAGCACAACCTCTTTGTTGAGCACAACGCTGCCCGGAGTAAACAATTCGGAAAGAGTACCCACGCCCTGTACGAGATTCATGCGGGGAATGACAATGTCGTCCGTGCTGATGTCTCCGGCAACCGCCCCCAGCGGGAGCGGCGTTTCCCGGGTGCTTGCCATGAGCGTGGTCTCTTCGTTACCCTCCGACAGATTCTCATCGGAGCCAGTAATTTCGTATGGTTTCACTTTAGCCATAATCTTGTTTTTTCGTTTATCTTGTTAGTTTTTACAGGCGCTTAAGCGAACGGCTGGGAGCACCTGTGGTGATGATGCCATCTTCCGTGAGCTGGGAAACGAGGGCATCCTTGGTCTTCTGCTTCTGCCCACGCGGAGCAGATGCGGAAAATTTGGAGCAGAGGTCATCGATGCTGACGCTACCGCAACAGGAAAGGAAATCTTCCAGACTCATCTTTTCCTGCACAACACCATAGGCCGCCATGGCATCAGAGATACTGCGGCGTCCGGCTCGGCGAGTCAGGACATAGCCAGGGATTTCTGTTCCATTGATGGCCATATCCACCGCATGGAAATTCACCGAATCCACCCATTCTTTCAGAATCTTGGCACAATCCAGACAATGGGCCATCATGGCAGGATCGGAAATGCGGGAGGGATGCAACTCCTCCGGAATAACCAAGCCGGAATACCGGGAAGCGATGGGGAGTGCAATTTGGCGCAGCGCGGCACATGTTGCCTGTTTGCGGCAATAGCAGCAATGTGACCCCGGTACTTCTTCGCGGTTGCGGGCATTTGCCCGGCGGATGATGGTGTCGATGCGGACTCGCATCATGCCCATATCGGCCCGGGTGTAGGTGTGTTTGCTGATGAACTGGCGGCGGGGCTGAACAAAATGCACTTCCAGTTCCTGCAATTCCTCAAAGCGTTCCAGCACGCCCAGGGCATAGGCGCATCCCTGGGCGTTGATATCGGCCGGGTCTATTTCACCACGTCCGAACTTCCAGTCCATGACCATGCCACGGGTTCCGGCAACAGCCACAAAATCTGCGGTGCCAAAAGTAAGGCCATCGGCTATGGTAAGGCGTAATTCCCGATAGATGGTGGGAGCTTTGAAGCGGGCAAGCTCGCCATCACGGTAATCCCGGCAAAGTCCGCAGAGAAATGCCTGCTCTTCGTTAAGCTTGGAAAAATCTTCATTCTCCAGAGCTTCATGGAGAAGTGTTCCTTCTTCGGCTGCCGGATTGGAACCAGAGCGGTTACGGAACGAGGGGCAAAGTTCTTTGTAGCCCAGACTGGAGGGCGAATGACGTGCGTGTTTGGGGGGAGTACGCATGTGTTGAATGGGGGGTTAAAGGCTGGAAATGGGGAATGGCTGCATGTCGCCATCATTGAGGAGGTCTATATTGGCCAGTTTGGTGGCGCATGTCCTGGCGGTGGTCTCCTCGCAAGTGCCTGCGGCAAAGCAAATCTTCTGAATGCTGGCAGCTCCACCGCTACGGTGAACGCGCCCGAGCGCCTGGCGCAGGTCCTGCGCAGAAAATGTGGGTGAGATGATGCTCAGGCGCGGACGCTGACCGCTCGGGTCGTGGAGGCTTACGCCCACGCCACCCGCCTGAATGTTGGCAATGACGAGAGGGATTTCGTTCCGTTGAAACTGCTCGATGATTCGCTGTCGCTCTTCCGGTGTCTGGTTGCCTTGAATAATGTGAGGGCAGTCCAGTTGCTCGGAAAGTGCTTTGATGGTTTCAGTAAAGTTGACAAGCAGGACAACCCCCATACCTTCCTCGATACCATCTTTGGCCAATTCGACCATGGCCGGAACTTTGTGCAGCTCGATTGCCTGGCGGGCTCGAAGTACAATCGTCATGGCGCTGGCCTTTCTGGCACCCATTCGTTCGGCCAGGTTCTTAAGCGCAGCTTTATCTTCTGCTTTGGTGGCTTGCTTCAATTCCCGGCGCATACCATCGTATATGCGCTGTATGGTTTTGGCTTTGCCTGTTTCAAGGACGACAGATTCAATAGAGGTTTCAGGAAAATCCGGGATGTCGGCGATGCGTAAACGACTTCCTTTGGCGGGAAAGATTCGCTCATGCAAGGATTTCAGATAGCTTTCATCCCCGGTGAACTTCATTCCAAATGCCGTTTCCCGGACTCCATAACGAATGGCCCATGACCAGAAATCGGAGATATTGTGCAATCCCAGCGCATATCCGATAGCCCGCATCTCCAAGGGGTTGCTTGCAGCGGTAGCGGAACAGAGCAGAATGCGGAGATGCTGGGAGCGGGCGGCAATGAGGAGTTTCCCATTGAGACTGGTCCGGCCTTTGCATTTCTGACATTCGTCAAAGATGAGAAGTGTATTCTCCGGCACGTTCCAGATGTACCGGTTTCCGCTACGGCGGCAAATTGCCTGCTTGCCCAGACGGATTTTCTCGTAATTGGTTACAAGAATGGGCGTGACTCCGAACCCGGCTGCTACTCTGCTCCAATTCGGAACCGTAGCTTTCGTGGTGATGATAACGACCGGAACCCGCAGCTCCGCTGCGATGGAGCTGGCCACGTAGGTTTTGCCTGAGCCGGGGTCGCTGGCATCTATGGCCGAACGGCTCTGCCTGATGCAATCGGCAAGGTGGTTGGCGTGGGCTTTCTGGTAGTGATGAAGCGTTAACATGGGTGCAGAAATAAATGTGTCCTTACTCATTTCCTCGTAGTGCCGCCAAAATCCCCGCGTACTTTTTTTAATTTTTTTGCACTCTCCCGGATTTTTACCCGCATGAGCTCAATTTTACGCGGTTTCTCGCCCATAATCCCGGCAGCTTCCTGAGTGGTATAACCCTGCATGAGTAGGCCTGCCAATTCGCGTTCTCTGCCTGACAAGGCTTCCAGGACATCCCGCACCTGCACACTTCCGACAATATCGGAGCCGGCATCGGTGGAGGGCATGCGTTCCAGAAGCGTGCTTGTCTCTCCTTCCTCGTCCACCTCCTCGTATTCGTATATCTGGTGAAGATAAGCCCGGCGTTTTTCTGCCTGGTATGCCCTCAGCAGGTCTATCTGCAGATGCGTCAGGCGTTCGGTTAAATAGGTGGAGAGAGATATCTGCCCGGGACGGTATTCATTCTCCCAGCGAACTCCTGCTATCAGCATGGTCTGGAGGATGTCATCCTGTTCGTGCCCGGGTAGCTGGAGCTTGATGACGATGCCATGTGAAAGGTTCTTGGAAACGGAGACGATAATAGGGTTGATTCCGGCGTAAGAAAGTGAGTTTTTCATCACCATCGCACCTCTCGATTAAGCGCGGAGGTGGTTTTTGCCGGGAAAAACGGGGACAATTTAGCGTAACCAGCTGATATTACGCTGCAAAAATAAATAAAAAAAGTCCCGCTTAATCGGGACTCAATTAAGCGGGCTGATTTACTTACAATTAAATTTAGAACATCTGTATAGTATATCTATGAAAGAGATATATACTCATAGAAAGGAGGTGATACCGTATGGAAAAAGAAAAGATTATAATAGACAGAAGTACATGGTCTGACCTTTGCTACTATTGGTCAACAGAGGCTATTGCGGATTTAAGTGAGAGATACACCATCATCATCACTGATTGATGATGGTTCCGCCGCTTAACCGATGTGTCGGTTAAGCGGTGTTGACCCAAATATTCCTTGACAATCTTTGCCCTCTCCCTTAATCTGAATGTGCTTAAGATAC
>JBJEKT010000150.1:0-8152 GCA_051878775.1 Bacteroides sp. | reverse complement strand
TTTCAAGATGTCAAAACACAAAGCGTATAGTTAACGCCTTTATACCCACAAAGTTTCGCAGGATGGAGAGTGGCGCTTTGGCCATCAACCTTCTGCGGCCCTGAGGTAGCTGTTGCCAGCAAGCCCCATAAGCACCACAAAGATATAGGAAAAAGATGAATCACACCAAATACCTGGTGAAACTTTAATAATTTCTAAAGATTACAGTTACTCACAAGGAGAATCTCAAGCAAAAAGCATAAAAGAGTGGTAAACTATACGCCGTTAACAAAAGAAAAACGCTACATTTGCAGCTAAATAATTGCTTTGAACAATCAAATACAACTGACTTATGAAACCAAACATCCCTCATCCGCTGATTTCCGTCATTCCGCTGCTGGTGCTGATTGTGCTGATTGCTACAGTCATGAAGATGCTGCCCGATGAAGCCCTCAGCGGTGCCAGCCAAATCTCCATGATGATTGCAACGGCCATCTGTGTGGCCCTCTCTATGGCCATCTACCGCACCCGTTGGCAGCTGTTTGAGGAGCGCATCAAGCAGACCATCGGCGACACCTCGGTATCTATCCTGATTCTGCTGCTCATCGGGGTGATGTCGAGCACCTGGATGATCAGCGGCGTGGTGCCTACCTTGATCTATTACGGGGTACAGCTTATCACGCCCTCGCTGTTCCTGCCTTGCGCATGCCTCATCTCGTCCCTGGTTTCACTGATAACGGGCACGTCGTGGACTACAATCGCTACGATTGGCATCGCGCTGCTGGGTATAGGCAATGCCCTCAGCGTTCCTGAAGCCTTTACGGCGGGCGCTATCATCTCAGGAGCCTATTTCGGTGACAAGATGTCGCCCATGTCGGACACCACGGTACTGGCCTCTTCGGTATCGGGTGCCGACCTGTTCAAGCATATCCGCTACATGATGGGTACTACCGCGCCGAGCATCACCATCAGCTTGCTGCTCTACCTTATCATGGGCCTTTGGTTTTCGGGCGAACGTGTTGAGCCGAGCATCTATCTGGAAGGATTAGAGCACAGTTTCCACATCACGGCATGGACCCTCCTGGTTCCCGCCTTCACCGGCCTGCTGATCTGGAAGAAGGTGCCTTCGTTCATCACCCTTACACTCTCTTCGCTGGCCGCCATGGGGTGTGCCGTGGTGCTGCAAACGGATGCCCTGACGGAGATTACTGGCCTAGCCAGCGCAACAGCGGGCAGCATCTGCATGGGGTTGCTGAAGGTGTGCTACACCAGTACGCAACTCGACACCGGATTTCAGGAGGTAAACCATCTGGTGTCCACCCGTGGAATGGCCGGTATGCTCGACACCGTATGGCTCATCCTGTGTGCCATGTGCTTCGGCTCCTGCATGGTGGCCAGCCAGATGCTCAGGAGTCTGACACACCTCCTGCTGCACAGCATACGCAACACCTTCTCGCTCGTCACCTCCACCGTGGTATCGGGGGTATTGCTCAACCTCATCATGGGCGACCAGTTCCTCTCCATCATCATGAATGCCTCCATCTACAAGGAGGAGTATGCTGACAGAGGCTATCAGCCTGAGTTGCTGAGCCGATCGACTGAGGACTCGGCTACCGTGACCTCCGTGCTTGTGCCATGGACGGCCTGCGGCATGACCCAATCCACCGTGCTGGGCGTACCCACGCTGGTTTACCTGCCCTTCTGCTTCTTCAACATCATCAGCCCCATCATGAGCATCCTCTACGCCTTGTTCATAAAGATACCCGTCAACCCACGCCATCAGCATGCCGTGGGTTGACGGGTTCACTCAAAGTCACGTCACTAACCCGCAATCAGAGCGGTGAGTTCTTGAACTGCTTGTACTTCAGGGAGTCGGCCACATCGAGCGACTTGTAGTTCCAGCCCTTCAGCTCGTAGAGCTTCAACTGGTGCTGCAGACGTTCCAAGAACTGCTTGAAGTCCTTTTTCTCGGGTTGGGTCCATTGCAGCTCGCTCAGGGCGTCGATGCGGGGCATCATCTGCCACTCCATCTTGACGCTGTCCTTGGTCCACTCGGTCCAGATGCAGCCTTGAGCGCCGATGATGTTCTTGCGCTGGTCAATGGTGAGCGTGTCGGCCACGGGCTCAAAGTTATAGACGCGCTCTACGCTGGCCTCACCCATGATGCGGTTGATCCACGGATTGCTGAAGTAGAGGTAGTGGATGGGGGTGACGATGGTGGGGTGACCGAGCTGGGCGGAGAGGATGCTGGCCTTGGGTGAGGTCCATCCCATGACGGTGACAGACGGCTCGGGATTGCCCTCCAGAATCTCATCCCAGCCCATCATCTTGCGGCCGCGGGCGTTGATCTCCTTTTCTACCTCGCTCATGAACCATACCTGCAGCTGGTTCTCCTTGGAGTGATGTGGAGTGCTCTTCAGCCCCAGTTCACGAATCTTGGCCTGACACTTGGGACACTTCTCCCAACGTACCTTGGGGCACTCGTCGCCACCGATATGGATGTAAGGCGAGGGGAAGATGTCCATAATCTCATTGAGCACGTCCTTGGCAAACTGCAAGGTCTGCGCGTTACCGCCGCAAAGCACCTCATCAAAGACACCAAAGCGGGTGGGAATCTCATACGGGCCACCCGTGCAACCCAACTCGGGATAGCTGGCCAGAGCGGCCATCATGTGACCGGGGAGGTCAATCTCAGGGATGACCGTGATGAAGCGGTCGGCTGCATAGCGCACGATCTCGCGTGCCTCCTCCTGGGTATAGAATCCGCTGACGGGCTTTCCGTCGTACTCCTTGGAGCCCGGGGCCGTGATGGTCTCCTTGCGGATGGAACCGATTTCAGTCAGCTTGGGATATTTCTTGATTTCGATGCGCCATCCCTGGTCTTCGGTGAGGTGCCAGTGGAAGTAGTTGATGTTGTGCATCGCCATGATGTCGATGAGTTCCTTCAGGTAATCCACAGAGAAGAAGTGGCGACCTACGTCAATCATGAAGCCACGGTAGGGGAAGCGAGGTTCGTCCTTCACCGTGCCGATGGGCAGGGCTCCGAGTGCACGTCCCTCGGTGATGGGGAGTGCCTTGTAGAGGGTCTGCGTACCCAGAAAGACCGCGGCCTCGGTAGCACCCTTGAGAAGGATGCCGTCAGGATTCACATCGAGTACGTAGCTTTCGGGATTATCCAAGGTGGTGTCCAGCTGGAGCTGGATGCTGTTCTTGCCTCCCTTAGTGCCTACCTTCACCTGCGTGCCGGTCAGCTCGCGGATGTATTGGGCCAGGAAGTGGGCGGTACGCTCCATCTTCTCATTGCCTTCGGGATAACAGACAGTGGTAGAGGAGCGGATGATGAAGGGCGCTACGCCTTCGGCCTCCATAATCTCGTTAGGCAGCGGTACAATCTGGTAGCTGCCAACTTCGTACTTCGTTTCACCGCAGGCCAACAAGCCGAATGTCATGCTGACTACTGCCCACATCTTGAAGAGATTCTTTCTCATAAAAAACAAATTAAAATGATGGCTTTTCATGGTTATATGAGGATTTTTAAATCTGTAATTATCTTATTATTCGCCACAAAATTAAGCAGTTCTATCGATTTCTCCAAATATATGAATAAAAAACTGAGTAAGACAGGTCTATTTTTACTCCTCGGCAATCGGGGGATAGAGCAGTTGCTGGATGCGACTGCGGATCTTCAGACGGGAGAGCAAGGGATTCCAGGCCTGTGGGTAGGTGCGGTTACTCAGGAAGACATAGACCATCTGCTGCTCAGGATCCACCCAGGCACAGGTACCTGTGAATCCGGTATGGCCGTAGGTGGAGGGAGAGACTTCCTCAGCACAAGGACCTTGGGAGGGATACTGTCTGCTGGGCCTGTCGAAGCCGAGGCCTCGGCGACTGACCCTGGAGGTGGTGGACGTAAAGAGGCGGCATGTGGATTCACTCAAGTAGCGCTTACCTTGGAAAAGACCGCCATCGAGCAGCATCTGATAGATTTGGGCCACCTCAGCTGCCGTGGAGAAGAGGCCGGCATTGCCTGAAACGCCACCCTGGAAGGCTGCACTCTCGTCATGTACAAAGCCTTGAAGCAACTGCCTGCGCAGGAACTTGTCCTCGTTGGAGGGAACAATCTGCTCTTTCTGGGTCCACCGTAGAGGGAGATAGCCCGTGTGGGTCAGCCCCATCGGTTCATAAAAGTGACGGGCCACAAAGCGGTCGAGCCCCTCGCCAGTCACAGCCTCCACCACCTGTTGCAAGAGGATGAAGCCCACGCAGCTGTAGCGGCTACTCCTGCTCAGCAGCTTAGCTTCGGCTATCAGGCGGCGATACTCGGCCTTGAAGGAGCCATCCATCCAGAGCGAGTCAGCCACCTGCAGGGTATGCCGACCGGTAGGCACACGGGAGATAAGGCTGTCGTAGAAATGGAAGGATGGATTGGCCCAGGTCTTCGACCCTATCTGTACGGGGTGAAGCCTGTCGCGCTGTCCTCTGAAGAGCGTGCCCTTGAAGCTCTCCTTGTCGATGGCTTCCCGATAGAAGAGGATAGTGGAGGGGAGGCCGCTTTCGTGGAGCAAGAGCTGACGGATGGTGATGTCGCGCTTGTCGGTATGCTTGAGCCAAGGGAGCAGATTGCCCACTCGGTCGTTGAGGCTGAGTTTGCCTTGGTCGTAAAGCTTCATCACGGCCAGCAGGGTGGAGGTGGTCTTGGTGAGCGAAGCCAGGTCGAAGATATGGTCGGTAGTGAGCGTATCACTTCCGGCACCTGCGGTCGTGCCGTAGGCTTGGTTGACCACCATCTTCCCCCGTTTCATCACCACCACCTGGCAGCCCGTGTAGGCCCCCTTCGAGATGCCTTCGAGAGCGGTTCGGGAGATGGCCGCAGTCAGCTGAGGCGAAAAGCCGTAATCCTGCATCTCGTAATGGGGAGGCGACTTCGGGGTGATGGTCACTCCTTCGCCCAGGGAAAAGAGCGAGTCGAGGGGAGCAGAGAGGCGACCGTCTGCCGTGGCCTGGCCGTAGAGCAGCTGAGCGATGTGGGCCTGCAGCTCCTCATTATCGTAACGGGCCAGGATGGTAGCAGCTCCTTTCCCAACAGCTGTCTGCAGAGATTGGAGCGACTTGTCCTGTACCAAGGAGAGCCAGATGGTAGGCACCTCGGGGAGACGGCGGCTGAAGAGGGTGCGATAAGCGGGCAGGCTCTGCTCGCTGACCACTACCAGCAGCCGGCGGTAGCGCCCCAACGTATCAGCCAGTTGATCCATAGCCTCTGCCGTAGGTTGGGCAGAAAGGGCAAACAGATGAGGCTTCACGCCTGGAGGGAGATGTTGGAGCAGAGGGGATATCGAGGCCTCCTTACCCACATAGAGCAGAGCAGGCGCTTCGGCATCTACATCCAGAGGGAGCACTCCCTCGCGATGGCCAACCACAGTAACGGCTGCCTTCTGCAAGCGAGTGATAAGTGCTTTCGTCTCACGGGTCGTGACACGCTGTTCCAAGCCGGAGAGCTGGATATGCGGTTTCTTTCTTAGGCCCAAGGCATATTTGAAGGTGAGAACTTTGCGGCATTTCTCATCAATCCACTGCTCCGGTAGTTCACCCGACTTAATGGCAGCCATCACGGCATCCACCTCCTCCTTGAGCCTGCGGGGCACGAGAAGCAGGTCGTTACCCGCCTTCAAGGCACGCAGGCAGACCGACGTGGTGCCCTGCGCTCCCTTCATGGTCAAGGCATCAGTAAAGATGAGTCCCTGAAACTGCATCTCACGCGTCAGCAATTCATAGACTACGTTGCGCGAGAGGGAGGACGGGAGGCCTTTCGTAGGTTCTACGGCAGGTACCTCCAGGTGGCCCACCATCATACCGCCCAGACCTGCGGCTATCGCCTTGCGGAAGGGGTAGAGCTCGATGCTGTCCAGACGGTCGCGGTCGAATGTCAGCCGGGGAAGTGCCTTGTGGGAATCGGTCTCGGTATCGCCATGGCCAGGGAAGTGCTTGCATACCGAGAGTACACCGCCATCCTCCAGCCCACGGGCATAGGCAGTCACCTTACGGGCTACCAACTCGGGACTCGCTCCAAAGGAACGCACGTTGATGACGGGATTCCGAGGATTGATGTTCACATCAGCCACGGGGGCAAAGTTGACCTGCACCCCTATCTCCTTCAGTTGCCTGGCCACCTCACGGCCATAGGCGTAGAGCAAGCTGTCATCGCGAATGCTGCCCAGCACCATGTTCTTGGGGAAGGGAGGCAACTGCTTCAAGCGCATGGCCAGCCCCCACTCGCCATCAAAGGTCATCAAGAGCGGCACCTTGCTGAGCGCTTGTGCCTCATTGGTGAGTATCACCTGGTTGGCCAGCTCTCCACCTGAGAAGAGCAAGCCACCCACGTGATACTCCTTGATGACCTTCTGCAGCAGGGTGCGGTTGGCCTTATCCCGTTTAGGGGACAGGGTATAGATAAAGAGCTGCCCTACCTTCTGCTTGAGCGAGAGACCGTCCATAACCGAATCTACCCATTGGCGGCATGCCCTATCGTTCTGATAGGGTGCCAGCAGGGTGGGAACAACCGGCTCGGAGGGTTCAAGTGAGGCCATAGGAGGCCGTACATCAAAAGCCGAGTGGATGAAACCCACAGCACACAACAGGAAAAACAGCAACAGACGTTTCATGGTTCAAGCGATTAGGTTTATGACAAGGAATCAAGGCTCACACAGGCTGTCGAACAGCACCTGCTGCATGGAGCGGGTCAGGTAGATGTCGCCCAGCTTCGTATTCCACACGTCGGGGCAGAGGCGGTTGCTCATGAAGACGAACACGGTACGGCTCTGCGGGTCGGCCCAGACTGCAGTTCCGGTAAAGCCATTGTGGCCAAAGGTGGAAGCAGGTGCGGTAGGCAGGCAGATGCTCTGCTTGGGATGCTTCGGGTCCGGGCGGTCGAAGCCCAGGCCACGACGGCTATTGGCCGACTGCGTGGTGGTAAAGATACGGCAAGTCTCCTCACTTAAGAGACGCTTACCCTGGTAAGTACCTCCGTCAATCAGCATCTGGTAGATACGGCCCAGCTCTTCAGCCGTGGTGAAGAGTCCAGCATGTCCGGCCACACCGCCCATGCAGGCAGCAGCCTCATCATGTACGAAGCCGCAGAGGTCGCGCCGGCGGAGGAAGTCACGGAAGGCCGTAGGCATAATCTCCGACTTGGTGTATTTCTTCAAGGGGAGGAAGAGGGTGCGCTGCAGCCCCATGGGGCGGTAGAACTCGCGCTCCACATAGGCATCGAGAGGCATTCCAGCCAGCTTCTCTACCACCTGCTGCAGCAGGATGAAGCCCAGGTCACTATCCACGTAGCGGATCATACCGAGGTCGCTCTTCAGCACCTTCTGCACAATCTGCTGCCCGAAGCTCTTATTGAACCAGAGGCTGTCGGCCACCTGAAGTGTATGAGTCGCTGAGGGGATATAAGAGGAGAGGCCCTTCTTGAAGCGGAAGTCGCTGCACCAGTAGCTGTGTTCGCTCACCTGGGTGTGGTGCCATTGGTCCACCCAGCTCTGCATGTAGGGACCGTGAACCGAAGCGGGGTCAATAGCATCCAGGTAGTAGCGCTCGTAGGAGCCCATGCCCGACTCGTGGAAGAGGAGCTGGCGTACCGTGAGGTTACGCTTGTTGGTGCTGTTGAGCTGGGGCAGGTAGGTGGAGAGCTTCACGTCGAGCTTCAGCTTACCGGTGTCATAGAGCTTCATCACAGCCAGCAGCGTAGCTGCCGTACGGGTGATGCCGGCCACGTCGAAGAGGTCGGTTGAACGCACGGGGGTGGCATCCTTGGGCGAGTGTACGCCATAGCCACGGTCGAAGACGGGCAGACCATCCTTCAGCACCAGCACACGGCAACCCGGGTAAGCCCCTTCAGCCAGACCCACACGGGCCAGGCTATCCATGCGCTGAAGGATATGGGCCTGAAGGCCGTAGTCGTTGGGGAAGATCGTAGTGGGCTGTGTGCCAGAGGTCAGGCTACAACCAGCGCCCTGAGTATATAGGGGATAGAGGCTCATAGAGAAACGGCCATCCGCCCCCTCCTTGCCCACAGCTAAGCGGGCCACATGGGCCTGCAGGGCGGCATCGGCACCATGGGCCAGGACAACAGCCGTGGCTTGAGCCAAGGCTGGCTTAATCTGCTGCATGACGCGAT
>JBJEKT010000149.1:0-33452 GCA_051878775.1 Bacteroides sp. | reverse complement strand
TCAAATCCCTTGAATCTCACTCGTGGAGTAGTTTCTCCTTCCTGTGGGAACATGGCTTGTAGGCTTGCCACCTTCACCTGCTTCAACGATGCAAGACGAGAGGTGCAAGCGGAGATTTGAGCATCAAGCGTGGTGAAGAAGGAGGCTATGGATTGCTGCTCTTTATAGTTAGGTAATCTTATCCCAACCTCATTAATTGCACCTACGGACAGTCCTGGCTGAGCACATCCTTTTGCATACTGATTCAAATTTGCGTTTGTATAACAATAATACAAGAAAAATGCATCATTATCTTTCAAAGGTGATGCAACAACCGCATGCTCTGTTGCATAAAATTTACCTTTAGTTAATGCAACATTCCCACACAATGCTCCTTGCCTTCCAATAATAGGATAATTTCCTTCATGGGAATAATCATCTACGTAATTTCTTATCCCATTACCACCATAGCATGGATATATATGTTCAAAGGCTCTTTGGAAGTTGAAAGACTTACCAGCACGTAAAGAGGCAGTATTACCTATTGTAGTTTCTTCCCACTCCCCGCTAAACCCTTTAAATCTTATCTTCGGTTCTTTCATACTTCGTCCTCCTTATCGTTATGGGTATGCTGAAGCATGAAGAGTTGTTTCTGCCGTTCAACTTCTGCGCGTAATTGTTCCTCGGTAGGGAGGTACAGTTGGTATTTGCTTGCAAGAATAGTATTGTTGTTTTCCGGTAAGGCAAGGCGTACCATGGTGTCGTTCTTCTCTGTGCAGAGCAGAATGCCAATGGTCGGATTCTCGTCAGGCTGTTTCTCGTAGCGGTCGTAGTAATTGACGTACATCTGCAACTGTCCCAAGTCCTGATGCGTGATTTTGTGGCTCTTTATCTCAATCACCACAAACGAGCGCAACAGGCGATTGTAGAAAACAAGGTCGGCAAAGAATTCGTCATCTTCGAGCAACAGACGTTTCTGACGTGCCACAAAGGAAAAACCTTTGCCCATCTCCAGCAGAAAATCCGCTATATGAGAAATGATGGCACTCTCCAAATCCCTCTCATAGTAGGTTGCCTTGCGCTCCAAACCAAGAAACTCCAGCACCATAGGGTCTTTGATAATTTCCTGTGGTGTCTCTGGTATGCGTTCGTTGCGTGCAACAGCCAATACCGATTCTTTGTCATTACTGAGCAACAGTCGCTCGTAGAGCATGGAATTGATTTGGCGTTCCAACTGACGACCAGTCCAACCTTCATTCACAGCTTCCAGCTCATAATACTCTCGTTTGTCGGGGTCCGAAATCTGAATCAACATTCGGTATTGAGACCAATTCAATTGTGAACGCAGTGCGTTCCCATTTGGATAGGTCTTATAGAACTGACGACAGAACTTAAGTTGTCGTTCTCCAAATCCACTGCCATATTCAGGTTCTATCTCCTGAGCAAGCCGTTTGATAAGGTATGTGCCATAGTCGGCACGCTCTTTGCCCTGCTGTTCCTTCTCAACGATACGTTGTCCTATGGCCCAATACATCTGTACTCGACAGAAGTCCACACTGCGCACCGCATGTGCACGAGCATCATGAATGATTTGCTTTATCTCACCTACAAGGATCTGAATCGATTCTGTTGAAGGTTTGTTATATTGTTCTTTCATTCCTTATCCTCCTTATTTGATTAACGCCTCCAGTCCCTTGATGGCAAACTCATCGCCCGTAAGCTGACCAATGAGAGCGGCAAGGTTCTGCTCTGACTCTGCGATGCCTCGCTCAATGTCGTTGTAGGTAACGGCATACTTCTCGCCCAAAGCTGTGATAGCATCAGCAAGCTTCTGAATGATGGCATCAGGCAAGGCCTCGATGGCAGAGGTGATAGGGAGAATCCACTTCAGTTCGAGGAACTGTTTGATGCCTATCATGTCAAGCTCTTCGATGGTCTTGATGGTCTTCTTCTCCAGAGCCAGAAGTTCTTTCTTTACCTGAGCATTCTTTGCCTTCTTCTCGTCCCAGAGGGCAACGATAGTCTTGAGCTGAGCCTTAACGTCATCCTCCACATCAGCCTTTGGTTTGCTGTCAGCGGTAATCTCCTTCGTGATAAAGGCGTTGTCCTTTTCTGCATCGAAGTACTTGTCGGTATCTTCCATGCCAAGGAGCTCGTCGCGTGCGGCATCCAGTTCGCCATCCATAGCCTCCACACGACTCTGGAGGGCGGCAATAGCATCGAGGTCACTCTGGAAGAGCGTCTTCTGAACAAGGTCAAAAGGAATGATGCGACCCTTCAGTCCGTCGGCCACTTCCTGCTCCACACCGTTCTTGTCCTTCACCATCTTGGTCTTCTCTTCCACTACATTGCAAGCACCAAAGCCCTCTGTCTGGATGATTTCCACATCCCCCATGATGCCCGACCAGTTGTCGGCAAGAATCTGATAAGCCGCATACTTATCAACGAGCGGCAAGCCCTCGGTACGGCGGAAGATGTCGGCAGAGATTTTGTCGCTCTCTACCACCTCCTTCACGTCCTCTACATGGTCGATAAGACGCTGATGAAGCATGGTCTTTAAGTCGGCAAAAGCAGCTGAGAAGCGTGATTTGAAGTCCTGCACATGGCTGTTTGCCTGAATGGCTTCAACAATATTTTCGACCTTAATGGTAGAATAAGGACGATCCTGCATGGGTTGGAAGACCTCAGCCTGAAGAGAAGGGAATGCCTCCCAATACTCGCGGAGGTCAGCAATTTCGCTGTCAGGTATGCCACCGAACATGGTAGCGTAAATATCGTACTTCTGAGGCGCTTCGCTCGAATCCACGTAACGAGAGATATTGAGGTTGTACTCGTTGCGACGAATCTCATCACGAGTCACCTCACGTGAGAAACCGGGAATCTCCTTGCGTTCACGATAGGTATCGGCTATCTTCTTCACGTCACAGGCACGGAGCTTGTTTTGCTTGCCATCCTTTACGAAACCCTTGCTGGCATCGATGATGAGCACACCCTCGCTGCCACGGTTCTTCTTCAGAACCATGATGAGTGTAGGAATACCCGTACCAAAGAAGATGTTGGCAGGAAGACCGATGATGGCATCGATGTTGTTCTTCTCAATGAGGTTGGCACGAATCTGACCTTCAGCCTGACCCTCTTCGCGAAGTTCCATAGGCAGCACGTTGCCTTCTTTGTCGTATATCTTTGGAGTCTTACCACGGAACAGCACACCATGAGGCATTACGATGGTGAGAATGCCATCACTCTTCAGGTGGTGTAGCTCATGGAGCAGGAAGGCATATTCGGCCTTGGTCTTGGGCGCAAGACCATAGTTGGCAAAACGTGCGTCCATCTCCTTGTCCTTCGGATCCCAATGCTGAGAGTATGGAGGGTTGCTGACAACAGCATCCACAGCCAGTGGCTTATCAATCTCCGAACCTTCCTCATGGATTGGCCAGTCCTCTTCGAGGGTATCAGCACAACGAGTAACGATGTTCTGAGGGATGATGCCACGCATCACAAGGTTCATACGGGTGAGGTTGTAGGTGTTCTCCTTCAACTCCTGTGCATAGTACTTCACCTTGTTCTTGCCCTGGATATGCTTGCTCACGGCCTTACCGATGGTGATAAGCAGCGAACCCGAACCAGATGTAGGGTCATAGATTTCAAGCGACTCCTTATCCTTGTGGTGCTCAGCCACAATCTCCGACATAATCATTGCCACCTCATGAGGAGTATAGAACTCACCAGCCTTCTTGCCGGCATTGGCAGCGAAGTTGCTGATAAGGAACTCATAGACGTAACCCAGCACGTCATAATCCTGAGAGCCATCGGTAGGAATATCCTTGATGAGCTTGATAAGACCCTTCAACGCCTTTGTCTGAGAACTTGGGTTATCGCCCAACTTGCTGAGACCTTCACGCAGCGTCTTGAAGATGCCGTCATAGACAGAAGCGTAGTTCTCGCTCATCAGACGCTCGAAGTTGCTCAGGGCTTCGCTCAATGTCTGTACGCTGAAGTTGGTGTCGTTGAGCCAAGTGCTGAACAGATACTTGTATTCAATGAAGAAACCGATATGCTCCTGACATTCAGCAATAGCATTCTTCATATTCATGTCCTCGTAGTTCTCCACGAGTTCAGGCAGTTCGTCATCTTCCCAGTCGCACACCTCCTTGAAATATTTCACCTCTGTATCAGAGAGGAACTTGTAGAAGATAAGACCCAGGATATAATCCTTATACTCATTGGCATCAATCTTATTACGCATGTTGTTCGCAGATGCCCAGATTCTATTCGCAAGTTGCTGCTTATTCATATGCTGATATTATTTATTTTCAATTACGGGTGCAAAGTTAAATATTTGGTATGCAATCATTCTGCACAGAAGAAAAATTCTATTCTTTTAGTCGGAATTTTGCAAAATATGGATAATTATCCTTACTCTTTGCATCATTCTCAGTCACATCAAAAAGTGTTACTATTTTACCTTTAAAGCTTTGTGCTGCCTTAAATGAGAGACGGCATTGACCGCAATGGAAGTTGTTCTTTTCATCTTGTTCAACAACAAAATCCTTGCCTTCGTAGTCTTCTATTTGTGGCTCATCATTTTTCAGTAGTTCTTCAACAACACATTTTAGGTCTTCCCTTTCTTCAGGAGTCTTAGGCATATCCTTAAGCCAAAATAATATGTTCAAAAAATCCAAAACTGTAGACTGAACAAGATAGGGAGCTTTCCCTTCTTTTACAAGCTGATCAACGACCAATCTATGAGATCCTTCGTTGCATATGGAAGAAGTTGAATGAAAACTACGTTGGATATGCAGAGGTACCAGACTTTGTAAATTCTTATTGCCAAGGAAAGTACTGCATTCACTTAGGTTACTGCCCTTATATGGTTCCCTTAACATTCCACACTCATACAAATTGCCCATTATCCAATCAAGTTCTTTGCGAATTAGGTTAAAGACAGCGGGATTGTTAGACTTGTTTCTTTCTATATATAATAAAATGTCAACAAGCTCCTTTGCATTAGGATAGAACGAAAAGATTTCAGAATACTTCTCCTTAATCTTGTAGGCATCCGAATCGGGGACTACTTGTTTGATTTTGGCAAATAGCTCGTTTATTTCTACTGGCTTTTTATACCAACCTTTTTCATCGTATGCCCTTTCGTAAGCTCTTACAATGATATTTATTGATTCTTCGCCAGAAAAGCCACCTCCAGAATACACGAACCATGGAATGGTTATCTGATTTGCTGTAATCAGGCGAAGCGCATAACCTAGTGCTGCAATGTCTGTTTCTTTTGAGCCATCATTATGGCTGATGCAGTTCGCATCAAGAATAATAGCATCATAAATTGTAGATGAATTTAACAACTCATCTATCCCAGCATCTACATTTTCGCGCACTTCAATGTAGACACCCACCTTGTCTGCCTTATCGATGAACGCCTCATTGGGCTGATCATCTATCCAAAGTACATTTATCTGCATGATTAATCATCGTCTAAAGGTAAAACAATTCTAAACTCGCTGACAAAACCGTCGGGATCGTTGGGGAACTCTTCATAAGATGCAGAACCGCCATAATGTTCAGCTATCTCTTTAACCTGCCAACATCCGATACCTGTGCCACGACCAATACCCCAAGTAAACAACTTGTCAAGAGAAATAGACTTTGATACGGCTTCACCATTATTACTAACTCGAATAACAACGGGATCCTTATAATCATGAATAGCATGGGTCTCGACACGTATCTGAAAATCTCTGCGTTTCTCATCCGTTGAACCATATTTCTGCTCAATATCGTCAGTCGTACCATACTTTACGGCGTTAGCAATGAGATTGTCAAGCATCTGCGTTAAATCTTTTTTGGAGATTTTTACTTCTTGCTCTATCTCTTCTTCCTCGTAGTGATGAATGTACGCCATAGGAATCCCCAGATTCTTCTTGGACGAACAGTATTCAGAAAGGAAATCTTCCATTCGAATAACTTCAGGCTTGCCGTACTGTTCCTGACTCGTAAAGTTATCAACCATTGAGGCAATCTTATCAAGTTGCTTTCTTACGGTTGCCAAATAAGTTTGCAAAGTCGTACCGAATCTGCGAGAGACGACTGAATCTTTTGAAACGGTTTCGTTGTCAAGAATGAAGTTCTCAATGTTTTCCATTGAAGGAAGTATTTCGTTGAGTACTTGCGCAACAGCATGTTTCCTTTGTCGCTGGTTTAGAACAAAATTCTCCATTTTTCTCTTATACGCAGCTTCTTTCTGACTCTCCAATGTCTCCAGGTTCTTTTCGATAGTGTCAAGAGACATCTTAAATTGTTGTTCCCGAACTTTTGGCACAAGAATTTTCAGGTTCAAGAGTTCATCAGTTGATATTCTTGGACCAGAAAAACCTGAACCGTATGAATACAACTGCTCAGAGAAGTAATCCTTAGAGAATTCAGAAAGCAGATACGCAGGCTCTATAATATCCGTATTAACTAAAAATGGACGGAACCTGCTTCGCAAATAGACATCTTCACCATTAGTTATAAGATATTTGGTCGTATACTGCCCACCTCTAACAAAGATAAGACAATCTTCGTTAACAACACGATAATTGCGACTATCGATTGCACGAATTTCCAAATCTTCAGCCTTAATTATCCCTTTTGCTTTAATTGAGTCTCTATTAACAAAAGAGAATACACGTCCCCTACTGTCTCGGGGAGATTTACAAGGCAGTGATTTGAGAACTTCTCGAAGATAAACTTCTTTCATCCCTGCTGGCACTTCAAGTTCCTTCTTGAGGTATAGTTTGGGATAAAGTTTGAAATTATTAGACTCAATTTCGGAAACGTGAACCAATCGAGAATGGTCTCCATCTGTTTTGCAAAGCGACAATATAGAGTCAACAGACAACTTGATGTCTCTGCCAGTTGTATCAAAGCAATCGGAAGCATCTACAAAGCGTATTGTTTTCTTTTTCTTTTTATTCTTGTTGACAACGATAATCACTGGTTCTATTCCAGTGTACTGAAAGGTTTTATTCGCAAGCAATATCACACTTTCTATACAATCGTTTTCAACAAGTTTTGAAACTCTGGTGGATGACAAACCACTGTCAAAACAAATGGAAGATGGATATACGCCGATAGCCTTATGGCGAACATCCATGGCAGAACGAAATAGATAGTCTCTTTCGGTTGTCATGTATTTACTATTACACCTAACACCAAAAGGAGGCGAACTAACAATATAGTCAAAACCTAATGCACCTTTCCATTTGATTTGCGAGTCTTCTTTCTCACATACAGCATTTCTCTTATTGTGTAACAGCAAGTTAAACTTGCCAAGTACATAATCTATTGAAAGCTCCTGTGCGTAATAACGGCAGTTGGATGATATTGATGCAGCAAAAGAACATAAGCCTGCATAAGGGTTATATACTGAGCCTTTTTGAGCGTCTAATAGTTCAACAATAAGACGAGTTAGCTCTTCGGGCTGATAAAAAGGTCCATCTGAAAAACGATTGTTTCGTCCAGCTCTTCGAAGTATCGATAAGAATGCCCAACTGGTATTCTTTTCATACCAATCATTTGAAATGCCAATTAAAATTTCAGCTACCTCAACAAGGTATGTTGGCTCCATCTGTCTAAGCCCAAAGAAACCAAGTTCTTTATTGGGTTGACTTTTCAAATAATTAATGGCATCGACATCGAAACCATAATAAAATTCATCTATGATATCTTTCTTGTCATCATCCACAACTGCAACGACTGAACGACTCTTGACACCCTTCTGATTCCATTCATCAACGATGTTCCTGTGTCCAATGAGATCAACAGACATGGTAGCCATAACGAAATCATTACCTTCGTAATTGTCAATCGTTTGTAGCTTTTTATTTTTTGCAAAATACATTGCCAGCAAAATCCAGTACCTTTTGGCAGGATTCATCCCAAAGAAAAGATCTAATGCGTAATTAAATCTTTCAGTCTCGTTACTCATGTTCATTGTCTCAGCTGTCATCTTCATGCAAAACAAATTTAGGTTCAACTTCAAATGTCGCTGCAAAGTTACACATCACCCGTGCATTCATTCTGCACAGGAAAATATTTTTTATAATTATCTGCTATTTTTTCTGCAATTTGTAGTCTAAATGATTCAGGAGAGAGTACTTCTACGTCAGAACCGTATGATAAGATTTGTTGTTCCAACTCACGAGTCGGTTTAATGTTTAAAGCTATTGTACACTCTTTTTCGTTGACTGTGGTTTGTGATTTGTGAATAGGCTTTGATGTTACATAAGGAAATCTTTTCTGTGTGAAACGCAGAATGATCGTTTCTTTCTCTACATCGTCATATGGTATAGAGACACCTACTACATCGTCAAAAAAATGAGCAAAGTCGATAGTCGTATTCGGCTTGAATGGAATATTTGCTAAAGAGATATGCTGAATACGGTCAAGAGCCTTATTTGCTATCTTCCCAGTTTCTTCCTCATAACCAAACAGGAACCAACGGTTATTATATTGTTTGACATGATAGGGATGGAGAGTTGATGTAATTTCCTTACCCTTATACGTCCTATAATACATAATAAGAGGTGTATGATTTACGGCAGCATCTATTACCTCTGAAAGATACTCTAGTCCCTGCAATTGCTCATTCTGTTCAAAAGCCACCACATTTTGGCTGTTCGGCTTAATACCAAAACGATATTCAAGATTGGAAATTACTTCTTCCAACCAGGCATTATTAGGGACACCACGATATCGACTAAGCATCTCAATGGTGGAACGCAGTTTTTGAATCTCGTCTGGTGATAGTTCGTTCTGGAAAATCGAAAAGTCACGCTCTGAATAGCGGTAATAACACTTCTTGTCATAATACGGCTTTGCTTCAAGATATATTCCATTAGGAAGCATCTTGCGAATAGCATTGATGTCTCCTCTCAATTGCCGAATACCTATCATAGAATCACCCCCTTGAACATCTTCCAAGTGGTCATTAACCTTCTCTAAGAGGGTGGCAAAGTCATACTTGTGGCGGAAGTCACTAAAACACCTGTCTAAGATTTGATATCTGAATTGTGCATTCTTGTTTACTGGCATACAAAAGAAATGCTATTTATTTGGTTACTTGAATATACATCACATCACTTTTGCTGGAGTTGATGAGTTCTTTTACATCCACTTCCAGACATTCTGCTATTTGAAGCAAGGTTTCAAGTCCAGGCTGGGCAGAGTTTGTGCACCACTTAGAAACAGTGGCGGGATCTTTACCTAATGTCTCAGCCAGCCATTTGTTTGTCCGCTTCTTCTCTGCCAAAACTACCTTAATGCGATTAATGTCTCTAGTCATTACTACGTCTATTATTGATTGTGGGTACAAAGGTAACAAATAAATCTCAGGAATTATTCATGTAGGGCAAAAAACAATGCAAAAATAACATTATTATTTGCGTTTTATGCAAATAATAAGTAAAATACCATCATCGAGTGCTATTATCCATTCGACAAATTGTTCAAAGCCTTTGAATAAACGAATCATCGCGATGCGGAAATCATTTCCATTGGCGTTCCTGAAGAATAAATACCACAGCCGTGAGGAGTTAATACTTCAGCTGTGAGATGTTTACTCTTCACGGCTGAGAAGTGAATTGCTCAGATTGCCCTTTCCTCGCACGAGGCTGGATATTCCTCAAACGAAGGCATGAGGATAGCTTACGACAGAAGTCAGCCTCCTGCGACGCTTTTGGTCTTACAGGAGGCTGACTTCTGTCTGCTTCTACCACTTGTGGGTGGAGCTGGAGGGAATCGAACCCTCGTCCAAACGAGGAAAACACAAGCTTTCTACATGCTTATCTTTGCCTAAATTTTCGTGCAACGGCAGAACCAAAGCCATCAACCGATGCCTTATCCTCTAAAACTTCATCTACGCTGCGAGGCCAGCGACGACTATCCCCGATTTGGCTGCACCACTTGGCCGGAATGCTTCGGAGCAACAGCTTCCGAGTGATGTCACGTCCCAGCACCTGGTGCCGGGATTAAGCTTCGATCTACTGTACTTCAATCAAGCAGCGAGAGCGTAATTGTTTTCGCCAGATAATCTTTTGAAGACTGAGATTATAGTGCTAATCTACGACGCACTGCATGCTTACCTGTCCTTTCTGCCCGCTGTCAAATCCAGTCAACCCCAGGGTGATTGGCAACATTCGTGCCGAAAATGCGGTGCAAATATAGCGTTTTCTTTTGAAATATCAAAGATTATCCCTAATTTTGCCCCTCAAATAAGAAAAAAACAACTATTTAATATGAATAATCTGGACAAGAAATGGATTTATGGGGCTGGAGCAGTGCTCGTGGGGCTGCTGGTCCTGGTCACCGTGCTACTCGTTAGCGAAAAGCAAGTGAACTATGAGCTGACGCAAGAGTTTCAGCTCGAAAAGGAAGACCTTGAGAACCAATATACCGACTTCGCCAAGCAGTATGACGAACTGCGCACCACGATAGCCAACGACTCGCTGCAGGTGCTGCTCGAACAGGAACAGCTCAAGACGCAACGACTGCTCGAAGAGCTACGCACCGTGAAGAGTACCAACGCTACCGAGATACGACGACTCAAGAAGGAGCTGGCCACCCTGCGCAAGGTGATGGTGAGCTACATCAACCAGATAGACTCCCTCAACCAGCTCACCGCACGGCAGAAGGAAATCATAGCCGACGTGACGCAGAAGTACAACTGGGCCTCACAGCAGATCAACACCCTCACCGAAGAGAAGCGTGACCTGGACAAGAAGGTCTCCCTGGCAGCACAGCTGGATGCAACGGGCATCAAGATAGAACCACGTAACGACGAGAAGAAGGCCAAGAAAATAAAGAATGTGAATAAATTCAAGGTAGATTTCACCATTGCGAAGAACGTCACGGCCAAGAATGGTGAACACATTATCTACGTGAACATCGTAAAGCCCAATAATGCCATCATTACAGGAAGTCCCGACAACGTCTTCACCTACGAAAACCGAGCACTGCCTTATACGAGCAAAATCTACTTGGAATATACTGGAGAGGAGAAGGCTATGACTGTATATTGCAACACCTTCAATGAGTACCTCTCAGCAGGTACCTACCGCGTGGATATCTTCGCCGATGGGGCCCTCATCGGTTCAGAAAAGTTTGAGATGAAGAAATGATAACGTGCGTGTAATCGGGCGGACTCATAAGTCCGCCCCCTACAGATACCCCACTCGTCAGCCCTCGTCGCCGAAGAGTATCGACGAGTCGCCGTAGCTCAGGAAGCGGAAGCCGTGGCTCAGGGCGTAGTCGTAGATGGTGTGCCACTGGCCACGGACGAAGGCGGACACCAGCAGGAGCAGCGTGCTCTGAGGCTGGTGGAAATTGGTGACAATGGCCTTGACGATGTGATAGCGGTAGCCCGGGGCAATGATGATCTGTGTGCTGCTGTGGAGGGCCTCCAGCTGGTGGCGGTCCATGTAGTCGGCCAGGGCCTGCAGAGCCGTCACAGCGCTGACGCAAGCATCGGATGGCGCATCCTCATAGGGCTGCCACTGCTTGACGTGCAGCTCCTCATCAGTAGCCTCGGGGTGGCGGAGCAGGGTGAGACCCATGTAGTAGAGGCTCTCCAGCGTACGCACCGAGGTGGTGCCTACGGCTATGGCCCGTCCGCCGTGGTCAATCAGTCGCTGCAGCGTGTGGCGATGCACCGAGATATACTCTGTATGCATCTCATGCCCCTCTATCTCTTCACTCTTCACGGGCTTGAAGGTACCGGCACCGACATGGAGCGTCACCTCCTCCAGCTCTACACCCTTGGCACGCAGCGCCTCCAGTACGCGGGGCGTGAAGTGCAGGCCAGCCGTAGGAGCTGCCACCGAACCTTTTATCTTGGAATAGACCGTCTGATAGGTCTCCTTGTCGCTCTCCTGCGTCTCGCGGTTGAGGTAAGGAGGAATGGGCAGTTCGCCAAACACCTCCAGGATATCGGCAAATGTGATGTGCGGATTGTCCCACCCGAAGTCGATGCGATGGCTCGTGCCACGGCATTCACCGCGTGTGGCGGTGAGCTTCACGGGCTCGCCCTTCACCGTCATCTCCCGCTCCAGCGTTCCCTCCTTCCACTTCTTCAGGTTGCCCACCAGGCAGAGCCAGGAGGCGTGGGCGGTCTGCTGGAAGCTTTGCGCATAGTCAGCCGGCTCGAGGGGTTCCAGGCAGAACACCTCGATGAGGGCTCCCGTGGCTTTGCGGAAGTGCAGACGGGCCTGGATGACGCGCGTATTGTTGAACACCATCAACTCGCCACGCGCTATCAGTTCGGGCAGATGGAAGAACTGGCTCTCGCTCACCTGGCCTTGACGGTAGATGAGCAGCTTGGACTGGTCGCGCTCAGCCAGGGGGAACTTGGCGATGCGCTCGTCGGGCAGCGGGTAGCTGTAGTCGCTGATACGGATATGTCGGGGGTCTTGATTCATCATACTCACTTGCTATTTTGCGCCACAAAAGTACACAAAAAATCGGAATGATGCTCCACCCCACCCCATAAAATCCTACTTCAAGGGGGCTGAGCAGCGCTCCCCGGGCTGCAGCAGGTAGTGGCGGCCGTAGAGTATCACCTCCTGTGGGTGCTCCCCTGCCAGGGTGATGCTGGCCTCATCGCCCACCTCCACGAGCAGCGTGACGCTGCGGAAATAGACCTTGAAGCTGTAGCTGCGCCACTGCGGCGGGCGCACGGGGGCAAACGAGGGCAAGGTGTTATCCACCGTCATGAAGTAGCCAAAGCCGCGTACGATGGCCAGCCAGCTGCCTGGCATGCTGGTGATGTGCAGCCCCTGGTCGGCCTCGTTGTTGTAGTCGTCCAGATCGAGGCGGGCCGAGCGCATGAAGTGCTCGTAGGCCTTGTCGAGCTTGCCCAGGCGGGCCGCCAGGATGGAGTGGATAAAGGGGGAGAGGGAGGACTCATGGACCGTCATCGGCTCATAGAACTCAAAGTTGCGCCGCAGCGTCTCCTCATCGAAGAGGTGGGCATAGAGGTAGAGACCCAGCAGCACATCGCTCTGCTTGATGTAGCAGGAGCGGAGGATGCGGTCCCACGACCAGTGCTGGTTGATGGGGCGCTCGTCGGGGCTCAGGCTGGCCGTGGTATGGAGCTCCTTGTCCAGGTAGCCATCGTTCTGCACGAAGATGCCCCGCTTCTCGTCGTAGGGCAGGTAGAGGTTGTCGATGATTTTGCGCCAGCGGGCAGTCTCAGCAGCCTCGTCGAAGCGGATTTTCCTGAACACCTGCTGCAGCGCTTCGGGGTGCGACTGGTGCAGACGGCCGATGAAGTCGAGCGTCATGATGAGGCACATGCGGCAGGAGAAGTTGGTGTACCAGTTGTTGTCCACATTGTTCTCGTAGCCGTTAGGACCGGTCACGCCCAGGATGACGTATTTTTGCTTCGGCTCCGAGAAGGATACGCGTTGGCTCCAGAAGCGGCACAGGCCGATCATCAGCTCCAGGCCATGGTGAGCCACGTAGTCCGTAGAGCCCGTCATGACGGCATACTGGGCAATGGCATACGCCATGATGTTGTTACGGTGAATCTCCTCGAAGGTAATCTCCCACTCGCTGTGGCACTCGTCGCCGTTGTTGGTCACCTGCGGGAAGAGGGCAGCACCGCCATCAAATCCCAGACGGCGGGCATTCTCAATGGCCCTGGGAAGCTGGTTGTAGCGGTAAAGGAGCAGGTTACGCACGATGTCGTTAGGCGAAGCCAGCAGGAAGAAGGGCACGCAGCAGAGCTCGGTGTTCCAATAGGTGTTGCCACCATACTTCTCGCCGGTGAACCCCTTGGGGGCGATGTTGAGCCGGTAGTCATCGCCGCGGTAGGTCTGGAAGAGCTGGAAGATGTTGTAGCGGATGGCCTGCTGGGCAGCGGGGTCTCCCTCAATGCGCACGTCGGTCTCCTCCCAGATCTGGTGCCACGCCTTGCGGTGGTCGGCCGTAAGCTGCTCCCATCCCAGGCGCTTGGCCTGCAGGGCCTCCTGCTGGGCCACATCCACGATATGGCGCACCTCCTGCTGGAGTGAACTGACTACCGAGACATATTTAATAAGGGTAATGCGGTCGCCCGGGCGCACATCGGCCCCCAGGCAGTAGCCGCTCTGCCGCTCCTTCTCGATACGGATGGCGCCGTGACTGCTCTCCGTATGGTTCTTGAAGAACTGGTAGGTCATGGCGTAGCACACCTGGTTGTCCTCGCGGCGGGTCTGTGTCCAGAGGTCGGCACACTCCTTGCCGCACTCGGAGCGGAGGATGTTCCACACCTTCCCCTCGGGGTGACTCTCATCCTGCTCCTCGGCACTGAGCAGCGGCAGCAGCGAGAGGTGGCCCGTGTAGTTCACCGAGGTGACGCTGTACTTGATGTGACACAGCGAGGGATGGGCCATATTGACCACATGCTCCACCTCCAGCTGGAGGCTGTGCCCCTTGGGGGAGGTGGCCTCCACCTGCCGCTCGTAGATGCCATCCTGCATATTGAGGCGGCGGCTGAAGTGGATCACGTTCCAATGGGCCAGGTCGAGCTCCTCGTTCACCAGGCGCAGGTTGATCAGGCTCCAGTCAGCAGCCACGGGCATACGGGAAGTGAAGCGCGAGAAGCCGTTCTTCCACCACTCCACGCGCGTACGCTCCGTGAAGTGTATGCCAGCCACAAACGAGGCCTGGTAGCTGTCACTGTCGTACTGCTCCTCAAAGTTGCCGCGCTGGCCAATGTGGCCGTTGCCCAGACTGAAGATGCTCTCACTCATCCGTTGGCGGTCGGGGTCGAACCCCTCCTCCACGATGTTCCATTCGTCAATATGCAGGTATTTGTTCATGATGCTAGGGGGTAAGGGATTAGTGATTAGGGTTTTGTGTTTAGCGATTAGGGTTATTTCCTCTCCTTGATGAAGATGACGCATACAGCGCCCACCAACAGCAGGATACCGGCAATGACCAGCATCTGTACCTGCGGGGCTTCGCCACCCTCGGGGGTGAGACTCTTGAGCAACGGACTGCCCACCACGGCTGCTACAATCTGAGGCAGGCAGATGGTGCAGTTGAAGAGGCCCAGGTAGGTACCCATCTTGGGATTGCCCTGAAGTGCGTTGGTGAAGAGCGTGAAGGGGAGTGCCAGCATACCGGCCCAGGCAGCACCTATCAGCAGGAAGCTGACCCACAGCACGTACTGGTCATGCACCCAGAAGATGGAGATGAAGCCCAGACCACCCACTACGAGGCTCACCACATAGGCCAGCTTCAGGGTGCGGAAGAGCGGTATGAGCATGGCCCACAGCATGGAACCCACTGCCTGGACGGCAAAGACGACACCTACCCAGTTGGCCGCAGATTGATACCCCTCACTGGCCACGTCGGTCGTGCCCCAGCACTGAGCGGCAATGGCACCTGGCGTATAGGTCCACATGTACATGAAGGCGGCCCAGCAGAAGAACTGCACCAGGCCGATGGAGAGGAACGTGTAGGGGATGCTCACCTTCTGCTGTGCGGCAGTGGGGAGACCCTGCGCGGGGACAGGCTCAGCCTCTTCCGCACCGAAGGAGGCCATCTCCTCAGGTGAGTACTCCTTGACATTGACCGTGGTGTAGATGACGCAGAGTATCAGGATGGCTGCACCGATGTAGAAGGAGTAGATGACGGAGTTAGGTATCACACCCTCAGGAGCCGTATTCTTCACGCCCAGGAAGGTGAAGATGTAGGGGAAGAGGTAGCCCACCAGCGAACCGGCATTGCAGAGGAATGACTGGATGCTGTACGCCAGGCCCTTCTGACGGATATTGACCATATCGCCCACCATCATCTTGAAGGGCTGCATGGCAATGTTGATGGAGGTGTCGAGAAACATCAGCGACATCAAGCCGAAGAGCATCGTGCCCGTCAGACCCCACATCACTACCTGCGTGGTCAGACCCAGCGAGCCGGCATTGGGCAGCATCAGCATGACGGCCACGGCAATGACGGCACCTACGAAGAGGTAAGGGATGCGCCGGCCAAACCGGCACCACGTCTTGTCACTCATCATACCGATGAGGGGCTGCACCAGCATGCCCATGAGCGGGGGAAGAATCCAGAAGAAGGAGAGCTGATGCGGGTCAGCACCCAGCGTGGCAAAGATACGGCTGATGTTGGCACTCTGAAGGGCGTAAGCAATCTGTACGCCGAAAAAACCGAAGCTGATGTTGAACAGCTTCCAAAAACTTAAATCAGGTTTCTGTCTCATAATGTTATCGTGTATTGATTATTTGGCTATATGAATAAAGGTGATTATTTGGTTGTACCCCGTACCACGAGGTTGGTACGGACAATGCGGTTCTTGATGGGGCTCACCACTCCCCCCTCCTTGTGGCTGAGCTGCTCCAGCTTCTCCTGGAGGATGGCGAAGGCACTGGCTCCCACCTCTTCGCCATGTTGCTCCACGGTGGTGAGCTTGGGGTCGGTGCTCTGTGCTATCATGCCGTCGGTGAACCCGCAGATGCTCACCTCCTGAGGCACCTGGAAGCCTGCCATCTTACAGGCATAGAGTATGCCCGCAGCCGTCTCATCGTTGATGGCGAAGAAGGCATCGGGACGCTGAGCGCCCTCCAGCAGGTCGGGGGTGAGGGCCATGGCCTTCTGACGGGTATCACACATGGTGATGAGCGACTCGTCAACGGGAATATTGTAGCGGCGCAAGGCATCCAGGTAGCCGTTGCGACGGTTCTTGGTAATCTCCAGGTGAGGGTCTGCACCAAAGAAGCAGATGCGCTTACAGCCCGTCTGGATAAGGTACTCCACGGCAGCAAAGGCTCCGGCATAGTCGTCCACCACCACGCGCTCCGTCTTCACGCCGGTACAGATGCGGTCGTAGAACACCACGGGTATGCCTGCGTCGAGCAGGTCCTGGTAGTGTTCGTAGCGGGATGTCTGCTTGGCCAGGGAGGCTATCACTCCGCACACACGTGCCTCCTGGAAGCGGCGCACTATCTGCACCTCCTCCTCGTAGCTCTCCGTGCTCTGTGCCACCAGGATGGTGTAGCCAGCGGCCGAGGCTTTACGCTCAATGCCGCTCAGCACGCAGGAGAAGAAGTGGTGAACCAGCTGGGGCACAATCACACCGATGATGTTGGAGCGGCTGCTGCGGAGGTTGGCCGCCATGACGTTGGGCTTGTAATGGTGCTGACGGGCATAATCGTTGACGAGCTGCCGCGTCTCCTTGCTGATGTCGGGATTGTTCTTGAGTGCCCGCGAGACGGTGCTGACCGAGACGTTGAGCGCCCGGGCGATATCTTTAATCGTAATGGGTGTGTTGGCCATGGTAGTGTGAGCAACTTTTGCTATACATATTGGTTTTTCGCTGCAAAGGTAGCGATAATATTTATAATGTAGTACACCTTTTGGCAAACGTTTGCAAAATAAAACGCAATCGTTTGCGAATGCCTCTTCTCCGAAAGGGGTGTGCTTCTGCCCGGAAAAAGCTTGCGCTTCTCGCTGAAAAGCGCTATCTTCGCCCGCTATAAGATACATTGGCTATGATACAGAAGTTATATCCCAAGAACAACAGCCCTGAGCTCCTGGAACGCCTGGTGAGCCTCCTCAACGACGGAGCAGTGATGATCGTACCCACCGACACGCAGTACGCCCTGGCCTGCCATGCCCTGAAGGAGCGGGCCATAGAGCGCATCTGCCGGCTGAAGGGACTGGACCCGAGGAAGAACCACCTCTCCGTGGTCTGTTACGACATGAGCAGCATCAGCGAGTACGCCAAGGTGGATAATGCCACCTTCAAGCTGATGAAGCGCAACCTGCCCGGACCGTTCACCTTTATCCTACCAGGCACGACGCGGCTGCCTAAGATATTCAGCGGACGGCGTGAGGTGGGCATCCGTATGCCCGATTGTCCCATGCTCCACGAGCTCCTGGCGCAACTCCAGGCCCCGATGATGATAGCCTCACTGCCCCTGGATGAGGGCGAAGAGGTGGAGTACCTCACGGAGCCGGAGCTGATTCACGAGAAGTGGGAGGAGCGAGTTGACCTGGTCATCGATGGAGGCACCGGTGGGACGGAGGGCTCGACGGTGGTGGATTGCACCCAGGGCGGTGCCGAAATCCTCCGCCAAGGTATCGGCTGGCTGGAGGAGTAGGGAGAAACCACAAGCGGGGAGGGAGGAGATGCCTCCCTAATTATTTCTGACCAGCAGCGGTGCGGTATGGAAAAAAAGCGTTACCTTTGCAGCCGCAAAACGAAATAAGTTACTCACTATACAGCATAGACAAAGACAATGTGGCTTCTGTTAGCATTTCTATCGGCTACGCTTCTGGGCTTCTACGATGCCTTTAAGAAGCAGTCTCTCAAGGACAATGCGGTTCTCCCTGTGTTGTTTCTCAATACCATCTTCTCCAGTTTGGTCTTCCTGCCTTTCATCCTCGTTTCGGCCTTTGCCCCTGCGGCAATGGAGGGCACTCTCTGTTATGTACCCTCTGCCCCCTGGCAGGCCCATGGACTGATTCTGCTCAAGTCGTTCATCGTGCTCTCATCGTGGGTGCTGGGCTACTTCGGCATGAAGCATCTGCCACTCACCATCGTGGGGCCCATCAATGCCACCCGGCCTGTGATGGTGCTCGTAGGGGCCATGCTCCTCTTTGGAGAGCGGCTCAACCTCTACCAGTGGATTGGTGTGCTGCTGGCCGTAGCCTCGTTCTTCATGCTGAGCCGGTCGGGCAAGAAGGAGGGCATCGACTTCAAGCACAATCGCTGGATTCTCTTCATCGTGCTGGCTGCCGTCATGGGAGCGGTGAGTGGCCTGTATGACAAATACCTGATGGGGCAGTTGCCCCCCATGCTGGTGCAGGCCTGGTACAACGTCTATCAGGTGCTCATCATGTGCCCCGTCATCCTGCTGCTCTGGATGCCGGTACGTAAGAAGAGCACCCCCTTCACCTGGCGCTGGACCATCGTGCTGATTTCCCTGTTCCTCTGTGCGGCCGACTTCGTCTATTTCTACGCCTTGAGCCTGCCCGACTCGATGGTGAGCATCGTCTCGATGGTACGCCGTGGGAGCGTGGTGGTGTCGTTCCTCTTCGGAGCCTGGGTGTTCCGCGAGAAGAACCTCAAGAGCAAAGCTATCGACTTGATATTGGTGCTGATAGGAATGTTCTTCCTCTACCTGGGAAGCAGGAGCTAGACAATTAAAAACTAAAAACTAAGAACTAAAAACTAAAAACTAAAAACTAAAAACTAAAAATTAAAAATTAACAATTTAAAACTTCGCTGTATGATGATACTTCGATTATGGATAGGGTTGGTGCTGATGGCTCTTTCGATGGGGATGAGGGCTCAACAGGCTACTGACGTGAAGACTGAATCGCCCAAGGGACCTGGAGCCGGCGAACGGTTCGTGGACATGCCTGACTCACTCTCTCCCCTGCTCTCAGCGGTCAACCGTGCTGACCTGGTGGACTTTATAGCCAATGGCATGAAGGCCGAAGTGCAGAACCGACTGGCTGGACGCACGCGGATGACCCAACTCTCATCCTCGTACATACGGTTGGAACATAGCGATCTAGCCCATTGGCAGATGAAGCTGCTCCCTACGCAGCAGGGCGATACGCTAATCTGTGTGGCCGAGACGGTGCTCACGCCCGTAGTGGATAGCCATCTGTTGCTCTTTGACAGCCACTGGAACCCGCTGCCGCTCAGCCACGTCCTCCCTCAGCCTCCGCAGCTGGATGATTTCCTCTCCTCCGAAGCTCAGTCCATCTTCCATTCCCAGCTCTCCTCAGCTGCCTTGCTGCTTACCGAAGCCTCTTTCACCCCCGATGACGAACAGCTGGTAATCCGCTTTACCACCCCCGACTCAGTGGATGCAGCGGTACGCAAGCGCCTGGAGCCCTACCTCACCCCATCCGTCAGCTACCGCTGGCAGGGCAACCGATATGAGCGCTCCGAACCACCAGCCCCTTAACCCCAGGCAAATCATCCATCAAATAGAACTATAGCAATCCTAATTACAAAAAAAATAATTGAAGCAATGAAAAAATCAGTCACCCTCTTTGGCCAAACCATTTCGCGCCAAATGTTCTTGAACGAGCTCAAGGACTACCTGATGATAGCCTTTGGGCTGCTGCTCTACGGCATCGGATGGACCATCTTCCTCCTCCCCAACGACATCACCACGGGAGGAGTGCCGGGTATTGCCTCCATCGTGTTCTTCGCCACGGGCTTCCCTGTGCAGTACACCTACTTTGCCATCAACTTCGTGCTCCTGCTGCTCTCCATCAAGGTGCTTGGCTGGAAGTTCAGCATCAAGACGGTCTATGCCGTCTTCACGCTCACCTTCATCACCGGTGTGCTGCAGCAGTTCACGCAGGACGTCCACCTGCTCCACGACCAGCCCTTCATGGCCTGCGTCATCGGTGCTTCATGCTGCGGACTGGGCATTGGCCTGGCCTTCTCCCACAACGGCAGCACCGGTGGTACCGACATCATCGCAGCCATCATCAACAAGTACCATGACGTCACGCTGGGACGCGTCATGCTGATGTGTGACCTCGTCATCATCTCCTGCGGCTACTTCGCCCTCCAGGACTGGGAGAAGGTGGTCTATGGCTACGCCACGCTCTACATCTGCAGCTTTGTGCTCGACCAGGTGGTCAACAGCGCCCGCCAGTCGGTTCAGTTCATCATTATCAGTAAGAAGTATAAGGAGATAGGTCACAGCATCGTGGTGGGTCCACGGCGTGGGGTGACGGTCATCAATGCCAACGGATTCTACAGCGGCGATGAGGTGAAGATGCTCTTCGTGATGGCCAAGAAGCGTGACAGCACCATGATCTTCCGCCTCATCAAGGAGATTGACCCCAATGCCTACGTCACGCAGAGCGCCGTCATCGGTGCCTATGGCGATGGCTTTGACCGTATCAAGGTGAAGTAAATTTCTCCCCTAATTATGCGGTAAAGTCACCGAAAATCCCTACTTTTGCACACTGATTATAAATACATGCCTTATGAGCACCAATCAAAGATACATGATGCGCGGAGTAAGCGCATCGAAAGAGGACGTTCACAACGCCATCAAGCACATTGACAAGGGTCTCTACCCGCAGGCCTTCTGCAAGATCATCCCCGATATCCTGGGGGGTGACCCGGAGTATTGTAACATCATGCATGCCGACGGGGCAGGCACCAAGTCCTCCCTGGCCTACATGTACTGGAAGGAGACGGGCGACCTCTCCGTATGGAAAGGCATTGCCCAGGATGCACTCATCATGAACATCGACGACCTGCTCTGCGTGGGAGCCGTAGATAATATCCTGGTCTCCTCCACCATCGGCCGTAACAAGCTGCTCGTGCCCGGTGAGGTGATATCTGCCATCATCAACGGTACCGACGAACTGCTGGCCGAACTGCGTGAAATGGGCGTGGGCGTCTATGCCACGGGCGGTGAGACAGCCGACGTAGGCGACCTGGTGCGCACCATCATCGTGGATAGCACCGTGACCTGCCGCATGAAGCGCAGCGATGTAATCAACAACGCCAACATCCGTCCGGGTGACGTCATCGTGGGACTGGCCTCCTTCGGACAGGCCACCTACGAGAAGGAGTACAACGGAGGTATGGGCAGCAACGGACTCACCTCCGCCCGCCACGACGTGTTCAGCAAGTACCTGGCTGAGAAGTACCCCGAGAGCTACGACAAGGCCGTGCCCGAGGAGCTGGTTTATAGCGGTGGGCTGAAGCTGACCGATGCCGTAGAGGGCTCCCCGCTGGATGCCGGCAAGCTGGTCCTCTCTCCCACCCGCACCTATGCCCCCGTGGTAAAGAAGCTGCTCGATGCCCTGCGTCCTGAGATTCATGGCATGGTGCACTGCTCCGGTGGCGCACAGACCAAGGTGCTCCACTTTGTGGGTGACCATTGCCGCGTCATCAAGGACAACCTCTTCCCTGTGCCACCCCTGTTCCGCACCATCAAGGAGCAGAGCAATACCGACTGGAGCGAGATGTACAAGGTGTTCAACATGGGCCACCGCCTGGAGGTCTATCTCTCGCCTGAGCATGCCGAAGAGGTGATAGCCATCTCCAAGTCGTTCGGCATCGATGCACAGGTCATCGGCCGTATCGAAGAGAGCGACAAGAAGGAACTGATCATCCGCAGCGAGTTTGGCGAATTTGTGTATTAATCTTCAGTTATGCGAAAGATACTGTTTTTCCTCTGCTGCATAGCGAGCGTGTGTGCCACGGTCTATATGTGCTATGAGTCGTGGCTGCTCATCCAGCGGCGCGACTTCACGCTCCACGCCATCCTCTTCATGCTCGGCACGCTGGGATGGCTGGTGATTACGTTCAACATCGTCACCCGTCAATACCGGTGGGCCAACTATCTTTGCAAGTAATAACCCCTTACCATCTATGGCAGAAAGCAATACGATATTAGAGAAACTCGATGGCCTGGTAGCCCGCTTCGAAGAGGTATCCACCCTGATTACTGACCCGGCAGTGATAGCCGACCAGAAGCGCTATGTGAAGCTCACCAAGGAGTACAAGGAGCTGGGTGACCTGATGAATGCCCGCAAGCAGTATATGCAGACCCTGGCTGGCATCGACGAGGCCAAGGAAATCCTGACCAACGAGACCGACCCTGAGATGAAGGAGATGGCACGCGAGGAACTGTCAGCCTGTGAAGCCCGCCTGCCCCAGCTGGAGGAGGAGATCAAACTGATGCTCGTACCTGCCGACCCGCAGGACAGCCGCAATGCCATCCTCGAGATACGTGGCGGTACGGGAGGCGATGAGGCAGCCCTCTTTGCAGGCGACCTCTTCCGCATGTATTCCAAGTACTGTGACATCAAAGGATGGCGACTGGAGGTATCGAGCGCCAACGAGGGGGCAGCAGGAGGCTTCAAGGAGATTATCTGCTCGGTGACGGGCGACAACGTATATGGTACGCTGAAGTATGAATCAGGCGTACACCGCGTACAGCGTGTGCCAGCCACGGAGACCCAAGGACGGGTACACACCTCAGCCGCTTCAGTGGCTGTACTGCCAGAGGCTGAAGAGTTCGACGTAATCATCAACGAGGGTGAAATCAAGTGGGACACCTTCCGCAGCGGAGGTGCCGGTGGACAGAACGTGAACAAGGTAGAGTCCGGCGTACGCCTGCGCTATAACTGGAAGAACCCGTTGACCGGCGTGGTGGAGGAGATTCTCATCGAGTGTACCGAGACGCGCGACCAACCCAAGAATAAGGAGCGAGCCCTCGCGCGCCTGCGTACCTTTATCTATGATAAGGAGCACCAGAAGTACATCGACGACATCGCCTCCAAACGCAAGACAATGGTCAGCACCGGCGACCGCTCGGCCAAGATACGTACCTACAACTACCCCCAGGGCCGCATCACCGACCACCGCATCAACTACACCATCTACAACCTCTCTGCCTTCATGGATGGCGACATACAGGACTGCATCGACCACCTCATCGTGGCCGAGAATGCCGAACGCCTCAAGGAGAGCGAACTGTGAAACTAAAAACTAAAAACTAAAAACTAAAAATTTATAGATTATAACCTCAAAATTAAATCGATATGACGAAAGAACAACTCTTTGAGAACATCCTCCGCAAGCAGAGCTTCCTCTGCGTGGGACTGGATACGGACATTAAGAAGATACCTGAACACCTGCTGAAGGAGGAAGACCCTATCTTTGCCTTCAATAAGGCCATCATCGACGCTACGCAGGACCTCTGCATTGCTTACAAGCCCAACCTGGCTTTCTATGAGAGCCTGGGCGTAAAGGGATGGATTGCTTTCGAGAAGACCGTGAAGTACATCAAGCAGCACTATCCCGACCAGTTCATCATCGCTGATGCCAAGCGCGGTGACATAGGCAATACCTCCACGATGTATGCCCGCAGCTTCTTTGAGGAGCTGGACATTGACTCCGTGACCGTAGCTCCTTACATGGGCGAGGACAGCGTCAGCCCCTTCCTGGCCTATCCGGGTAAGTGGGTCATCCTTCTGGCACTCACCAGCAACAAGGGTAGCCACGACTTCCAGCTGACGACCGATGCCGAGGGCGAACGCCTCTTCGAGAAGGTGCTCCGCAAGAGCCAGCAGTGGGGTGGCAATGACCAGATGATGTACGTGGTAGGCGCTACGCAGGGCCGTGCCTTCGAAGACATCCGCCGCATCGTACCTGACCACTTCTTGCTCGTGCCCGGTGTAGGTGCGCAGGGTGGCTCACTGGAAGAGGTCTGCAAGTATGGTATGAACAGCCAGTGCGGTCTGATCGTCAACAGTAGCCGTGGCATCATCTACGTGGACAAGAGTGAGCAGTTTGCTGCCGCTTCGCGCCGCGCCGCCCAGGAGGTTCAGCAGCAGATGGCTGAACAGCTCAAGAAGCTTCAATAACCTCATAAAACAGTACGTGCCCCAACGGACTCCATAGCCGGTTGGGGCACGTGCTGTTTTATTCCTGCGTCAGACTAATCTCTCCACTGCCTATGCAGAGACAAATCCCAGGCGACGGATCTCACTCTCAAAGTTGGGGGTAAAAATCCCTTTCCCCATATTCTCACGAATCTCGTCGAGACTCCAGAAACGTCCTCCATCCAGTTCATCACTCGGCGTGACGGGCCCATCGTAGGTGGTACGGTGTACAAAGACCAGCTCACGCTCCGTAGCACTCTCAAAGACATAGTGAGTCAGCGCCTCGGGCGTAAACTCCGTCATGCCCAGCTCCTCACGCACTTCGCGCCTCAGGGCCATCTCCACGCTCTCACCCAGGTCCACATGGCCCCCCACAGCCGTATCCCATTTCCCTGGCTGAATATCCTTCCAGAGCGGACGACGCTGCAGGTAGAGCTCCCCGCGCGAGTTGAACACATGCAGATGCACCACAGGGTGCAGCAGCTTGCTTCCATTGTGGCACTCCCCCCTGGAGGCAGCACCCGTAATATTTCCCTCCTCATCCACCAGAGGGAACATCTCTTCCAAGTTATCTTTCATATCCGTTTAGTGTATGGTCACCAATGTGGCTCCAAAGCCATATTCCTGAAACGAAGCATCCTGTGCCTTGCAGCTGGGATACTTGCGGCGCAACTCATCGAGCAGCGCCTTGCGCAGCACGCCGTCACCCTTACCATGGATAAAGACGATGCGCTGCTCACGCTTCTGCCGGTACTGGTTCATCACCTCGCGGAAGCGGTCCAGCTGGCAATTCAGAATCTCCCCGTTGCTCATACCGCGCGTATCATCAAGCAGCTCAGCGGCATGAAGGTCAATCTCCAGGATGCCGTTACGGCTGCGACGTGGCTGCTGCCCCTTACGGTCGGACTTGGCAGACTGCTCACCCTTAGCCGGCATATCGTTCTTCGACTTCTGAAGCAGCGCCTGCTGAAGCGACTCTGCATCCACATAGACCTGCTGCACAGGGGCATCATGCTTCACCAGGTCATAAATCAAGGCTGGCGTATCGAAAAAGTCGTTCTCCATAAAGGTGTGGAGCTTATAGAATTTCACCACATCCAGACGCAACTCCACGCTGACAGCAGGCTTGAGCTGGAATGCGCTCTTATCCTTGAAGGCAATGAGCTGCACCGCCACCCGCTCACGCTGATTGAGCTCAGCCTTTTCAAACTCCTCAATCAGCAGCTTGGTGTTCGGCTCGATAGCACCCATCGAGCGCACGGTCCAGGCCTTTCCCTCAGCTGAGAGGTAGGTATAGTAGAGGCAGTAGTTGCTGTCATTCACCAGGTAGGCCTCAAAAGGCGTGGTGCTCACCGCCTTGATATCTACTGGTACGTAAGCCAGGCAGACGTTGAGCACATCACCACCCCGCACCTCGGGATGCCGATAGACCGAGAGGCGGGCCGAAGCTGCCAACTCCGTGCCTGCAGCCGAAGTCACCTGCTGAGATACAGCCGAAGCCGCCGCACGCGGAGAAACCGGTGCTGCAGACGCTGCAGCCGCACGCTCTTCAGCAGCAGCACGCTGCTTGGCAGCCCGGTCAGCCTGTGTAGGGATGTTGTAGCTGTCCGTCTCAATCACTACACACTCACTTACCGGCATCGGGATGGCAAATCCATCCTCATCCTCCACAAGGGCCATGTTTTTACCCTGAAAACCTGTCACCACTCCGCCCCCTACTTCACTGAGGAAGCGCACTTTATCACCTATTTTCATACTTCATTCATTTATTATGGGGGCAAAAATACAAAAAAATCGTGCTGAAGGATAAGCTACAGCACGATTTATTTGTGAATTTTAGTTGGAGAAGGAGTACCCCTTAGCTCTGCTTCACCTCTACCTCCTTGCCATATTTGTTGATAATCATCAGCTGCGTATCGTACATCAGCGTATGCTTACTGCGCTCTTCCACTATCGGCGCATTGACCACGAACAGTTGGAAGTCGCCACTGCGCTTCCTTATCCACAGCGCCTTGCCGTCCTTGTCTGAGCGCAGGTAGAGCTTGTTACCAATCGTACAGATGCCATCATCAGCCCGTATCTCCCAGTTGTGGTAGGCTATGAACCGCTCTTCGTGTATGTTCATGATATAGACTACATCACCGTCATACACCAGCTTCACAAAGCCTCTGTAACGCACCACGGGGCGATGCTCATAGATAAACCCCGTATTCCCGTCAAACCACCGTCCCCCGTCCACTATCCGGTAGAACTCACCATCCTGCTCGACCAGCCTTCCTTGCAGACACCACGTTCCCGTCGTCGCATCCACTTGCACGAAGCCATTGCTTCTTCTTTCCCGTACCTTCCTCTTCCACTCCTCCTGCCTTTCGTCGCACATGGCCATGAAGGCCCTCTTGCCTCTGGTATTTTCCTTGCTGACCAGAGGAGAGTCCAGGTCTTGTTGGAAGTAGGTCTTGCCCTCCTCGTCCTTATACACCCTCATGCCGCCAGCCATCACCTCCTGCAGCTCATACACCTTGTGAGGTTCGCTCAACGACACGTACCTCTTCATCCATCCAAAGCCGTCGCCCACCTGGGTCTCCAGTGCCTTTCTGTTGATGCCACTCTTGCTGTCCACCCACTTCGAGCGAATGCGGGGATAGAACGTCACTCCGTCGTCAGTCACCATCTCCACGCCCTTGAAGTCCACGACTACAGGATGCCTCTCAAAGGTGATACCGGTCAGCGTATCTACCCATATCCACACCTTCCCCCTCTTCATGGTCTCAAAACCGGCCTTACCCAGTTGGTCAAACCTCGATGCCATGCCTTCATGCCCCACAATCTTGACCAAGGCCTCATCTCCCTCTTCCCTGACAGTGTCGTGGTGATGATTCAAGTTAAGGTCAAAGTTCAGATTGTCCGCGTCAAAGTGAAGGTTCCCCAGGAAATAATACCCCCAGTCTCTTTCTCCCGAAGGCAACCCGAACCTCCGATAAAGTCCCACGTTGTCCATGATGATGCAGCACTCCTTACCCTCATGCGCCCTCAATCCACGTCCCACCATCTGTAGGTACTTGGCTAACGACAGGGTAGGACGAGCCATCTGTATGAACTCCACATCGGGACAGTCAAAGCCCTCAGAAAACAGGTCAACACTGACAAGTACCTGTATCGGCTTCCCTTTCAGCAACTCCCTATGTTCGATGACGTTCGATGTCCTGAAGGCTTCCACCACCGCCTTGCGTTCAGCCATGGGAGTCTTCGAACTCAATGTCATGGCATTCACCCCTTGCTCTCGGTAATACGCGGCGATATGGTCAGCATGGGCAATGTCGATGGCATAGACAATACCCTTCTTGTCGAAGGCGAAACGCTCAAACGACTCAAACAGTCGTTCAATGCAAGGAGCCACATCCAGTGTCTCATGCAGTTCCTTCATCTGGAAGTCGCCGTCAGCTCCCCGCTTCTTCAGGTTGTCGATGAGCTGCTGCTCATCACTCTCGGGCCGGATGGAATAGTAGTCGAAGGCAGACAGCCACCCCTCAGCAATGAAGCGTTTCACCGTCCAGGAGTCAATCAGCACCTCAAACAGATCCGTAAACCCTACTCCGGAGAGCCGGTAGGGCGTAGCAGTTAGTCCCAGGAACCTCGCCTCAGGCCATGTGTCCCACAGCTGTCTGTAGGTCTTGGCCACGGCATGGTGCGCTTCGTCGATGAGGATAAAGGAGGGAGAAAGCCAAGCGCTGAGCGTACATATATTCGCATGGAGAGTCTGGATAGAGGCTATCATGACCGCTTGTTGCATGTTGGCCTTCTTGCCTCCGGCAATGACCCCATAGCCGATGTCGTATCGCTCCAGGTGTTCCCCCATCTGCTCAATCAGCTCGATGCGATGCGCCACAATCAGCACCCTGCACCCCCCGTTAAGGTCAGCATAGGAGTCCAGGTATTCCCGTACAAGCTGAACCAGCACAACCGTCTTTCCCGTCCCTGTCGGCATCTGCATCATCACACTCCTGTGCTTGCCGAATGCCTCCCTCACACGGGCACAAATATCCACTTGATAATCCCGCAACAAGAGCAAGATAGATTTTAATTTTAAATTGAAGAAAGCTTCTTCGTAATCATCTTCCCTGGTCTGACCATCAGCTCCACCGTTCCGTCAGGCCGTATCTCCACGCCCTCATAGCGCGGTTCCACTTCCACCTTTCCGTCGATGGCTATCACGCCCCAGATGCCAGGGTACAACTCCACCGCACAATAGTTCCCCACCGGTTCATGTATGGTGCGGTACATCGGAGGCACCACCATACGCCCGTTATTCTTCAGTCCCCACTTGCCGCCAATCTGGAAGACCACCACAGAGGTCAGCCTCTTCATCTCTTTCTTGCGTGCCCTCTGTTCCCCCTTTTTGTCCGCAGCCCTTTTCTCTATAAACCGGGCTTCCACCTCACGATTGATGTCGTTCAGCGCAAGGGTCATCACAGCTCGCTCCGCTTCATTCCGCTCATACCCTAACTCCCTTCTCGTCACCTGTCCTGTCTTCCAGTCCATCCAGACGTAGATGTGCATGCCTCGTTCATCCATCACCAATACCGAGTCGTCCTTGTAGTACCACTGCAGCAGCCAATACACCTTGCTGTCATCGTCCTTCAACTGGCACATTTGATACACGCCATACCACCGCAACACATCGTCCAGGGCATCATCATCAGGATTCTCGCAGCCAGGCAGAGGCAGGAATAGGCCATTAGCGCTTGCCGTGATGAGGTCAGGTTTCCGTTCCACCCTATAGCACCTCCGCGTTCGGGTACACAAAAAGCCACCTACATACAGCAGTTCAAACCCACCGAAGTGCAGTATCTGCGGCATGCTGCCATACATCTGCCCCGACTTCATATCCACATAGAAGAGCGACCGCAGATAGCTGTCATCATCACTCGGCGCACTCTTCAGCATAGGGTTACTCAGGATATCCGCAACGCCGAACTTCAGCTTCACGAAGTCATGCGCTGCAAACGCTATATGCCTGCACTGCTCAACCTGGTAGATCACCTCACCACGTTCATTCACCACGCCGACTTTGCCCGAGTCAAACAGCACACACTTCATCCCGTCGTCCCTCGGGTCCAATACATTCTTTATACTTTCTTTCATAGCTCAGTTGTACTAAACTTCACAGTAACTGCTAAAACAAACCACCTCCGCTGCCAACAGCAGCAGAAAAATCAGAAAATAGAACGACATAATCAGAACAAAATTGTAAGAAAAGCATCTGCGCCAGATGCATTAAGAAATATTAGCGTTTAGTTGAACCATCAGTATGCTATAGATTACTATATTTGTGACATAAAAAACTATAGAACACTATGAATAGAGAATTAGTCCTTCAGCAGTTGCGTGAAGTCGTGCGCCGGGTAGCCCCAGATGCCAGAGCCTTACTCTTTGGCTCACAGGCACGTGGTGAAGCACGGCCAGACAGTGACATCGACCTGCTGATACTGTTGAACAAGAATCACGTCACACCCAAGGAAAAAAATGAGATATCCAGTCCCATCTACGATCTGGAATTTCAGAGTGGCATCATCATCAGTCCCATCATCATGACTGAGAAAGCCTGGGAAGAAGCCAAACACCGCACCATCTTCTATTACAACGTCATGGAAGATGCCATACCCCTCGTATAGTTATGGAACCAGTTACAAAGCAAGACATTGTCAATTACCGTAGGCAGAAAGCTAAGGATCTTCTTCGGGACGCTCAAGTACTGATTGAAAACGAGATGTGGAATTCCGCTGTCAACAGGCTGTATTATGCCTGCTTCCATGCCGTATCCGCCTTGTTGGTTTTGCACGATATCCATGTGAAGAGTCATCAAGGGCTTCGCCACAACTTTGGACTACACTTCATCAAAACAGGTATTCTTGATGCTCAATGCGGTAAAATATTTACCACGATGTACGACATGCGCCAATCCAGCGACTATGATGATTTCTGTGTATTCACCAATGAGGAGATACTCGATGTTTACCCGAGAGTGATACATCTGATTGAGCAGATTGATGAATTGATTGAAACATCTGGAGTAACATTGTAAAGTAACTGTTCGGTGACCTAGGCACGAAGGAGTCTTCGGTGCCAAGGGACATCGATTATTTAAAATATGAGTATTTGATTGCTTAATTTATTCGAGCTCCCAACCCAAACCGTCAAGTATAGTTCACCGAACAGTTACATGTCTTTACTTGTTACTGCCATAATTAATCGTTTTAAAAATTAATGATGACGCAAAGGTATTCACTAATAATCATAAAGGCAAAATAGGGGTTGGATGCTTACCAGTAATCATCAATCAATCATCTGCAATCTGTAAGAATTGAAAGAAGCCCTCACGGCCTTGCGTCTAAATTTCCTTTGGATCAGTTACCTGTACCCTGGCCCTTTGAACATTTCCTGAACATTTCCAACGGAACATCAATATCTTTTCATAACATAATGAGAATTAACACCTTTGCCTCCAATAAGCTCAACCAGAGGGCTGAGTCCGCTTAGCAGACGTAAAGCCGTCACACGACTCACTTTGAACATTTCCTGAACATTAGCGTTCGTCACACGCCCATACTCCAATATATAGTCCACAATCGCCATTTGGCGTTCATCAAATCCCATCGTCCTCATCTGTTTCGTCTTGTCACAATAGAGCGTTACCATCAGGCCATTATCCACCCTTACAACAGGTGGCAACAATTTCCATTCAGACATCACTCTTGCCATTCTCCTGTATCCACGTCCCCATGCCTCGATGTCGCCAGCCCTGAAGAAGCCATTTGCCACAGAAGGATTAGGAGCCAATGAAGGATGCTTCTCAAAAAGTCGCTCCACACCCCAGTTCTCTGGCAACTCACCAGTGTTCCACACCATAATTCTGTCTGGATACACACTCACCTGGATAGGCACCCCCGAAGTATAGTCCTTATGCGCAATAGCATTGAGCAGCACCTCTCGCAACGCATCCTCCGGATACAAAGATTTTTCTCTGCGATGACCACCCTCATAACTGATAGCCTGATAAGTATATTTCGTCTTCAGCAAATCCAACGCCCTATCCACTTGAAGCATTAAAGGTCCGTGAACTTCATCCTGGAAGACAAGGTCGTCATCTTCAGCCGAGAAGAATCCCAACTTGATGTAAGCCCCCGAAGCCGTACGTTCCGGATCTGGGTGGAACAACAGCAAGGCAGCCCTCTGCAACTTCTGTCCAAACTCATCTGCCAGATGAAGGTTGGACAATAGAACTTCGTTCGTATCTTGCAGCACATCCTCATCCACCCTGCTGCTCTTGGCAGCCTGCTTGCGGAAACGCGCAAAAGCCTCAGCCGATAGGTCCTCAACCTTCGCCTCAGCCACCACATACTCATCCCACTTCAAGCCCGTTCGCTCCAACAGGAATCTGTTCAAGGCAGCCCCCTTCAGTTCCTGCTTTGTTGACCCCGAGCGGTAGTGATACTGTCCCTTGTAATTGATAGGATTACTGTATGCCGGCACTGCAATCTCCACATACCATAGCCCACTCTCCTCAAGTAGGTTCACATCTACAATAATACCGAGAATATCCCTCACCTTGTTAGGGACATCCTCAGTCAGTTTATGCGCCTCCTTTTCGTCAAGACCAGTTACCTCTCGAGCATCATTCACTCCCAAATAGATACGTCCACCTTGCGCATTTGCAAATCCACAAATCCACTTTAGGTACTCATCCCTCCAGGACTCCTTATATTCAGTATTCTGTGATTCAGGCAGCATATTATGATCCTTTCTTTTTCTTATTTCTAAACTTTGCTCGCTCACCGACTACTAACCGATTGCAGATAACAGACTTTATGCTGAGATGCAAAAAAGGAAGCGGACGTAAACGTCCGCAAAAGTACTGCTTTTTCCTGAAATACGCAAATAATGTAACTGTTCGGTGACCTAGGCACGAAGGAGTCTTCGGTGCCGAGGGACATCGATTATTTAAAATTTGGATATTTGATTGCTTAATTTATTCGAGCTCCCAACCCAAACCGTCAAGTATAGTTCACCGAACAGTTACCAAGAAACGAATCATCAAAGAATAGCAACTGTATATACCACAAATAATCACAAATAAACAAGAATAATGAGACACGCCCCATATCTCTTTGGATAACAGAATTATTGTTCAGATTTTTAAGCCAGCAGACGAGTTGCGGATGCTATCCACCACTGTATGGAAATTGTCAACACCTTCAAGCCATACGGGCATGTCCTTATTCATCCAACCCAATACCTGAACCAGACGGCTGTGAATGCCAGAGATATAATCCAAGTCCCAACAAATTGACTCATGATGAAACACCCTGTTTCTCAGTTTCCTCAATGCATTGCAAGGCGATGACACATTTTTGCGTTTTCTGTCCTTCTTGGGCATATACGGAAAAGCAAGGCGCAAACCCTTCCAAAGTGTCAACTCGTACTCGCTGTTCAGCAAAGTAACCCAAAAACCAAATGTCAATTCGGCTACTATCTTGTCAGGCGACACCATTTCTCCCCTCTGAGAGATATGCCTTATGGCCACCGTAACCTCACTTGTAAGACTTTTCAAAGCAGGATTCGACGGGAAGACAGCATACCAGTCCTTTCGCCCCATCATACGCTCTAGTTCCTTCGAGAGAGCATTCCTCAGCGTAACCTCAAATACAGACAGACTTGTATATAGCGACTCTGCCAAAGCCAAATTAGCCTTATAATGAGCCACCACCTTCGCCTCATCTCCATTATACAGTCGAATGTATTTTTTCAGACGTTGAGACGAAAAAGCCTCGCTAATAATGTCTATCTCTCGCTTCATGACATGCTATAAAAAGAAAACCCGGATTCTTCACCAGCACTGAGTCTGGGAGAGGAATTGCCGGGACTGCGGCGCAAAGGTACAAAAGAACTTTGATTCCACCAAATTTTCAACTCAAAATCTGAATAAAAGTAACTGTTCGGTGACCTAGGCACGAAGGAGTCTTCGGTGCCGAGGGACATCG
>JBJEKT010000148.1:0-8205 GCA_051878775.1 Bacteroides sp. | reverse complement strand
GACTCAGTATAGAGCAGCAACAAAAAGACATCCCCTGCAGCGACAGACAATCGCTACAGGGGACGGTACTTGCTTTTGTCCTGAAATTTCAATCGCTCAGCAATGTACTACAAATGTAGCGGGTGATGAGTGATTGATGTAGATTAATTGATCGTGTCTTCATAAAAGTCCGGAGCATCTGTAGCACTTATGGTCATATAGACCCCACGCATGATATAGAAAACTGCTGTTCATCTTTGTACATTTGTTTGTCGTTACTCAAATATACAATAAGTTCAGCGGTTTTCTTCTTATTCACTACTACTTTTTACTTGCCTTCACTCGAAATGTCGGATGAACCCGAAATGAATCTATTTGGAGCATGAAGGACCAATATTTTTCGATAAAGTGAGGTTATTTCCAAAATTATCCCTATTTTTGCAGCATCGTACGTTAGCCCCTAGTGGGTGAGCGGGCGGTCTGATATATAAGAAAGACGTTTTCAGACGTTTGTCTTGTGGAACACGAACTTCGCAACTTCACTTACCACAACAGACGAATGGACAACGGAAATGTCTGCGTAGTACGCTATTGTACTTATTGCAGTAGAGATTGGTATAGACACCTGTCAGGGTGTGCTGTATAGTCTCTATAGTAAGTTTCATATACGTACTGGCGTGGGCTAACTGCGTTGTCTGTCCTGTGTGGTAAGGCAATGCGAAGGCCCGTGTTCCCAGGATAGGCAGAACGACAGGCACCTACGCCTTTTTTATATATTGGCGGTAAATCTTCAATTTGGAAACATGCCAAATCCGGGGTGCTTATAGGCCTTTAACACAATCAATGATGAAGAGGTCGTCCTGTAGAGATTACAATTTATCTATCTCAAAAAGAGTACTTCAATCACTTACATTATGCACTTTGTTGCTGATGGCCCTCCCTATGACGAGTTGGGCACAGAGCTTTACTTACAACTATCGTGGTGTAGACTTCAAATGCAAGGTAAAGAAGGGCATGACTTACGTCCTTAGTTTCGACCGCTATGCAGCCAAGGTGGTTATTCCTGCCCAGGTATTGGACAAGGCTGGCAGGTCACATGCTGTGAATGTCATTGACCTCTACTTTGAAGGAAGTGGCTACACCACCAATACGGTAGTGATAGAACCTGGGATTTCTGAGATTGAAGAATATAGCTTCTTTGGATTCCCCGAATTGAGAGAGGTTTATATCCCCAATACGATAGAGAAGATTGGCAAGAATGCCTTTAAGCTAAAGCAACGTGTGACATTCAACATGCCATCAAACATCAAAGAATCAGACCTGATGGCAGGCAACGTGGTCTATCCCCTGATGCAGCAACAACAAGAGGACACATTTGCCGGAATAGACCTATCAGCCTATGGACAAGATTCACCCAACGCGTCATTAGAATCTTCCTCTTCATCCTCCTTGGCAGCGGTCACCGCTGAGGCTATCACACCAGGTACATCGGATATTGACTACAACATTCCCTCTACCAATGCCCGTCGGGAGAATACCTTCTGCGTCATCATAGCCAACGAAGAGTATAAGCAGAAAGACACGCCAAACGTAAAATATGCCGCACAAGACGGAAAGACGTTCCAGAATTACTGCTTGCGTACCTTGGGACTGCCCAAAGAAAACATCCGCTTTGCTTCCAATGCTTCCTATCTGCAGATGAAGAGCCTGTTGGGTTGGTTCCAGCAGATAGCTGATGTCTATGGACAGGATGCCAACTTTATTGTCTATTATGCTGGTCATGGCGTTCCTGATGAGGGAGGCAACTGCAAACTGATTCCCTCTGATGTGAGCATCAATGATGTCAACAATGGATTCAGCTTGAAGGAACTCTATGACTCACTGGGCAAGCTCACCACCAAGTCCGCCCTGGTATTGATAGATGCCTGCTTCAGTGGAAACGACCGTGAAGACGTAGCTGCCGTCGATGAGAATCACCGTGGTATCGCACGCAAGGTGAAAGACGAATTGGTGACCGGTAATGTCGTGGTACTCACAGCCGCTTCTGGTACAGAGACCGCTCTCTCATACGATGAAAAAGCACACGGTCTCTTTTCCTACTATTTGATGAAGAAGCTGCAAGAGACCAAAGGCAACGTGACCTACGGTGAACTGTACGATTACGCCAGAAAGGAAGTGATGCGCAAGTCTATTGTGGCAAAAGGGAAAAAGCAAACACCTTCCGTAACATTCTCCAGTCAGATTTCCAATACTTGGAAACAATTGAAATTCTAATATCTATAGACAACCTTATTATTCACTTATTAATACAATCGTTTTATGAAAAAGTTATTTATTTGTATGGTATTAGCCATGATGGCTATAGGGATTGATGCGCAAACTACGTGGAATGTCAGAGTTGGTGGCGGATATATGAAAACTAGTTTTTATGATTGGTATGGTGGGGATTATGCGACTGATGATGCTTTTGGTGCTTTACTAGCTGTAGAAGCAAATATTCCTTTTAAAAATCAAGCTAACAGATGGACTTTCTCTCCCTCTTTGTTACTATCGTATGATTTGGGTGACATATTTGAATTTGTTGCTCCTCTACAAATAGGCCACAAAGTTGCAATGACAAGAGGAAGTCTTTTCTTTCCCAAATTTGGAGTAGCCGTGGGTGCTGAAATCGGAGGTGAAGAAACATTAATCGTAGGTCCATCTGCTGAGCTTGCCTTTGAAATCAAGCACTTCGTATTCGCCATCAACAGCTACTATGGCTTGAATGAACCGAGCCGATTCAATGCCTTTGCCTCATTCGGTTATAAGTTCTAGTTTATTTTCATCAGCAAAAAGCCCTTCTGCTGTCTGAAGACTCTTCAAACAGCAGAAGGGCTTTTTTCCACGTTTTTGAGATTTTTCTGCTGCAAAGGTACTAATTGATGGAAGAAATGCAAAATAAATCGCTCGTTTTATTTGGTGGCATCAATTCTTATGCTTTACTTTGCTCTCGCAAATATAAATGACGGTTTATATAAATAGCAGTTTATATTATGAGGTTCTACGATAGGCATAATGAGATAGAAATCTTGCAGGAGAATGAGCGGCAAGCGCATCACTCGGCGGTGTTTACGGTGCTGACAGGAAGACGAAGAGTGGGTAAGACCTCACTTGTCGTTCATGCCCTGGATGGGATAGAATGGGCCTACTTGTTTGTGTCAAAGGATAGTGAAGCTACACTCTGTCAGAAGTTCCAGCGTGAACTGGAGGAGCATCTTGGACTCCATGTATATGGCCAGGTCTCAAAGTTCAGAGACCTGTTCAAGGTGGTTATGGAGGAATCCACCCGCAGGCATTTCACCGTCGTCATCGATGAGTTTCAGAACCTATATAAGATAAATCCTGCTATCTTCAGCGAAATGCAGGACCTTTGGGACAGATACCATACCTCTTCTCGGCTGAATCTCATCGTCAGCGGAAGTATTCAGTCATTGATGAAGCGGATTTTTGAGGATGCCAATGAGCCGCTTTATGGCCGACCTACCTCCAAATTTACTTTGCGCCCATTCACTATCCATGTGCTCAAGGAGATTTATCAGGACCATTGTCCGGACTATGCCAACGAAGACCTTCTCTGCTTGTATATGTTGACTGGTGGTGTAGCCAAGTACGTGGAACTGCTGATGGACAGTAAGTGCTTCACGAAAGCCAAGATGCTGAACAATGTGTGCCGGCAGGATTCTTACTTCCTTACTGAAGGGCGTGACCTGATGAACCAGGAATTCAGTAGCGATAGCGTAACCTATTTCTCCATTCTCCAGCTGATAGCCAATGGCTTGACAAGAAGAACTGAGATAGACAGCACATTGATGAAGGACACGGGGACGTTCCTTCAGAATCTGGAGCGTGACTACCGTATCATCTCTCGCTTGAAGCCGTTGCTTTCTAAGCCAAACAGCAAGACCTCCTCCTATGAAATCTCCGACCCGTTCCTGAGGTTTTGGTTCAGATTCATCTGTCCTTACCAATCGCTGATAGAGAGACAGCAGTTCGCTTTGCTTCGCAGTAATATAGATACTCATTATGACCTCTTTTCAGGGCGAACGCTGGAATGCTATTTTCAAACCAAGTTGATGGAGTCTGGCCATTATACCCAAGTGGGCAACTGGTGGGACCGGAAGGGAGAGAACGAACTGGATATTGTAGCTATCAATGAGTTTGACATGACTGGAATCGTGGCGGAGGTAAAGCGTAACCCAGGAAAGATCAGTATGCCTAAGCTTGAAGAAAAGCGACGTGCCCTACCAAAAGATGGTTTTGGCAAATACACCCTTTCGCTCCGGGCTTTCTCTCTGGAGGATATGTAGTTTTGTGGGTATGGGCGTAGAACTTTATATCTTCAGAAACAACTTGTGGCGAGACATCCAGCGGAGGATGAAGAAGAGGATGAGGAAGTTCATGAAGGTGAGCCACGTGGGGTAAAACTTGCCCAGGTATTGCTCGAGGCCGTAGCTAAAAGAGGCGGCCACGCTGCGGAAGTTGATGACTTCGCCCAGCAAGTAGGCGGTGATGGAGTTCATGCCGTATATCTTCAGCCACTCCAGTCCCCGCGTGTTCCCCTTATAGTCTATCCAATAGTAGAACAGCCCCATGAGCAGGAAGCAGCAGCCTCCGGCAAAGAGGGTCATGCTGGCGCTCCATATCCGCTTGATGATGGGCATCTGCAGGCTCCAAAGCAGTGAGGCTGCTATCAGTGCGGCCCCGATGCTGAGTAGCTGGATAACCACCTTCCGACGGTCTTGCTTGCTGCCCTGACGGATGAGTTGTCCGGCAAAGGCGCCCAGCATTACGGAGACCCCAAAGGTGAGTGTGCTCCAAATCCATGTGTACGTATAGGAGGGGGAGAAGTGCCAACTGCCAGCTTCATCCCAATAGACTCCGTCGCGGAAGCGGCCCAATACGGTGCGATCCACCAGCTCGGCAAAGTTGCCCTCGGGGGTGAAGTCGCCACAGAAGGTCATCGGCACCCAATAGACGAGTAGGAGCAGCAGGGTAGCCACTACCTGCCAGCGCAGGGAGCAATGAAGCAGCAATATGGCGGAGATGAGGTAACCCGCAGCGATGGATTGCAGGGTGTTGGAGTAGAGGTAGAGATGCTTCGGGTCCAGCCCCAGCAGGTTGCCCTGTACCACCATGCCGAATACCCAGAGGATGATGAACCGACGGAGCACCTTCAGGTGGATGGCCCGTTTGTCTCCCTGTGCAGCATATTTGGCAAAGGAGAAGGGCATGGAGACACCCGTCATGAAGAGGAAAAGCGGCATAACCAAATCCCAGAACCGGAAACCGACCCACACCTCGTGGTCGAACTGATAGAGGATGCTATCCATCCAGGGAAGCTGCAAACGGCTGCCCAGGGAGACGAGCACGGGTTGGAAGAACACTAAGAGAAAGAGGTCAAAGCCTCGCAGTATGTCGAGCGAGGAGAGACGGGTAGAGGAGGTAGAAGGGGAAATGGAGGTAGAAGGGGAAATGGAGGCGTTCATCAGGGGGATTAGGGTAATAAATTCAGGATAAAATTCAGGGTAAAACTCAAGGTAAAAGTAAGGATGAAAATAGAACTTACTCAGCTTGCTTCATCAGCTTCTTGACGCGCGGAGCAAGGAGGAGGAGCGACAGCATGGTGGGAAGGGCCATCAAGGCAAACGAGAGGTCCATGACGGCTACCACCGTACCCAGGGGTACTACGGCGGCCACCACAATCATCATCAGATAGAAGTAATTGTAATACTTGGCGCGGTGGGCACCGAAGAGGAAGTTGGTACACTTCAATCCGTAATAGGAGTAGGAGAACATGGTGCTGAAAGCAAAGAAGAAGACCATCACCATCAGCAGGTACTGGCCCCAGCCGGGGAGCAGGGCTTCAAACGAGTTGAGTGCAATGTAGAGTCCTTTGATTCCTTCAGCAGAGGTGTAGTTGCCTGCTAGCAGGATGGGGAGGGCTGTCAGTGTGCAGACCAGCCCGGAGTCAATGGCCGGACCTATCATGGCCACGAATCCTTCTCGCAGGGGATTGTCGTTGCGTGAGGCGCCGTGCATCATTCCTGCGGTACCTACACCGGCTTCGTTCACGTAGGCAGCACGTCGTGCTCCTGTCAAGGCGGTGCCCAGGATGCCTCCGATGCCAGCCTCCATGCTGAAGGCGGAACGGAAGATGGAGGCGAAAGCCTCAGGCAGACGCTCGATATTGAGGAAGACAATGACGAGCACCAACAGCATGTAGCCACTCACCATCACAGGGACTATCTTTGAAGAGATGGCAGAGATACGCTTGATGCCTCCAATAATCACTGAACCTACGATGAGGGCAATCACCACACCCATGGCGAAGCGTAAGGCCACGGTGTTGGCAATGCCTGCTGGTGTGGTGAAGACGGTGGTGACCGACTCCACCAGCTGGTTGGCCTGCATCACGCAGAGTGTGCCAATCAGTCCGGCAACGGCAAAAAAGGTAGCAAGGGGGCGCCACTTGCCACCCAGTCCGTTGACTAAGGTGTACATGGTGCCCCCTTGCGGTTGACCGGCCGAGTCGTGACCACGGTACATGATCGACAAGGCCCCTTCAAAAAACTTGGTTGACATACCTACCACGGCACTGACCCACATCCAGAAGATGGCTCCAGGGCCACCTACGGTGATGGCTATGGCCACACCGGCTATGTTGCCCATACCTACGGTGGAGGCGATGGCACTCATCAGTGCTTGCACGGAGCTGATTTGCCCCTCGGCACACGTGTCGCTATGACGCAATGCCCTCATCGAACGGCCCAGGCAACGCAGCGAGACGCAACCTGAGTAGAAGAAGAGGTACAATCCGCCTCCTATCAAGAGAAGGAAAAGTGGGTAACCGCATACAAAGTCGCTGATGCGGGTAACCAGATCGCTTGCGGATTGCAGGAAGTCGGTCATACGTGTGAGGTAGTCAAGCTATTATTACGTCAGCTTACTTGGCCAATTCGGCAATCACCTTCATGATCTCCTGTCCGATGGCTTCAGCCTCTTCGGGGCTCTGTGCCTCGCTATAGACGCGGATAATCGGCTCGGTGTTACTCTTGCGCAGGTGAACCCACTTGTCGGGGAAGTCAATCTTCACACCGTCAATGTCGTTGATCTCCTCCTTGCTGTAGAGTTCCTTCACCTTGGCCAGGATGGCATCTACGTCAGTCTCCGGCGTCAGGTCCACACGGTTCTTAGCCATGAAGTAGGCGGGATAAGAGGCGCGCAACTCGCTCACCTTCTTGCCTTCATGGGCCAGGTGGCTCAGGAAGAGGGCGATACCTACCAGGGCGTCGCGACCATAGTGGCTCTCGGGATAGATGACACCGCCGTTGCCTTCGCCGCCGATTACGGCACCTACCTCCTTCATCTTGGTGGTGACGTTCACTTCGCCCACAGCTGAGGCTGAGTATTCGCAGCCATACTTACGGGTTACGTCGCGCAGGGCGCGGGTAGAACTGAGGTTGGATACCGTGTTGCCCGGAGTGTGCTTCAGCACGTAGTCGGCCACGGTGACCAGGGTATATTCTTCGCCGTACATCTTGCCGTCCTCGCAGATCATGGCCAGACGGTCCACGTCGGGATCCACTACGAAGGCAATGTCGTTCTTGCCCTCCTTCATCAGGTTCATGATGTCGGCCAGGTTCTTCTCCAGGGGCTCGGGATTGTGCTGGAAGTCGCCGGTAGCTTCACAGTAAAGCTTTTCTACGTGCTTTACGCCCAGCTGTTCGAGCAGTTGAGGCAGGATGATGCCGCCTACTGAGTTGACGCAGTCGATGGCTACATGGAAGTCTGCCTTACGGATGGCTTCTACATCCACCAAGGGGAGTGCCAGGACGCTGTCGATGTGCTTCTGGTTGTAGCTGAGGTCCTTGCGGTAGCTGCCCAGCTTATCCACTTCAGCGAAGGTGAACTCTTCAGCTTCAGCAATGCGGAGCACTTCGTTGCCTTCCTCTTTGTTCAGGAATTCGCCTCGCTCGTTGAGGAGCTTCAGGGCATTCCATTGACGGGGATTGTGTGAAGCAGTCAGGATGATACCGCCACAGGCACCCTCCATGACGACGGCCAGCTCAGTGGTCGGTGTAGAGGCCAGGTCGATATCCACTACGTCCCAGCCCATACCCATCAGGGTACCCACTACGACGTTCTTCACCATTTCGCCCGAGAGGCGCGCATCGCGGCCTACGACGA
>JBJEKT010000147.1:0-8325 GCA_051878775.1 Bacteroides sp. | reverse complement strand
CCGCCGGCAGCCTCTTCAACTACCTCTACGAACTTGCTGGCAGGAGCCTTACACAGGGGGCACTTCTCGGGAGCAGCATCGCCTTCATAGACGTAGCCGCAAACTGTACATCTAAATTTCTTCATTTTCCTTCTTGAATTAGTTAGTTAAACAATCAATAATTCTTTTTTATAGTGTCTTGTTAATCACTTCTTAGCTTGCTGTGCATGTACAACAACCGGCGGGCCGGCAATGTTTACACACGCCTTTATAATAAAAGTGAATTTCTTCTACCTCATGTCCCTCGCTGTCAGCAGTCTCCACCTTGAAAGGGCCGGTGGGAAGGGGCAGGTCATAGACCTGTCCGCACTTGCGGCAGAGGAAGTGGGCGTGGGACTCGGTGCGGGCATCGTAACAAGTGAACCGCTCGTCAATGCTCAGCATCCTCACGGCACCCTGGTCGGTAAGCAGCTTCAGCGTGTTATAGACCGTAGTCTTGGAGAGTGTAGGCATCGTGGGTGAGAGGGCAGAGTAAATCTCCTCCACCGTGGGATGCGTACAATGGGCCATCAGGTAGTCCATGATGGCCATGCGCTGCACGGAGGGCTTGATGTGGTGCATCAGCAGGATATCTACAGTGTCCATTTAGTTCAAACTTGTAATTGTTTCACTTTTATTTCGACCACAAAGTTACAACATCTTTTTATTTCTGCAAAAAAAGTGAAGGAAAAGTTTGCATGGTTTGTTGAAAATAGCTTTCTTTGCATCCGATTTTGAACATTAAGGTGACAATTAAACGGTTCATTAACTGAAAAAATAGAATTGAAGATGAAGAAAGTGATTTTGTTCGGATTGGGAATGTGTACGATTCTGGCATTCTCATCTTGTAAGACGGGCAAGGAAAGTGCATATAAGAAGGCTTACGAGAAGGCGCAAGAGCAAGAGTTGGCTGCCCCGCAGGAGACCGCTCCCGTTGAAGTAGTTACTCCCGTTGTGGCTGCTCCCGTGGCACCCGCTGAGCCCAAGGTAGTGGAGGCTGCCCCTGCCGGTACGCGTCAGGAGAAGGTGACGGTGGTGTCGGGCGATGCCCAGCTGAAGCGTTTCAGCGTGGTTTGCGGTGCTTTTGGCTTGAAGGCCAATGCAGAGGGAGTGAAGCAGAATCTTGCTGCCGATGGCTATACTGCCTTGGTCGTATTCAATGCGGAGCGTAACCTGTATCGTGTAGTAGTCAGCACGTTCGAAGACCGTGCTGCTGCCGAGCAGAGCCGTGATGCCTTCAAGGCACGCTATCCGCAGAATGCCGACTTCCAGAAGGCATGGCTGCTCTACAACGTAGATTAAGTTCTAAGATACACATCAAGTGCGAATGCACGTGCCTGGGGTGGTGAGTCTGTAAGTGTACAGGTGCTCACCACCCCCTTTTGTTTTATATCATCTTGAAGAGGGTGGTGTGCTGCAGCGTCAGAGGCTGGTTGGCGGCATAGAATATGAGGCCTTGACGGGGTGCGGTGATTTCGGCTGTGACATGGCCTTCGTAGGGGTCGATGATGCGTGCGATGAGCTCTCCCTCTTGTACCTCGCTGCCTGCTCCCTTCAGGCGGTAGAGGATGCCTGCGCAGGGTGTCTTGATACTCAGCAGGTCAGCGGCATCCATCACCTCCGAGCGGAAGTCGGCCACGCCTACGGGGAATCGCTTCAAGGCCCCGATGCGTTGCATGAAGCGCAGAGTGGCCTGTACAATCTGTGTGGTGGTCTTGCCCTCCACCTCCTTGTTCTGACCGCCGTAGATGGAGAAGGCTTTGGTCTCCCAGATTTGCCAGTTGTAGTTGAGCAGCGTAGTATCGAAGGGGAGTGGCTGGCGCAGGCTGATGTAGGGCAGGCCGAAGAGGGAGGCGGTCTCTACATCCTCGTAGCCGGTGCGGATAATCCGGACGTGAGGGATGAAGTCGCCGGGGATATAGAAGCTCGCCATCTGTACGCCATAGTCGTATCCCTGCAGCTCACCGAAGAGGGCTGCTGCAATGCGCTGCGTGGTCTCTCCCTTGTCGTAGCCGGGGAACATGCGGTTGATGTCCGTATTATCCATGGCCCAGAAGCGTTTGCCGATGTTCATGGAGAAAGGGTTGGCAGAGGGGATGACCAGGATTTCGTGGTCGGGCAGCAGCTTACCCTCTTGCTCCAGCTGCTTGAGCCGATTGACCAGCTGGGAGCAGACGTAGAGTTGGTGCACCTCGTCGCCACGCATCTGGCCTACAATGGCCAGGCTCTTGTGACCGGAACCGAAGCGGTAACTGATGATTTGGAAGGTGTCGCGAAAGGGCGACTCCATGCGGAATAGTATCTCTTTTTTCATTTTGTTTTCTCTCCGTTGGATGGTTGATTCTGTTGAGTGGTTGGATAGCTGGCTCAGCTAAGGTGATGTATGCGGGCCAGCAGGGAGCCCTGATAGACGATGGGGTAGGCGCGGAGGGTGAAGAGCAGGCCATGGATGGGGGAAACCACCCGTTGCAGCACCTCGCCTGTCAGCGGGCTGACTATCTCCCCAATCTCCTCGCCCTTATCGACGATGGTGTTGTTTTTCGTCTCCGTAAGGAATACGCCTGAGGCTTCGGCATTCAGGAAGCTTACTTCACCGGCCACGCTCACTACGGGCTTGCTCACCAGGCAGGCATCAGGGGCACTGCGCCACATGCCGAGGTGGTGCATCAGGTTGAAGATGCCGGTCACGAGGCGGTTGCCGTAGCCGTGGTTGATGCGCATGCCCACACCCATCTCTACCACCAGGGTAGGGGTGTTCAGGCTATTGAGCGAGTGGGCCAGGGTGGCTTCGAGCACCGTGGCTGCTTCGTGTATCCAGATAAAGTCCATGTTGAGCAGCCTAGCATAGGGCACGAGTCGGTCGGCCGTCTGGATGTTGATGCGCACTTGCGGTATCTCGCGCAGGAAGATGTTGCTGGAGTGGATGTCGATGACCATGTCTGCCCCTTTTATATCCTCTATCAGGGCGTGGGCTGCCGTCTCTGCCATGGTGCCCTCGGGGTTGCCAGGGAAGATACGGTTCATGTCGAGGTCGAAGTTGGGGATGCCTCGGGTGATGGAGTCGATGCCCAGCGGATTGAGTGCGGGATAGATTTCTACAGTGCCGTCTAGTTGGTCGAGCTGGGCGTTGATGAGTTGGTTGATCTTGAAGCAGACGTACTGTCCCTCCAGTTCGTCACCGTGCGTACCCGTCACGATGCAGATGCGCTTGGGCGATGTGCCGTTCTTGAGTTGGTTCTTCTGAATCAGGAGACGTTCGCCCACGGGCATAGCCGTCTCCACAATGGTTTGTATCATAGTTCTTCTACTGTTACTTGGATGTCGGCTGTCTGTGCGGCATTTCCATTGAAGAGGCCGCGGTTCACGGGGCAATCCATGACGTCACGTCCGTGTGACAGCTTGATGTATCCATAGGTGATGAATTGGTTGTTTGTAGGGTCAATGCCCAGCCATCGGTCGCCTTCGCGTAGTTCCACCCAGGCGTGAGTTACGCCGGTGCCTTGCATGAAGCCGTTGACGTAGCGTGCGGGGATGCCCAGGTGTCGGCTGAGGGTGATGAACAGGTGGGCATAGTCCTGGCACACCCCTTGCCGTTGGCTGAAAGCTTGTGCAGCCGTAGTCTCCATCTGCGTGCTTCCTGGGGTGTAGGTCAGGTAGTGGTGGATGGTATCGCTCAGGGCCAAGGCTTTGCCGATGTTGGTTTCTGATGCGCTGTGGAGGTGGCCACTCTCTGATAGCACCTGTGCAGCGTGGAGTAGCAGCTCCATGTCCGGGGTGAACGTGGTCAGGGCAGTAGGCTGCAAGTAGAGTGCCCCATCGCTACCAGCTGGAAGGGCGTAGGGCATCATCTCCACCAGCCCACTGCTGCCATAGCTGAAGCTGCTGTGTGATTCCTGCCTCCGTCCATAGACTATTCCGTTGCCCCAACTATCTCTCCCGATGGTCAGCGAGTCAGCCGGCTCCACTGTCAGTTTACGCTGTTTGACTGTCTGAAATGCATTGCTCTCAGGTATGCAGCGCAGGCTGAAGCAGTGGCCATTTACTGGCTCGCTGAATCGCAGGATGGTATGATAAGTGTAAAGATAGGTCTTCATACCATGGCAATCCGGTTGATACCACACAGCAGGGTGGCCTTGTAGGTGTCATTACGCTGTTCGTACGACTCCTCGTTGAGCAGCACATCGAGCTGCTTCAGGGCGTGATGGTCCACCATCTGTGGCTCCTCTTCGGCGCATTGCTTGAGTGACTCAAAAGCCTCGTTGATGCGGTAGAAAGGGTAGTCGAAGCGGATGTGCATGTCGATGTTCTCCACCAGCTTTCCGATGCGTAGCAGCAGGCGGATACGGCGGTCAAAGAGGCGTTCGTCAATTGAGCCCCAGAAGGCCAGCAGGTAGTCGGTCACCGGTTGTAGGGCGGTGATGTTCTCCTCGCCCCGGTTACGGGCGCGGTCGATGAGACAGAGTGATAGCTGGATGTACGACAGCGTTTCGCTCATGATTTCCTCACGCAGCACGATGGCGTTGTCGTTGGCAGCCGTCAGGGCGGCGATGAGCGAACAGGGGTTCTGTGCATCGTACATATAGCCGGTACGGAAGCTCTCCTTGTCGGGGTAGGGGATTCCGTTGCTCAGTCGTTGGCAATACTCTTGATAGACATCGGGGTCGCCGTCAATCATGCGGTCGTGGTAGCGGCGAAGCAGATGCAGGCTGATATATACCCGTTCGGTATAGCGCCCCAGCCAGAAGAGGCGGTTGGCTTTAGCGGCCGATATAGGTTGTAGAGTCATTTTTTTTTAGTGTTTAGTGATTAGTGATTAAAATAACTATTCCGTCATGACCCAGGTGTCTTTGAATCCTCCGCCTTGCGAGGAGTTGACCACGAAGGAGTCGGGTTGGCGGGCAAAGCGGGTCAGTCCGCTCTTCCATACCTTGGTCTCCTTGCCGGTCACGACGAAGGCACGCAGGTCGGCTTTACGCTCCACGCGCGTATCTCCCTCCAGGATCTCCAGGTCGAGGAAGTCGATGACCTCCTGGGCTATCCAGCGGCGGGGTTCCTTGATGATGAGTTGCTTCAGCTCTTCCAACTTCTCGGGTGAGAGGTCGGGGCCAAACGCCACGCCATAGCCGCCAGCCTCGCTCACGTCTTTGATGACCAGCTTCTCGATGTGGGCCAGGATGTAGTCGTAGTCCTCTTTATAATAAGGAAGATAGGTGGGTGCGTTGTGCAGGATAGGTGACTCATGCAGGTAGTATTCAATCATCTTCGGTACGAAGTAGTAGATACCTTTGTCGTCGGCCACGCCGTTACCCAGGGCGTTGACCAGGGCTACGTTACCTTTACTGTAGGCTTGCATCAGGTTGGGCACGCCCAGCAGCGATGAGGTTTCGAAGGTCATCGGGTCAAGGTACTCATCACTCACGCGGCGGTAGATGCACCCCACGCGGCGGCGCTCCTTGAAGAGTCCGTTGTAGAACACCATGTCGTTCTCTACCACCATGTCGCCCGGGAAGGCCAGCACCGAGCCGGTCTTTTCGGCCAGGTAGCTGTGCTCGAAGAAGGCCGAGTTGTAGCGCCCCGGGGTGAGGATAACGTTGATGCCACGCTCGCCGTTCATCTCGTCCATCATCTCCTTGAGCAGGTTGCCGTAGTCGCGGTTGTCTGCCACGGCATTGTCGCTGAAGGTTTCAGGTGACACCTTGCGTGTCACGGTGCGTGCTATCATGGGGTAAGAGGCGCCCGAGGGAATGCGCAGGTTGTCTTCCAGGATGAGCCAGCTCCCGTCGCGTGCCTGCACCAAGTCGATGCCGGCAATGTGGGCATGTACATGGCCTGCGGGATCGATGCCTTCACATTGAGGTAGGTAGCCCTTGGAGGAATAGACAAATTCAGGAGGGATGATGCCCTCCTTGATGATTCTTTTCTCTTGGTAGATGTCGTTCAGGAAGAGGTTAAGCGCCTTGACGCGCTGCTTCAGTCCTCGTTCCAGCACCTCCCATTCGCTCTTACTAATAACGCGTGGAATGGAGTCAAAGGGGAAAAGCTGCTCGTTGAACACCCCGTTCTTGTACACTCCAAATCGTACGCCAAACCGCTCCATCCATTGGTTCACGCGGTCTCTGCTTTCAATCAATGTATTCATATCTATGGTCGTTTGTTGGCTGCAAAGATAATACTTTTGTAATTAAAACAAATAATATTGTGACAAAATATTAGATTGATTTTTATTTTATATTTCAAATAGATAGTATAATGAAATAAATTGCTTTCAATCTGTATCAAATAAGGACCATAGATGGAGTGTTTATAACCTTTAAGCTGTGTTCGTACACAACCACTTGGCGGCAGCTGGGCATCCATATATTCTACATGAATGTGAAAAAAGGCGTTGTAAAATATCAAATTTGCAAAAAAAAGAGAGTTTATATGCAAAAATATGATGGAAAAGCAGTAATTTCGGCCGATTTTTCACAAAATAGGCAAGAATACAACGATATCGCAATATGGAAAATTTAAACGAAGCCCTGAAGCTGATGGTAGTCGGTATGGCTACTGTCTTTACTATTCTTCTCATTGTTATTTACCTAGGAAAGGCTTTGATAGCCTTGGTCAACAAGTACGTGCCCGAAGAGGTGCATCCAGCTCATGCCGCTGCTGCAGCGGGTAAGCCTGCCCCCATCCCGCCCCATGCCATGGCTGCCATTGCGGCTGCCGTCTCTGTGATTACCAAGGGCAAGGGTAAAGTGGCCAAAGTAGAACCGATTAAATAAAAACAAAAACAAGATACCCGTATGAAAAGAGAAATCAAATTCAGCCTGGTCTTCAGAGACATGTGGCAGAGTGCCGGTAAGTACGTGCCTCGTGTGGATCAGCTGGTCAAGGTGGCTCCCGCCATTGTGGAGATGGGCTGTTTTGCCCGTGTAGAGACCAATGGTGGTGGCTTTGAGCAGGTCAACCTCCTGTTTGGTGAAAACCCCAACAAGGCCGTGCGTGCCTGGACGAAGCCCTTCCATGAAGCAGGCATTCAGACTCACATGCTCGACCGTGCGCTCAATGGCCTTCGCATGAGCCCCGTGCCTGCCGATGTGCGCAAGTTATTTTATAAGGTAAAGAAGGCGCAGGGTACTGACATCACCCGTACCTTCTGCGGACTGAACGACGTGCGTAACATCATCCCCTCTATCGGCTATGCCCACGAGGCGGGCATGATTTCACAATGCTCGCTCTGCATCACCTCTTCGCCTGTGCATACCGTAGAGTACTACGTCAACATGGCCAAGCAGCTCATCGAGGCAGGTGCTGACGAAATCTGCATCAAGGACATGGCCGGTATCGGTCGTCCCGTGTCGCTCGGTAAGATTGTGGCTGGCATCAAGCAGATCAAGGACATCCCCGTGCAGTACCACAGCCATGCAGGTCCTGGCTTCAACATGGCCAGCATCCTGCAGGTGGTTGAGGCTGGCTGCGACTACATAGATGTTGGTATGGAGCCCCTGTCGTGGGGTACTGGACATGCCGACCTGCTCAGCGTGCAAGCCATGCTGAAGGATGCCGGCTACCAGGTGCCCGAAATCAACATGGAGGCCTACATGAAGGTACGCGCCCTGATTCAGGAGTTCATGGACGACTTCCTCGGCCTCTACATCTCGCCCCGCAACCGCCTCATGAACTCGTTGCTCATCGGCCCGGGTCTGCCTGGTGGTATGATGGGCTCGCTCATGGCCGACCTCGACAGCAACCTGGAGAGCATCAACAAGTACAAGGCCAAGCGCAACCTCCCCTTCATGAAGCAGGATGAGCTGCTCATCAAGCTCTTCAACGAGGTGGCCTACGTCTGGCCGCGTGTGGGTTATCCTCCCTTGGTGACCCCCTTCAGCCAGTACGTCAAGAACCTGGCCATGATGAACGTCATCGCCATGGAGAAGGGCAAGGATCGCTGGGGCATGATTGCCGACGACATCTGGGATATGCTGCTCGGTAAGGCCGGCAAGCTGCCCGGTGAGGTGGCTCCCGAACTGGTGGAGAAGGCTGAACGCGAAGGACGCAAGTTCTTCACGGGCAATCCGCAGGACAACTACCCCGACGTGCTCGATAAGTACCGCAAGATGATGAAGGAGCAGAAGTGGGAGACAGGCGAGGACGACGAAGAGCTCTTCGAGTATGCCATGCACCCCGCACAGTATGAGGCCTACAAGAGCGGCAAGGCCAAGGAGGACTTCCTGGCCGACGTGGAGAAGCGCAAGGCCGAGAAGGATAAGTCGCCCATGGACGATGCCAAGCCCAAGACCCTCACCGTGCAGGTAGATGGTC
>JBJEKT010000146.1:0-8350 GCA_051878775.1 Bacteroides sp. | reverse complement strand
CTGCCGTCGTCGGAGGCGGTCATGAAGCCATACACGCCATCTTCGGGCACCTTGATCCAGCCGGTGAAGATGTAGGCATAGTGGTCTTCCTGCTGTGCAGTGTCCAGCGAGGGCTCGGCCATCACGCCCCGTTGTACCACGGGACTCTTTTCGATGTCGGCCACCTTGCTGAACACCCCTTCGTAATAGGTGTATGCCGTGCCCTGCTGTGTGGGAGTCACCTGCTTGGCTGGTTTCAGTTCAGCCTTGGTGGCCCGGATAGCCAGTGTGCGGCTGGGGCGGAAGCCCTCCTTGAAGGCTTTGGCCTTGAGTTGCAGCGTGCGGTCGATGGTGAGCGGAGCTTCATAGCGCGTGCTTGCTTCGGTAGGCTCGCTGCCGTCCAGGGTGTAGTAGATGCAGGCTCCTTCGGTGGCAGAAGCCAAGGCTACTTCGATGGGGTCGGTGAAGAGATTCAGGTCCTTATTGACGTAAGGGATGGAGACTACCTGTTCGGTGGTGTAGGAGTAGGGGGCTGCCTCCGGGGCGGTACCGCGGTTCAGGTCGGGCTTGGCGCTCAGCGTAAAGGTGAGGTTGCCACCCTGCATCAGCTCCTCGTAGGTGATGAAGTTGCGCGTAATCTCCTGGCCGTTCAGCTCCACACGGCTGATGTAGCGGTTGCGTGCAGGGTCGTTGGCCGTGATGGTGAGGCTCTTGCCGTTGGCCAGCTGCATGGTGGCCTTGGGGAAGAGCGGGGTGGTCAGGGCCATCTCGTTGCTGCCGGGGCAAACGGCGTAGAGGCCCAGTGAGGAGAGGAGGTACCAGGCTGACATCTGTCCGCAGTCCTCGTTGCCGCAGATGCCCTCGGGTGTAGGCTGATACATCTCCTGGAGCAGACGGCGCGTCATCTCCTGCGTCTTCCAAGGTTCACCCACGTAGTTGTAGAGGTAGGCTATGTGGTGGCTCGGCTCGTTGCCGTGGGCATACTGGCCAATCAGGCCCGTGATGTCCGACAGCTCGCCATCCACCTTCGAGTCAACGGTAAAGATGCTATCTACTGCCGCAATGAAAGCCTCGCGTCCGCCGAAGAGCTGCACCATGCCGTTGACATCGTGGGGTACGAAGAAGCGGTACTGCCAGGCCGTGGCCTCGGTGTAGGCGCGGCCCACCTCGAAGCTGTTGAAGGGCGCATCCCAGTTGCCGTCGCTCCGCTTGCCGCGGAAGAAGCGGGTGTTGCCATCGAACACGTTGATGTAGCTCTGTGCACGCTGATAGTAGCGCTCAGCTGTCTCCTCCTCGCCCATGGCCTGCGCCATGCGGGCAATGCACCAGTCGTCGTAGGCATACTCCAGCAGGCAGGAGACTGACTCGCGCTTGTAGTTGGAGGGGATATAGCCCAGGCTGAGGTAGAGGTCAGAACCCTTCTTGTTCTTGTCGCTCGACACCTTCATGGCCTCCAGGGCCTTGTGGGCATCGAATCCACGGATGCCCTTCAGGTAGGCATCGGCAATCACCGATACGGCGTGGTAACCTATCATGGTACCTGTCTCGCCCGCTGACAGAGGCCAGATGGGCAGTTCGCCCGTGGCATCGTACATGTCGAGCAGTGAGTTTACCATTTCGTTGACCAGCGTGGTATCGACGAGGGTCATCAGCGGATGCCAGGCACGGAAGGTGTCCCACAGCGAGAAGGTGGAGTAGCGCTTCTCACCGAAGGGCAGACGGGCTATCTGCATGTCGTGACGACGGTAGTCGCCGTTCACGTCGTTGACCTGATTGGGTACCACTTGGGCATGATAGAGGGCTGTATAGAAGTTGGTCATCTCCTCGCGGCTGCCTCCCTCGACGGTAATCTTGCCTAAGGCCTGGCTCCAGGCTTCGCGGGCAGCGGTATGGGCGGCATCAAACTCAAAGCCGAAGTCGGATGTCTCGGCCTCCATGTTGGCACGGGCATTGTCGCTGCTCACCACCGAGAGGGCTACCTTGACGATGAGCGGCTCATCACACTGCGTATCAAAGCTCACGATGGCCTGGCGGTTGGCCACGGTGTCCATCCGCGCAATGGGTTGCGAGAAGCGGGCCACGAAATAGACATACTGGTTATCGGTCCATCCTCGGGTGCAACGCATTCCCTCCAGTTCATTGGGAGCTGTGCGCTTTACCGTAGCTTCGTAGATATATTCGTTGTCGAGTAGGTGAGCCATATCGACAATCACCTGTCTGAGGGTGTTCTTGGGGAAGGTGTAGCGATGCAGGCCCACATGTGCGGTGGCGGTCAGTTCCACCTGGATGCCTTCATCTTTGAGGTTTACTGCGTAGTAGCCGGGTGAGGCCTGTTCTTCCTGGTGGGAAAAGAGGGCTGCGGGGCAAAGGCTGTCAGCAGTGAGAATCAAGGTTCGGGTTGTGGGACGCAGCAGGATATCGCCCAGGTCGAGGCAGCCCGTACCGCTCAGGTGGGTGTGGGAGAAGCCTTTCAGGGTGCTGTCGTCGTAATGATAGCCGGCACAGGCATCCCAGTTGCCTCTACGGGTATCGGGACTCAACTGTACGGCACCAAAGGGTACCGTCGCACCAGGGTAGGTGTGGCCATGGAATCCGGTACCCACGAAGGGATTCACATAGTCGATGGGGGATTTTTCTTCTGTGCCACAAGCCGTACACAGGAGCAAAGCCGCAAAAGCCGGCGCAAAATTTCTCAGTTTCATTTAGGTAGAAGATTGGTTGAATAATAACGCGGACAAAAATACGTTTTTTTATAAAGCTCTGCAAGTGGAGGCGGGTACTTTCTCGCTCGAAAGCCCGGTTCCTCCTTCTTGCAGAGCAAGACCAATGGCAATGATCTTTTTTCTTTATATCAGGATTAATATCCAGGGTTCTGCTTCAGCTGACCGTTGGACTTGGTAATCTGTACACTCGGGTAGGGGAATACCATGAGGTGGTCATCATAGGATGCCTTGTCGGGATAATCCTCATAGTCGCCTACGGTGAAGGTCGATTCGGGGTCGGTACGGTCGGCGTAGTGACGGGCACGCGGATGGGCATTCAGCTCCTTACGGGCCAGCTCCTTGATGGTGGCATCGCTGCTGCGGTGCCAGCGCTTCAGGTCGAAGAGGTGGTCGGTGAACTCAAAGGCCAGCTCGCAACGACGCTCGTGGTAGAGGTCGGCCATGGTAGCCGTGCCGGGCAGAGCAGCCAGGTTGGCACGACGACGCAGGTTGTTGAGGTCGGTCGTGGCCTTGTCGGCCTGGCCGGTCATCAGGTAAGCCTCAGCGCGGAACAGCAGCATCTCAGCAAAGCGGATGATGGGGAAGTTGATGCGGGTCGTGGGCCAGTCACCATTGGTGTTGATGTAGCCGTTGTTGGCTGCATCCTCATGCTTGAAGGCATCCATGTACTTGTTGATCATGAAGCCTGATTCGATATCTGAGCTGGAATAGAACTTGCGGGTCTCACCCAGGAATTCGAACTCCTGACCATACTCCAGGATGGAGCGTACCAGGCGGTCGTTGCCTTCACCATCCTTGGCCATCTCTTCGTAGATGTCGTATGAAGGCTTGTTCTGGCCCCAGCCGTTGTATTTACCCCAACCTTTGTTCTCCAGGATGACACCGGGGAATTCCGAGCCACCACCAGTCGAACCACCGTTTCCGGGAATGGTCCAGAGGTACTCCTTGCTCCAGAAGTCGGCGAAGTCAGAAGAGAAGAGCTCAGCGTAAGTAGCAGCCAGGCCGCGTCCGTAGTTGCTCTCCAGTTCGTTGACCAGGGTGATGACGTTCTGCCACTTCGTAGCATCCCAGGTAGCCCAGTAAGCATAGGTCTTCACCTTGAAGGCTACAGCGGCTGCCTTGTGGGCACGTCCACGGTTGTCGGCATCATACTCCTCAAAGCGGGGCAGGTTGGCGATGGCGTTGTCCATATCCTCGATGATGAGCTGGTAGTTGTCCATCACCGACTTCTGCTGCGGAGGGATGGAGTTGTTGTAGGCACCGCCAAAGTCTTCGTAGCGTACGAAGGGCACGCCCTGCGTATCAAGACCGTAGCGATAGGCTGCCAGGAAGTGAGCCCAGCCGCGTACGAAGTAGGCTTCACCCAGGCTTCGCTTTTCTACGGCAGTCAGTTCCGTTCCTTTCTGCTTGATCAGCAGTTGGTCAATCACCCAGTTGGCACGGGCCATCTGTTTGTACAGCTGGTCAAACACTCCCTTGATCGGCGACTCGTCGCCAGTGTATTTCAGGGTAGCCAGCGTGGGGTAGCTGCGGCTTCTGCCCCATACCACGTCGCAGGCACCGCCCTGCTCCCAGAAGAGCTCGCGGCCATAGATAGCCTCTTGATGGAAACGTTCGTAGAGTGCATCCACGGCGTCGATGGCCTGCTGGTCGCTCGTGAAGTAGGTGGTAGTCGTAGCATCTCCTTCAGGCTGCACGTCCAGAAAATCGCTGCATGCACTTGTCAGCAGTCCGGCTGACAAGGCAACTAACAATATATTCTTTTTCATATTCTTATTCCTTCGGTTAATTTGGTTAGTAAGTCAGTTTCACACCCAGTGAGAAGACGCGCGATACGGGGTACTTACCGGCATCCCAGCCGCCGCACTCGGGGTCCATACCGGAGTAGCCGGTGATGGTAGCCAGGTTCTCAGCGCTGAGGTAGAGCGAGAGACGGCTGTTGCGTTCGTTCATGTGGTTGATGCGGCGGAATACATCGGTCAGGTCGTATGACAGGGTCACGTTCTTCAGACGCAGGTACGAGGTGTTCTCCAGATACCAGTCGGAAGCGGTGGAGAAGTTTCCGTTGTTGTCAGTCTTCGACAGACGGGGGATATCTGAACCCATGTTGGTGGGGCTCCAAGCGTTGAGGATTTCGCTGCTGCGGTTGAAGTTACCCTCTACATCGCTCAGCAGCATGTACTTGGCAACGTTGGCAGCCTGTGCACCGCCTACACCTTGCAGCATGGCGCTGAAGGAGAGCTTCTTCCAGTTCAGACCGAAAGTCAGGGCGAAAGTGGTGGTCGGCATGGCGTTGCCCATGTAGATACGGTCTGCGTCGGTAATCTTGCCGTCGCCGTTCTGGTCTACGAATTTCAGGTCGCCGGCCTGTGCATTGGGCTGGATGCGGTTGCCGTCCTTATCTACATACTTGGCTGCCTCCTCGTCGCTCTGGAAGATACCGTCAGTCTTGATCAGATAGAACGAATTGAGCGGTTCGCCCTCGGCAGTCTGAATCATGTAAGGAATGTTACGGAACGTCTTGCTGTTGGTCCATACACCGGGCGTACCGTCGGCATTCTTCACGCCGATATCTGATACCCAGTTCTTCAGCCAGGCAAAGTTGCCGGTCACGAAGTAGCTGAGGTCCTTGTTGAGTTTGTCTTTCCAGCCCAGCTGAACTTCCAGACCGCGGTTGCGAACCTCACCCTGGTTGATGAGCATGGCGTTGATACCGATGGTGCTGGGCCAATCCATGGTCTGCATCTGAATCAGGTTGAACGTGCGCTTCTCGAAGTAGTCCACTGACAGCGACAGACGCTCCTTGAACATCTCGAAGTCGATACCCAGGTCGGTCTGCTCAGAGGTCTCCCAGGTCAGGTCCTTGTTGAGGGCTACCGAGTTATAGACGAAGTTACCCCAGGTCTTGTTGCCTTCAGGACCATACTGGGCTTGTTCAGACCAGTTGCCCTTGCTCAGTACAGCCGATTTGTAGTTGTAACCAATAGAACCGAGGTTACCTACGCGTCCCCATGAAGCACGGATCTTCAGCAGGCTGATGAGGTCGCTCTTCTTGAAGAACTTTTCGTTAGAAATCTTCCAACCCACCGTCACAGCGGGGAAGTCGCCGTAGTTGTTCTCTTTGGGCAGACGGCCGGCATAGTCACGACGCCAAGAGGCGGTGAGGAAGTAGCGGTCGTTGTAAGAGTATGCCAGACGGGCAATCAACGATACGTTGGCATCGGGGCCGGTCAGGTAGTCGTATGCCGATACGGAGCCGGCATAGTTCAGGTACTGCAGGTAGGCCGCTTCGTCAGCAAAGTCTTTACCATCTACCTCCAGACCACGTGTCTGGAAGTGGTCGGCCGTGGTGGAGAAGAGGGCGCCTACGGTGTGGTCACCAAAGGTGTTGTCGTAGGTCAGCGTGTTTTCTGTCTTCCAACGGTCACTGCGGTAGGTAGAATTGATGAGGCTGTTGGAGAGCTGGGGCTTACCTACTTCGTCGCGGATGGGGTTGAACTTCTTGTAGTGGTTGCTGTTCACGTTATAGGTGAAGCGGCTTACGAACTTCAGGCCCGGCAGGATGTTGCCAATCTGCAGGCTGGTAGTGGTCCAGATGTCCGAGGTCTTGTTGTAGAGGTTTTCTGCTTCGAGCAGACGCACGGGGTTCACTGCATCGCCGTGGGCATCGGCAAAGTTGGAGCCATACTGGGCGATGTAGGCAGGGTCCTCGGTCGTCGTACCGCCGTAGGTGCCATCGAGCGGATTGTAGATGGTGGCACTGGCCGGCATATAGACGGCCGAGAGGATGGGGCCGGTGTAGGCATCGTTGTCCGTACTCTTCGAGCGGCTGTCCGTGTTCTGCCACACCAGGTCCTCGGTGATGGTCACCCACTTGTTGAGCTTCATCTCGCCGTTGTAGCGCAGGGTGAGGTTCTTTTTATAGGTGTTGATGAGCACACCCTGGTCGTTGTCGTAGGCAAACGATACGCGGCTCTTGAAGTTCTCCGTACCTACGTTCAGGGCCACGTTGTGGCGCTGGTAAAAGGCTGAGCGGAAGATGGCGTCCATCCAGTCCGTACGGGTCTTACCCACCCAGGGATTTTTGGTCACGTCCCAGGCGGCGGGCAGTGAGAGGCCGGCATTGGCGTGCGACAGCTTGCGCATCTCCACCTGCTGCTCAGCGTTGAGCGGCTCAATCAGGTTGCTGGCCTGACGGATACCGAACGTGCCGTCGTAGCTCAGTGAGGGGGCACCATCCTTGGCCTTCTTGGTGGTTACCAATACGACACCACCGGCACCCGACTGGGCTCCATAGATAGCAGCCGAAGCGGCGTCCTTCAGTACGACGATGCTCTCGATGTCGTTCATTGACGAGATAGGAGCACCGGGCACACCGTCAACGACCCACAGCACGTTGTCGCCGTTCTGCGAACCCTGGCCGCGGATTACAATGTTGGGAGCGGAAGTGGGGTCACCACCATCTGCCTGAATAGTTACACCGGCAATCTGTCCCTGCAGCATACCTTCCGTGCTGGTCACGGGGCGAGCTGCCAGTTCTTCGGTATTGCTTACCACACCGACTGAGGCTGACAGGTCTTGCTTGCGTGTGTTGGCACCGTAACCCAGTACCACTACCTCCTGGAGCAACTCCGTGTCTTCCTTTAATACAATGACCATGGGTTTGCCGTCCACGACAGGCAGTTCCTGCGAGGTATAACCTACGAAACTTACCTGAAGCACATCGCCCTTAGAGGCGCTCAATGTAAATTCACCATTGATGTTGGTAATCATTCCGTTGGTTGTCCCCTTCACCAGCACGTTGGCGCCGATGACAGGTTCTCCTGTCTGGTCTTTTACTACACCCTTGACGGTGAGCTGCTGTGCAAACGCATTCGCCGACAAGAGCAGGCCGAACAATACGGTAAGCATTGTCCGCCAGACTTTAAGATTTACTTGTCTCATACACTAAAGATTTTAAGTTTATAAATAGAATATAGATTCTGCCACAAAGGTCAGTCAACAGAATTTCATTGATATGTCAAAATGATGTCATTTGAGCAAAGCTGATGCACCCAGCAGGTTGGCTTCTTGCAGGAGCGAGGGGAGCACTTTCACCTTATCCAATATGAGCTTATAGGGGAAGTCGCTCATAGCTTGCCACATGGCCTCCTCAAAGAGGGGGAATGCCGTGGCGATGCCTCCACCCAGGATGATGGCCTGTGGAGAGTAGGTTACGAGCACGGCCTTCATCATCTGTCCCAGGTGATGGCCAAATTCGTTCCAGAGAGTCTTTGCCTCGGGTTCGCCCTGGATGGCGCGGTCGGCCAGCTCGGCTCCTGTAGTGTGATAACGGCTGAAGAAGGGGCTGCTGCAGTAGTGCTCAAAGTCAGAGTCCAGGTAGGGTAGGAGTCCTATCTCGCCAGCACCGGCATAGCGCCCGCAGTAGAGGTGACGGTCCACCATGATGCCTGCACCTACGCCGGTACCGAGCGTGATACCCACCAGGTCGGCATAGTTACGTCCTTCGCCGTAGAGGCTTACGCCCAGGGTGAAGCAGTTGCAGTCGTTGTTCACCGCCACGGCCACGTTAAATTCTTTCTCCAAGATTTCTTTGAGATGCACCTCTTTCCAGGAAGGAATGTTGGCTACATTATATACTATTCCGC
>JBJEKT010000145.1:0-1940 GCA_051878775.1 Bacteroides sp. | reverse complement strand
CAACTGCCGACCCGAAGAGGTGTATGAGATGGTGTTCGACCTGATGTTCAGCCTCGACGCCACTGAGGAGCAGCTCGACTTCCCCGTAATCTACGGCTCAGCCAAGAACAACTGGATGAGCACCGACTGGCAGAAGCCCACAGAGGACATCACGGCCCTGCTGGATTGCATCATCGACAACATACCTGCCCCCGAGCAGCTGGAAGGCACCCCGCAGATGCTGATCACCTCGCTCGACTATTCATCCTATACGGGTCGTATCGCCGTGGGCCGCGTACACCGAGGCACGCTCAAAGAGGGCATGAACGTCTCCCTGGCCAAGCGCGACGGCTCCATCGTGAAGACCAAAATCAAGGAGCTCCACACCTTTGAGGGGATGGGTCGCCAGCGCGTCAGCGAAGTGTCATCGGGCGATATCTGCGCCCTGGTGGGCATCGAGAACTTTGAAATCGGCGATACGGTATGCGACTTTGAGAATCCCGAAGCGCTGCCCCCCATCGCCATTGACGAACCCACGATGAGTATGCTCTTCACTATCAACGACTCCCCCTTCTTCGGCAAGGAGGGTAAGTACGTCACCTCACGCCACATCCACGACCGACTGATGCGCGAGCTCGACAAGAACCTGGCACTGCGCGTGACCCGTGGTGAGGAGGATGGCAAGTGGGTAGTAAGCGGACGTGGTGTGCTCCACCTCTCGGTACTTATCGAGACCATGCGTCGCGAGGGCTACGAACTGCAGGTAGGCCAACCGCAGGTCATCTTCAAGGAGATAGACGGCGTACGCTGCGAGCCCATCGAAGAGCTCACAGTCAACGTACCCGAGGAGTTTGCCAGCAAAATCATCGATATGGTGACCCGCCGCAAGGGTGAGATGGTGAAGATGGAGACTGCCGGCGGCGACCGCGTGAACCTGGAGTTCAACATGCCCTCACGCGGCATCATCGGTCTGCGTACCAACGTGCTGACGGCCAGCACCGGCGAAGCCATCATGGCTCACCGCTTCAAGGAGTACCAACCCTACAAGGGGGAGATAGAGCGCCGCACCAACGGCTCGATGATAGCCATGGAGAGCGGTACTGCCTTTGCCTATGCCATCGATAAACTGCAAGACCGCGGCAAGTTCTTCATCTTCCCGCAGGAGGAGGTGTATGCCGGACAGGTAGTGGGTGAGCACTCGCACGACAATGACCTGGTAATCAACGTCACCAAGTCGAAGAAACTCACCAACATGCGTGCCAGCGGCAGCGATGAAAAGGCCCGTCTGATTCCTCCCGTACAGTTCTCGCTCGAAGAGGCACTGGAGTACATCAAGGCTGATGAATACGTGGAGGTAACGCCCAAATCGATGCGTATGCGCAAGGTAATCCTCGACGAACTGGAGCGTAAACGAGCCAAACGCGAGGAATAAACCGAGAAAACTAAAAACTAAGAACTAAAAAAAGGTAAAAGGTAAAAGGAAACATTTGGAACTGTTCTTACCTTTATATATAATAACTATATATAATATAAAGGAAGCAGGAAGAAAGGCCCTCATGTGGGGCATTCTTCCTGCTTCCTTTTTTATACTACTTTGTGTTCTGATTATCCTATTGAGACTGTATTACAATGCCACGAGCTCGTAGAGCAGATAGGCCCAGTGAGCAGTCAGTGCGGCCACGATACCACCAATGGTATGAGCCAGGAAAGCCTTAGGAGTCAGTTGGCGGAAACCCAGTGAATCGAGCATAGCGGTGTGTGTGCTCAGGAAGCCCGACCAACACATACCGATAGCGGTGCAAACGGCAATGGCATTGCCATCCACCCAACCATTGGCAACGAAATTAGGAATCAAACTCAGTGCAGCACCTACAGCACCCAGTGCCGTGATGGGGAAAGCAATCAAGTGAGGATCCTGGAACCCAAAGAGCCACTGGAAGACGAAGTTAACCTTCTGAGCC
>JBJEKT010000144.1:0-8394 GCA_051878775.1 Bacteroides sp. | reverse complement strand
ATATAATATGAAGATTAAAGTTAGTAATGTAAACACTCCCAATTGGAAAGACGTGAACGTACGCTCACGCGTTCCTGCTGAATTGGAGAAATTGTCTGAACTCGCACGCAACATCTGGTGGTCGTGGAACTACGAAGCCACCGAATTGTTCCGTGACCTTGATCCCGTTCTGTGGAAAGAAGTAGGCCAGAACCCTGTCCTGCTGCTGGAACGTATGAGCTATGCTAAGCTGGAAGAATTGGCTAACGACAAGGTAATCCTGCGTCGTATGGAAGACGTCTATTCCAAGTTCCGCACCTACATGGATGTAGAACCCGATAAGAAGCGTCCTTCTGTTGCTTACTTTAGTATGGAATATGGTTTGAACCATGTACTTAAGATATACTCAGGTGGTCTGGGCGTATTGGCTGGTGACTACCTGAAAGAGGCTTCGGACAGCAACGTTGACATGTGTGCTGTAGGCTTCCTCTATCGCTATGGCTACTTCACGCAGACCCTCTCGATGGATGGTCAGCAGCAGGCCAACTACGAGGCTCAGAACTTCGGTCAGCTCCCTCTGGATGCCGTGCTCGATGAGAATGGCAATCACGTGGTAGTTGACGTGCCCTACCTGGATTACTATGTACACGCTTACGTATGGCGTGTGAATGTGGGCCGTATTGCGCTCTACCTGCTGGATACGGACAACGAGATGAACAGCGAGTTTGACCGTCAGATTACCCACAAGCTCTATGGTGGCGACTGGGAGAACCGTCTGAAGCAGGAGATTCTGCTCGGTATCGGTGGTATGCTGACGCTCAAGAAGCTGGGCATCAAGAAGGATGTATATCACTGCAACGAGGGTCACGCAGCCCTGATCAACGTACAGCGCATTTGCGACTACGTGGAGAGTGGTCTCACCTTCAACCAGGCTATCGAGCTGGTACGCGCCTCTTCACTCTACACCGTACACACCCCTGTGCCCGCAGGTCACGACTACTTCGATGAGGGCCTGTTCGGCAAGTACATGGGTGGCTACCCCCAGCGTATGGGTATCACCTGGGACGAGCTGATGGACATGGGCCGCAACAACCCGGGTGATAAGGGTGAGCGCTTCTGCATGTCAGTATTCGCTTGCAACACCTCGCAGGAGGTGAACGGTGTAAGCTGGCTTCATGGTAAGGTGTCTCAGGAGATGTTTGCCCCCATCTGGAAGGGCTACTTCCCCGAAGAGAACCACGTGGGTTATGTCACCAACGGTGTACACTTCCCCACATGGAGCGCTACCGAGTGGAAACAGCTCTATGCTGCTCACTTCGACGAAAACTTCTGGTACGACCAGTCGAACCAGAAGATCTGGGAAGCCATCTACAATGTGCCCGATGAAGAGATCTGGAAGACCCGCATGGGCCTGAAGAACAAGCTCATCGACTACGTGCGCAAGCAGTATCGTGAGACTTGGCTGAAGAACCAGGGTGACCCCTCGCGCATCGTGGCTCTGCTTGACAAGATCAACCCCAACGCCCTGCTCATCGGTTTCGGCCGTCGCTTCGCTACTTACAAGCGTGCTCACCTGCTCTTCACCGACCTGGAGCGTCTGGCTAAGATTGTCAACAACCCCGACTATCCCGTACAGTTCCTCTTCACGGGTAAGGCTCACCCCCACGATGGTGCTGGTCAGGGCCTGATCAAGAAGATCATCGAAATCTCTCGTCGTCCGGAGTTCCTCGGCAAGATCATCTTCCTGGAGAACTACGACATGCAGCTGGCTCGTCGCCTCGTATCGGGTGTAGATATCTGGCTGAACACCCCGACGCGTCCTCTGGAGGCATCTGGTACGTCAGGCGAAAAGGCCTTGATGAACGGCGTAGTCAACTTCTCTGTACTCGACGGCTGGTGGCTGGAAGGTTACCGCGAAGGTGCTGGTTGGGCACTGACTGAGAAGCGCACTTACCAGAACCAGGAGCACCAGGATCAGCTCGATGCTGCCACCATCTACAGCATCCTGGAGCAGGAGATTCTCCCCTTGTACTATGCTCGCAACAAGAAGGGCTACTCAGAGGGATGGATTCGTACTATCAAGAACTCTATTGCACAGATTGCACCCCACTATACGATGAAGCGTCAGCTTGATGACTACTTCGAGAAGTTCTACAACAAGGAGGCTAAGCGCTTCAAGATGCTCTCTGCCGATGACAACGCTAAGGCTAAGGAGATTGCAGCTTGGAAGGAAGAGGTAGCTGCCAAGTGGGATGAGATTGAGATTGTGAAGAGCGAGAAGTGCGAAGAGTTGCATAAGGGTTCTATCGAGAGCGGTAAGCAGTATACCATCACCTACGTGGTGGATGAGAAGGGCTTGAATGATGCCATAGGCATTGAGCTCGTTACCATTTACACCGGTGCTGATGGCAAGCAGCACATCTACTCAGTAGATCCGTTTGAGGTAGTGAAGAAGGAGGGAACCCTCTACACCTTCCAGGCCAAGCACGAGCTGGAGAACGCCGGCAGCTTCAAGGTTTGCTACCGCATGTTCCCCAAGAATGCCGATCTGCCCCACCGTCAGGACTTCTGCTACGTACGCTGGTTCATGTAATCCAGTGCTACGCGTAGATACCATATAAGAAAAGGGCCATCAGGAAGCAATTCCCGATGGCCCTTATTTCGATTTGTGTGGGGAAACGTCTTATAGCGCTCTCCAAAGATACTTCCAAATCAGGTTTAATTCAGCCTGCATATCATCCGTATGAGCCGTGACTGCAATGACAGCATCTTTCTCAGGTAATACGAGAATGAATTGTCCGTGTGCGCCATCTGCTCTGAAGCCGTGATGTCGGCAGCGCCACATTTGATATCCGTAACCTTGCAGCCAGTCGCTGTTGTTGGGCTTAATAGTTAGTTCCTCTCTCCGTACTCCGGCAGGCAAAGAGGCGATATGCTTAGAAGAGGCTTCTTCAACCCACTCTCTTGAAATCAGCTGTTCACCATTCCACTGACCCTTCTGAAGCAATAGTTGCCCCATTTTGGCCAAGTCCTCAGTCTTGAGTTGCAGGCCACCACTTCCTAAGCAGAAGCCCTCAGCCGATTTCCTCCACGTTGCACCAGTGATACCTAAAGGACGGAGAAGCCGGGGATAGAGGTATGATAGCAGATCCTCCCCGGTAACTTGTTGGATGATGGCAGAAAGCAGGTAGCTGCACTGATTGTTATAGACAAAGAAGGTGCCAGGCTTGTGTGAAAGAGGAATAGAGAAGAATCCACGAATCCGACATGAATCATACTCAGATTTGACTTGCTTTGTAGGGTCGATATCATGTCCGGATGACATGGTGAGCAGATGTCTTACCTCCATATCGCGCTGTTCATCGGTAAGTTTTAATCCCTCAAGTTGTTTAGGGAAGAAAGATACCACTTTGTCGTTGATTTTGAGCTTATTTTCCTGTACAGCGAAGCCTATGGCTGTTGCTGTGAAGGTCTTACTTACCGAATTCAGGACATGAGGCGTACGATTGGAATGGCCGTCAAACCACTGCTCTTTAATGACCTTGCCATGTTGGAGAATCATGACACTATGGATCTCTTGATTGTTTGTCTTGATAGCGCTCAGGTAATCAGAGAAGGCCTTATCCATTTTTGATGATGCATTACCCCTTGGTAGGGAGTTGGTCAGTTCGTTGTAATTGATAAGACGTATATGGCGTTCGGCTATAGCCTGTTTAACCTTCTCATCAATAAATAGGCGCCATACGCCTTCACGATCGAAAGCTACCTGTTCATAACCGATATGGAAAACACTTTCAACCTCAGCTGAGGGTAGCGTAGGATGATCTACAAAAATATAGTTGCCATTATCAGGAAGCTCTTTTATAGTACGGATGAAACTTTCTATTTTCTCTTCTGGTGTATGACTGGATCCATTATAAGTGATGAATCTGAAAGGCGCATAAGGGACATTTGTATTGTTGCTGCTGACTATAGGAAGGTGATACTCCTTGCTGAGACGCTGCATTAACTCAAACACTTCTGGTGTGAAACCAGTAGCTCCCATGTGTCCGGTGATGTGGCTCAATTGGGGCAGATCGTGTAATGTCATCTCAATTTGAGCTCTGGCCTCGCGTTCAATCATTTCCAAGTCCCATAAATTCTGATTCTCCATGACGGACTGCCCTGGGTATGCCACATGTGGTTTCATCATGGGAAAAAAATAGCCGTGTTCATCGGTGAGCCCTTTGCAGGCGGTCAATGGGCGCCATTTGACGTTCTCCCATTCACTGGTGAAGGTCAAATGCAGTCCTACATCGATTGTTGGATTAGCTTGTAGCATTTTGACTGCCTCAGGGTACCACGAAGCTACAGGCATCACTTCTACACTTTGTACAATCCCTTTCAGTGCACTTTCCATACAAGCCATATTGGTAGAGTGGAATGCCCCCATGTCATCTGCGCGGATAACCAGTTGGGGCCCATCTTCTTGCTGTGCAGATAATGTCGCTGAAATGCCAAGCAACGACGTTGTAAATAGTACTTTTTTTATCATATGAGTGATTTTTAAGTTATATATATATATGAGAAGGAAATCAGGTGCATTGTACTCAATTTTACGAAATAATTACACTAGTGTCTCTTAATCTATGTTAATCGGAATCAAAGTCAAAATAGAGCTGTCTATCATTCGGCTTGACTTCCTCCTTGAGAATCTCCGTGATGATGTCAATCTGAGTATGGATCCTGACGCCCGACTTCGTGCTTCTGAACTCTGCCCATCTGAATACGGACATGCAGAGGTCAATAGTCGTAGAGTCAATGGCATAGAACCTTCCATGCAGCTCGAACTCCTTCGTGATGCGTTTGGATTGGGCAATAGCCACCATGTGGAAAGCGAACTCCTCAAAGATATGATGGTTTCTGAGGGCATTGGCCTTGGACAGCATCTGTCTATTGATAGGCTGGTGGCAAAACCAAGGTGCTTGGAATTCTTGCCATGTGCGATTGTAATATCTGTGAGTTCCCTCAGGCTCCCACACCCAATGAGCTGACCGAACATCAGAACCAGCGAATGGTTCCAGTGAGACATCGCCCAACCTTGAGTTCTGTCGTTGTACCTGGCGAGTATCCGCCTGAACTGCCTCTGAGGGAGAAACTGTATTATCAGTGCAAAAACGAATGTCTCTATATGCATGTCTGCTCCAAGCTTGAATCGGATGCAAAAGTAAGCATTTCAAAACCCGGACAGAGTATAATTAGGGTAAACCATTATGCATGAGAATATTAATTTAAAATTTCAGGAATTTTAAGAGACACTAGTGAAATAATTATAAAGATAGTGAGTACACCTATTACCTTTTCTCTCTCTATAATACAAAGATAACTCAATTTATCGGCATGATTAATAATGAAGATATTCAATGGATGGCCAAAGGCATCAGACGCAAAGAACCGTTTCTGAGTAGTGAGGAGCGTGAGGAGCTGAGAACACGATTTATAGCTCGTAAGAAACTGCTAAGGCAGCGCCGGTGGGTTCCGTACCTGTGGCCTATGGTTGCCGCGGTTGTGGTGATAGCCCTTCTCTCTTGGGCTTGGGTGAGTTTTGTTCGGCACTCGTTGGATGGTATAGATCCAGCTACGTTGACCAGTACAACGTTATATCTGCAGGGGCATCCTATAGAGATGGAAACTAATTCCGAAGTACATTGTCTCGAAAATGGCCAGCAGATTGAGATTTGGCAGCAGGGTAGTGTGGTTCGTTTGCAGCGTCCTCTCAATGAGTTGATGCATTTGGCTGTACCTCCATGTAGTAAGGCAAAATTGTTTTTGGATGATGGGTCTGTAGTGACACTTCGTGGAGGGTCTTTGGCCTCGTTTGGTAAGGATCAGAATGACCGTAAACTGTTTTTGGAAGGTGAGGCCTATTTTTGTATATCCTCTAATCCTTATCATCCATTTCTTACGAAAGCTGGCGATTTGACTATCCAGGTCTTAGGTACAGAGTTTTTGGTTCAGGCACAGGAGAATGCTTCTCGTCAATGTGTCCATTTGGTAAAGGGGGTAGTTGAAGTGACTCCGGTTCATGGAAAAACCGTCAGACTTCAGCCTGGCCACTCATTTGTATATGATTCACAGCTACGCAGGGCTTCTGTCAGTTACTTCGAACAAGAATCAGTCCTCGCATGGAAAGAAGACTTGCTTCCATTAGACGGTATGAGCCTCTCTGAATTGCTAATGAAAGTTGAACAATTATACCATATCAACCTGTCGTACGATATCACAGCATTCCAAAACATCCATCTGGAAGGGATTCTTGATGTCAATGTGCCTATTGAAGTTTTGTTAACCCGATTATCCTACATCGCACCTATACGTATTGGGAAACGTAACGGTGAGTTTACGATTACATTAAATGAATAATAATATCCATTGATTTTTTAACTAAAATATTGAATGCCTATGAAACATATCGAATAAAGAAGAAAACGCTGTACAAACCTTTGTGTACCCCTGAGGTAGATAAGGAAAAGGCGGAAAACAGTGCAAGTGCTTTCCGCCTGAGGAATTTGAGAAACAAATATATCAATGAATCACAAAATCCAATTATTCAATGAAAAACCATCAAATTAAGTGTAAAGATACTATTTCTTTGCATACGTACTCTGTTTTATTAAGTTTATTTATAGGATTGTTTGCTTTTTTACAACCTGCTTCTCTGTATGCAGCCCAACGTATCGAGTTGACTGTAGATCAACAGAAAGGTATCACCCTTGCAGTGAAGGAACGTACGTTGCATCAGGTGCTGAAGGAGATCGAACAGCAAACGTCCTATGTGTTTGTATATAACAGTAAGTTGCCTGGACTTGAGGAAAAAGTGAGTGTCAATTTACAGAATGCTACGATTGAACAAGTGATGGATAGTCTGTTGCAAGCTCTTCCATTAAGCTATGAAATTTCAGGCAGGCAGGTCATGATTGTTGCTAAGGTATCTGAGGAAGTGAGAGTCGTGTCGGGGCGTGTGCTTGACGAGCAGGGTGAACCGTTAATCGGTGTGAATGTCAAAAGCAAGCAAAACGGCACAGTCACGGATATGGACGGTCGGTTTACACTCAAGGCAGAAGGTACGGTTACCTTCTCATATATTGGGTACAAGCGCTTGACATTGGGCTTGTCGAAGTGTAAAGAGGTCCGCATGATACCCGATCAGGAAGCTCTGGAAGAGGTGGTGGTTACAGCACTGGGTATGAAGCGATCAGAGAAAGCCCTTGGATATGCAACACAAAAAGTCTCAGGCTCACTCTTTGAGAAAGTGAAAGGTACTAATGTCGCGACCAGCCTGACCGGACGCATTTCAGGTCTCACCGTATTCAACTCAACGGAGTTTAATGAAACACCGACTATGTCATTGCGTGGTGAAACGCCCCTGTTGGTGTTGGACGGTGTCCCCACGAATCTTTCAATCGCAGACATCAATCAAGATGATATTGAGAGCATCAACGTACTGAAGGGGGCCACAGCTTCTGCACTGTATGGTTCTCGTGGTGGCAGTGGTGTCATCATGGTTACTACAAAGAAAGGTGGGGAGAAGGGCTTTCATGTCACGGTCAACAGTAGTAATATGATCAATGCCGGTACGTTGGCTCTGCCTGAAGTGCAGACTTCTTACAGTTCGGGATATGCGGGTAAATACAATGTCGATGATGAGGTCTGGGGTGACAAACTGGATATTGGTCGTACGGCAGTACAATATGATCCTCAGACTCACGAATGGCGCGAAATGCCTTTGGTTTCTGCTGGAAAGGATAATTTCAAGAACTTTACCGAGTTCAGTATGATCAGCAATACCAGCATCAGTGTGACACAGCAAGGTGATAATGGTAGCTTCCGCTCTTCTATCTCTTATTTGTATAACAAGGGACAGTATCCGAATACTCGTGCGCAACAGTTTACCTATAGCCTTGGTGGAGAGATGAAGTTGGGTGATAAAGTGAAGATTGAAGGGACGTTGGGCTTCAACAAGATGGTAGCACCACAGACTTCGGGTACAGGCTATGACGATCAGGGCTATATTTACAACCTGCTGGTATGGACAGGACCTGAGTATGACTTGCGTGATTATCGCAACTACTGGGTCGTGGAGGATGAAAAGCAAAATTGGATGCGCGATTCCTGGTATGATAATCCCTATCTGATGGCTTATGAAAAGATAAACCGCCGTGATAATTCGAAGTATAATGGTATGTTGAACTTGACCTATGAGGTCACTCCTTGGATGAAGGCGATGCTCCGCGGTGGCTTTGACAATATCATTAATGCTACACAGCGGCGTGCTCCACTCAGCATCAACGCAACCCGTGATTGGGGAAATACCAGCAAGGGATTCTACGAAGAGAAGAGTGAGGAGACATTCACGGCTAACGGAGATTTTATTCT
>JBJEKT010000143.1:5109-8432 GCA_051878775.1 Bacteroides sp. | reverse complement strand
ATGTAGTTGTCGGCATAGGCCACGATAAACTTACCCGACTCCTTGAAGTCAACCAATGCATCGCGGATGGCTTGCATGGAGGCCCATCCGGTGCCCACGGCGCTGCATTGCAGGTAGATACCTTTGATCTTGTTGTTCTCCTTGGCCTTCTTGATAGAGGCCAGGATGTCGTCCAGGCCGTAGCTCTGCATATCGGCCTGTGAGAGCAGAAAGTCGAAGGGGGTGCTGGCGCTGCTGCGCTCGTTGACTATGCCGTTGAGGTTGAGCGTCATCACGGAGTTGTCTTCAACTTGCGTCTCCGATTCCGACGATGAGGCCATGCCGAAAATCACCAGCATACTGATAAAGAACATCACGACGGAGGTTACTAAGAGACCTACTATCGTGGCGAGTGTGAATTTCAGAAAATCTTTCATACGTTTATTTATTGTTTTGATTCTTTCTTCCTTATTATAATACGCTTTTCGCGTTGACAAAGATAGCTCTTTGCTTTGAATTTCATGCTATATGTCGTTGATTTTTTGGCAAAGTCACACGCAGGGAGGCCTTTTTTAGTCGAAAGTGAGCTGAAAAGTGGTGGGAGTGCCGGGCAGAAGGCGCAAATGTCCCCCACTGAGGCGCATGATTTGGCGCGAGATGCTCAGGCCGATGCCGCTCCCTTGCGGCTTGGTACTGAAGAAGGGGATGAAGATGTGGGCGGCGGTCTCGGCAGGAATCTGCGGGCCGCTGTTACTCACCTCGATGACCACGGTTTCTGCCTCGTTGCTGTAGGCGCGGATGCGGATTTCGCCGGTGTATTGCTCCATGGGTTGAGTGGATGGAGTATCGGCTGAGGCTCTCTGCTCCCCGATGGCCTGGATGGCGTTCTTCAGCAGGTTAGTCAGCACCTGGCTGATGAGCTTCTCGTCAGCATAGAGCAGCAGGTCGTCGGGCTGTACTTCGACAAGGAATTGAATCTCCTCGGCGGCATACTGGTGGCGGGCCAGGTGGACCATGCGCTGGAGGAACTCCTGCAGGCCGAAGACTTCGGGAGAGGGGGTAGGCAGCGAGGTGAAGCGGCGGTAGCTCTCCACGAAGTGCATCAGTGATTCCCCCGTATGGCTGATGGTCTGCAGGCCTTGCTTCACCTCGTCGGGCAGGGGTGAGGAGCTACTACTGTGCGTCGAGGAACCGTCGGCCGGCATGTCGTCGTGATGGCTCAGCTGGAGTAGGGTGTCGCTGATGGAGGTGATGGGGGTGATGGCGTTCATGATTTCGTGGATGAGGACGCGCGTCAGCCGCACCCAGGCGTCGAGCTCCTGCTGGTCGAGCTCGTTGCGGATGTCGTTGAGGGCGATGATGCGTAGTTCCTCTTCGCCCAGGATGATTTGCCGCACGTGGATGGCGAGGGTCACCTCACCTTGACGGTTGCTGTAGCTGGCTTGGAGTGTGTCACCTCCGCAGCAGTTGTGTAGCTGCTGGCTGAGGGATGGAGAGATGCGGTTCAGTTGGTCGAGATGGGTCAGTACCTCCATACTGAGCAGCCGGAGGGCTTCGCTGTTCTTCTGGCAGATATCGCCCCGCCGGTTGATGACGAGGATGCCGCTGCCGGCACACTCCAGGATGAGCTCGTAGTACTTCTCCTGCTGTGCGGTCTGCTGCTTGATGCGGTGGAGCATCGTAGCCAGGTGGTTGAGGGCTTCGTTGACCGAATGTTCGGGCTCTTTGTCGTGTCGGCCTGGTTCGGTGAAGCGGATGCTGGTGTCGTTGTTCTCAATGGCTTCGAGCAGGAAGAGGAGCTTGCGCGTATGCCGCCGGTAGTCACGCACGTGCCACACCACCATCAGGGGCAGCAGTAGCGAAGTGCCTGTGGCGAGGATGAGCGCCCAGGGCTTGCTGCTAACGCCGGAAGCATGAATCAGCCAGACGGCCCAAAGCAGGCCGCTGGAGAGGGAGGTGAGGAGCAGTAGTATCAGTCGGGGGAGGAGCATATTTTTTTAGTGATTAGTGATTAATGATTAGGTTCCTGTCCTGTGTCTTATAGCCCTGCTATTACTTGTAGCTTGTAGCTCGTAGCTCATAAAGAGCTTGTAGCTCAAACTCCGTATTTCTTCATTTTGTTGTAGAGCGTCTGGCGGGAGATGCCCAGCTTCTGGGCGGCGGCGGAGAGGTTGCCTTGGCTTTGGGTGATGGCCTGACGCACCATCTGCTCTTCCATCGCTTCGAGCGTAAGGGGCTCTGTGTTCGATGTGGGCTGTGCTGTAGCTGATGTGGGCTGTGGCGTAGTTGATGCGGATGACGAGAAAAGCTGGGGTGGGCGAGTGGGCTCTTCGGCGTAGGATGCATCGGGCTGCTCATCGGGGTATGGGCGGTGGCTTAGGGTGGGGAAATCGGCGGCTCGGCGGAGGGTGGCGACCAGCTGGTGGTTATCCCACGGCTTGACGACAAAGTCGGCTGCTCCCTCCTTCATGCCCTTCACGGCCAGGGCGATGTCGGCAAAGGCTGTGATGAGCACCACGGGCAGGGTAGGGGCGAGGCGCTTTACTTGGTGGAGCCAGTAGATGCCCTCCTGGCCCGTGTTGAGGCCAGAGCTGAAGTTCATGTCAAGCAATACCACCTCCCACTCCTCCTTTTCGAGGGTAGCAGGCAGCAGGTCGGGTCTGGCCAGCAGCTTTACCTTATTATATATTGGCTTCAGCAGCAGTTGTAGGGCCATCAGCACCCCTGGGTTGTCATCCACCACGATGATGTTTCCTCGTTTGTTCGTCATACGTTTATTCGTTATTTCGTATCTGTTGTGGCGCAAAGTAACCTTATTCCTGCGAATAATCCAAAGGGTTTGTCTAAAACTTAGACAGGAGTGTCCAATTCTTAGACGATTTTTCCTCAAAGCGCACGCATCCTTTGGTCGCTACCCTGCCTCGATCTACCTTTGCAGCTGAACAAGGATACCATCCGAACAGTACACGAATGCCGTCCGAACAGTATGATATCGTCGTTCGAACAGAAGAATAACGCAAATTGAACGCATAATAGATTATAAATTGAAATGTTATGAAACAGCTTTATTACGTCATTCAGACCTTGCTGCATGGGCGTGGGGGCAACGTCATCAAGGTGCTCTCCTTGGGGTTGGGCCTCACCATCAGCATTCTGCTCTTCAGCCGTGTGGCTTATGAGCGGAGTTTTGATACTTGCTTCCGCGAGGCCGACCGTATCTGTCAGGTGTGGTCCATCTTTACCGTCAACGGCAAGCAGTACGACAAGCAACGTCGGAACTGTGGCCCCGTGGCCGGAGCCATCATGGAGAACTTCCCCAAGGAGGTGGAGGCGGCCACCACGCT
>JBJEKT010000143.1:0-5009 GCA_051878775.1 Bacteroides sp. | reverse complement strand
GTCTTCGAGGATGTGCCTGCTAACACCACCATCCATCCCGATGTGGTCTATTCCATGGCCACGCTCTTTGCCGAAGAGCGCTTCAACTACTCCTGGCAGGGAGGCGACAGCTGGCTTCAGTACGTGCGCTTGCGCCCTGGGGCGAAGATGGAGGAGGTCAACCGCCGCATGGACGCTATGATAAACAAGTACCGTAGCGACGAGGACCGCAAGCAGTATGGCTATACCGCCTTCCTCGCCCCGCTGACCGAAACCTACCGTCAGACCGATGGGGTGCAGATGATGACCCAGGTGATGTTCGTACTCGGGTTGGCCATCCTGCTGATTGCCACGCTCAACTACGTGCTTGTCTCCATCGCCTCGCTCAGCCGCAGGGCCAAGGCTATCGGCGTACATAAGTGCAGCGGTGCCTCGGCCGGGGGCATCATGGGGATGTTCCTTCTGGAGACGCTCCTTATCCTGCTGGCTGCCTTAGGGGTTATGTGCCTGCTGCTCTACCTCTTCAGCGACTTTGTGGAGGATGTCACCTCTGCTCCGCTCCACCTGCTCTTTGCCCCCGAGCGGCTCTGGGTGCCTGCCTTGGTCGTAGGCTTCCTCTTCGTGGTGGGCAGCGTACTGCCCGGACGGCTCTTCGCGCAGATACCCGTCACGCAAGTGTTCCGCCGCTACGTGGAGGGCAAGAAGGGGTGGAAGCGGCCATTGCTCTTCGTGCAGTTTGCTGGTGTGGCCTTCCTGTGCGGCGTGATGTGCGTCGTGACGGTACAGTATGACTACGTGCTGAGCCGCGACTTAGGTTATCGTCCCGAGCGGTTGGCCTTAGGTTACGCCACCTTCAGCTACCAGGAGCGAGAGGCCGCCTACCAGTTCTTCAAGGGACTGCCCTACGTGGAGGAGGTGAGCAGCGCCAACAGCACCCCTCCCTTCGGCTACAGCGGTACGATGATTCAGGCTGACAACGGCCAGTCGCTCTTTACCGCCCGCTTCTGCTACTTCATGCGCGAGGACTATATCGAATTGATGGGCTTCCGCTTCAAGCAGGGACGCATGGCCCAAAAGGACGATGAAATCATCGTCAACGAGACCTTTGCCGAGCGGATGAACTGGGGCAACGAGGTCCTGGGACGTACCGTCAACGTGGAGGGAGGCCGCTTCAAGGTGACGGGTCAGCTCTACGACTTCCGCATCGGCGACTTCTACGATGAGCCCGCACCCTTTGCCGCCCTCTACAATCCCGCCTTCTACGGCTACCTCCACCTGCGCCTCAAGGAGCCTTTCAAGGATAACCTTCAGCAGCTCAACAAGGCCGTAGCCGAGGCCTTCCCCACGCGCGTCATCGAGTTCAAGGGGGTGGAAGAGATGAACGCCCGCCACTACGACTCCGAGCGTATCTTCCGTAATGCCGCCTTAGTGGCTTCGGTCTGTATGCTCTTCGTGATGCTGATGGGCTTGATAGGCTATACGGCCGACGAGGTGCATCGCCGCAGCAAGGAGATAGCCATCCGCAAGGTGAATGGTGCTGAGGCTTCGGGCATCCTGCGCCTCTTGACGCGTGACGTCCTGGTGGTGGCTCTGCCTGCCGTGGCACTGGGAAGTGCTGCCTCGTGGTATGTAGGGCGGCTGTGGCTGGAGCGGTTCCAGGTGGAGATACCCCTGTCTGGGGCGGTCTATCTGCTCTCTGCCTTCGTGGTGCTGCTGGTCATCGTGGCCTGCGTGGTGACCAAAGCCTGGGGCATAGCCAACGAAAATCCCGTCCTCAGCCTGAAGGCCGAATAGATACGGGATAGAGGGGAGTGATTAGTGTTTAGTGATATACCTCTCGTTTTAAATTTTTAATTTTAAATTTTAAATTGAAAAAAATGATTCAACTTACTGATATCAGCAAGGTCTTCCGTACCTCTGAGGTGGAGACCGTCGCCCTCGAACAGGTGAACCTGGAAGTGAAGGAGGGCGAGTTTGTAGCCGTGATGGGGCCTTCGGGCTGCGGCAAATCGACGTTACTCAACATCTTAGGGCTGCTCGACAACCCCACCTCGGGCAGCTACCGGCTCTTTGGACAGGAGGTAGGCCAGCTGAAGGAGAAGGAACGCACCCGCCTGCGCAAAGGTCAGTTGGGCTTCGTCTTCCAGAGCTTCAACCTGATTGACGAGCTCAACGTGGCCGAGAATGTAGCGTTGCCCTTGACCTACCTGGGCGTGAAGGCCTCCGAGCGCAAGGAGCGCGTCAAGCAGATGCTCCATCGCATGAACATCAGCCACCGCGCACAGCACTTCCCGCAGCAACTCTCTGGCGGACAGCAGCAACGCGTGGCCATTGCTCGTGCCCTCATCACCCATCCCAAGCTCATCCTGGCCGACGAGCCTACCGGTAACCTCGACTCCAAGAACGGCATCGAGGTGATGAACCTGCTCACCGAGCTCAACCGCGAAGGCACTACCATCGTGATGGTCACGCACTCTGAGCGCGACGCACAGTATGCCCATCGGGTGATTAACCTGTTTGATGGACACATCATATCTAATCTGCGTAACCAAGGATAAGGCTTCTAAAGGTGGTCGCACGTAGGTCGTCCAAGTGATTGACCCGGGTCAAGCGATTGATTGACCTGAGTCAGTCGATTGACCGACGTCGTGCGACCACCTTGTTTATCTACTATTTAACCAGAACAATATCCATATAAACAGGATGAATAATCAAGCTCTAATCTTTCTCTAAATTACATGTGGTCAAATAATCAGCCTTTTCGTAGAACGGACGTTAAATAATTCAACTCTCATTTGGCTAAATGGAGGATAATCACTACTTTTGCCGATATTCAACCGATAAGGGAGGAAATCTCCCCACGTTGAACCCTATTAACAGACAAAAAGTAATGACTATGAGAAGATTCCGATTACTCCTGGGCGCTGCGGCTCTGCTGGTGAGCGCTACCGTTTGGGCAGACAAACTGCCCGTCACCTCGTTCCGCCATGCGGGCCCCTTTCAGCTACTGAAACCCTATGCGGTGGATAGCGTGAACGTCAAGCAGCAACCGCTCGATGCAGCCCAGCTGCTCGATACCCCCCTCTCGTTGGCCTCGCTGCAGCAAAGTGGTGAGGTGTGCCGCTCCCTGCCGGCCACCACGGGCGATGGCTATGCGCTCCATCTGGCCTCGTTCGTCATCGAGAACCGCCGCTATGCCGAGGTGAAGCTGAAGGTAGAGGGCACCAAGCATTATCGCCTCTACGTGGATGGCCAGCAGCAGAAGGGAGGCACCTTGAAGCTTAATCCCGCCACCCACGAAGTGGTGGTGAAATACCTCTCCACGCCCGAGGTGAGCGAAGCGCCTACCGTCAGCGTCGAGACGGAACGCAAGGAGCTGATTACCCTGCGGAGCGACGGGCAGCGGATGTTCACCCTCGATGACGTGCTCTACGGCACCCGCTTTGGCGGCACCTCGCTCTCACCGGATGGACGCTACCTGATGACTACCTTCAACCTGCGTAAGGAGGGTGGCAAGAGTGAACGCATCACCGGCATCAAGGAGCTCTCCACGGGACGCATCGTGGCCCAACGGAGTGAACCCATCCAATGGATGCCTCGTTCGGTGGCCTACTACTTCACCCGCGGTGGGGTAGAGGGACGTCAGCTTGTCAAGGTAGATATAGCTACTGGCAAGGAGACCCTTCTGGCCAATAACCTGCCTAAAGGACGCTTCACCGTGGCCCCCACGGAGGAGTACCTGCTCTACACCCTCAACGAAGAGGGACCGGCAGAGAATAAGGAGGTCTATGAAGTGATTCATCCCGATGACCGTCAACCCGGGTGGCGCAACCGCTCGCAGCTGGCTAAATATGACCTGCGGAGTGGCTTGATGCAGCCCCTCACCTTCGGCTTCCGCGACGTGCGGTGCAACGACATCTCCCAGGATGGACGCTATCTGCTGATGAGCGTCGGCAGCAGTCGCCTCACGGCCCGTCCCACCAAGCTCACCTCCCTCTATCGCCTCAACGTAGAGACCCTGGAGGCTGAACTCCTGGTGGAGAACGATGGCTTCATCGGTGGAGCCTGCTTCTCGCCCGATGGCACGAGCATTCTGATTAGCGGATCGCCCGAGAGCCTGGGAGGCATTGGCAAGAAGGTGAAGGAGGGACAGACCCCCAGCATGACCGACGGACAGCTCTTCCTGATGCGTCTGGCCGACCGGCAGGTGCAACCCCTGACGCGTGACTTCAACCCGAGTGTAGGCCGTGTGGCATGGAACAAGGCCGATGGACACATCTACTTCATGGCCGAAGACCGCGACTGCGTACACCTCTTCCGCATCGACAGCAAGACGCTCCGCATCAGCCGCCTCAACGTACCCGAAGAGCTGGTCAAGCAGTTCAGCCTCGCTTCGGCTGCACCCCTCATGGCCTACTATGGTGAGAGTGCCAGCAACTCCGAGCGGCTCTATACCGTACAGCTCAAGAACCTGAAGAGCACCCTGCAGCGTGACCTCTTCCAGGAGCAGATGAGCGACATCGCCCTGGGTGAATGCCAGGCGTGGGACTTCGTCAACAGTCGTGGCGACACCATCTGCGGTCGCTTCTACCTACCGCCTCATTTCGATGCATCGAAGCAATATCCGCTTATCGTCAACTACTACGGTGGCTGCTCGCCCGTGAGCCGCACCTTCGAGAGCCGCTATCCGCACCATGCTTATGCCGCCTTAGGCTACGTGGTCTATGTGATTGAGCCGAGCGGATGTACCGGCTTTGGTCAGGAGTTCTCTGCCCGTCACGTCAATACGGCCGGCGACTATGTGGCCGACGACATCATCGAGGGTACCCGTCGCTTTGCCCAGGCGCATCCCTACGTCAATGCCCAGAAGATAGGTTGCATCGGCGCCTCTTACGGCGGCTTCATGACCCAATACCTGCAGACCAAGACCGACCTCTTTGCCGCAGCCATCTCGCACGCCGGCATCAGCGACCATACCAGCTACTGGGGCGAAGGCTACTGGGGCTACTCCTACAGCGAAGTCTCCATGG
>JBJEKT010000142.1:0-1965 GCA_051878775.1 Bacteroides sp. | reverse complement strand
ACCTCCTTCAACGGGATGCTGAAGGTATTGATGGTGAGGAAAACGGTACGGCCCAACTTAACTTGCTGACCGGCCACGGGCACCATATCGAGCACACAGCCGGCAGGCATCGTCTTCACATAATTGGAGTCTGAGACCTCGGTTTCCAAACCGATGCGCCGCATCAGCATCACCGCATCATCCACGCTAAGGCCCTTCACATCAGGCACCTTCACCGCCTCGCCGTGGTGCGTATAGAGGTTGAGGCCCTTGAGTACAGCCAGCACCAACAGCACAGCTACCACCACCATGGCAATGAGGTTGCCCCACAAAAGGGCATTGTGCTTAAATGAAAAAAATTCTTTTATAGTCATCTCTTCCTGTTTTGGCGACAAAGATAGTGCAAACTGAGAGAAAAGCAAAAGAATGCTCGCATTATTTTGTCTCCTCATAATCATCCACGCGCAGCGAGGCGCTTGCGAACGGGAGTCTCGTAATAGCGATAGACCAGCCAGCCGAAAAGCACACAGCCCACATAGAGAGGCAGAACCACCTGCCAGCAGTCAGCCAGCCCATAGCACTGCTCACGAATAAGCCAGGCGTAGAAGAGGTACATTATGGGGTAGTGAGTCAGGTAGAGCGGATAAGAGAGCTGCCCCAGACCGCGGTAGAGCGCCTCCTCGCTTGGCGTACCCTGTGCAGCAGAGGCACTCAGCCAGACGATAAGGGGGAAGGCAACGATGATGCAGCCCATCTCATAGAGTCCATTGAGACAGATTCCACCAGCCGGTGCGATAGCCGGTACGTGGAAGAGCACGAGGAGCAGCAGTGTGGAGAGCAGAAAAGCCCCTTTGATACGGCAAGGCTTGAAGTGACGGCTCATCAGCAAGCCCAAGCTGTAGGGAAAGGCCATACGGAGCAATCCGCCGACGAAGTTCACCCCATCAAGCGTCCATCCCACCCCGATGAAACCGTAGCCCGAAGGGTCGGTCAGCGCAAAGCCGGTGAGCAGCAAGCCAAGCAGCACCACGAGTGCCACCAACCAACGCGTGGCGAGACGGCGGATGGCCAACGCATAGAGGATGTTGCCGATATACTCGAAGAAGAGCGACCACGAGGGCCCGTTGAGCGGAAACATCTCCCCATTACCACGCACCTCATAGCCCACTCCCGGCAACGCAGGAATCATGAAGCAACCGGCCACCACAGCCAGCAGGACAAAGTGAAGCGCTACGGGCGAACCATCCCACTGCTGCGCACCACCCAGCAGAAAGGCCAGTGCACCGAAAAGAGCACCGAACAGCACCATCGGGTGCAGGCGAATCAGACGACGTCGGAAGAACTCACGCACCGTGAAGCCCTTGCCCCACCGCTCATCATAGGCATAGCCCATCACGAAGCCAGAGAGCAGGAAAAAGAAATCCACAGCCAGATAGCCGTGATTGATGACCTTAATGACCCCCTCGCCTGCCCCATTGACCGCCTCGGCAAAGGCAAATCCTTCAAACACATGATACCACACCACCAACAAGGCAGCCACACCCCGCAATCCGTCCAGCAAGGCAAAATGGGGCTTAGAGTCCAACAGTACGTTCGATTTCTCCATAATGAACTTTTTTGGGGTCAAAGATAGTGCAAACCGAGAGAAAAGCAAAATGAAAGCTTGCTTTTATTTTCTTTTCCGAGGTGCAGCCTAGCTTATCTAAAGATAGTGCAAACCGAGAGAAAAGCCAAATAAAAGTTTTATTTGGCTCTGTCGCTTTCGGCATGAAGTGTGGATGTGTCAATGGCATTCAGTAGTTTCAGTGCGCTATCAGGGTATGTTTCCACCAATATGCCAGCTTCTGAAAGCCGACTGTCGGATGGATGCGGCCTGCAGCTGCTGCATAGCAGGCAGATGATACATAATATATAGGTATAGCTTACTCATTGGCATTTCCACTCGGCGATGGTGCGTGTCTCGGAGGAGAAGTTCATGCCGATGCG
>JBJEKT010000141.1:0-8544 GCA_051878775.1 Bacteroides sp. | reverse complement strand
GTTGCTCTATCCAGCTGAGCTACGGAACCAGCCTTAAAAACTGGGTGCAAAGGTACAGCTTTTATTCCTAACTGCCAAATATTTGCTCCCTTTTCTTCTAAAAAAGTTCTCAGAGCAGACGTATAGGTCTGCTTCTATGGGTGAATGGTTCCCTTATTTGAAGAAACGACAACTGGTCTTTATCTCAGGATTACAGGGCGAAAGGCCAACCCACAACGCTCCAGAGTGCATAGAGGAGTATCCATACAGTGAAGAGGGTGAGACTGATGCGACCGGTGTGGATGAGAAGTGTGGTGTAGGTAGCTTGCGGTTGGTAATGGCGCAGGGTCGCTAGTATCAGGGGAAGATAGGGCATGAAGGGGGAGAGAACGTTGGTGGTGGTATCGCCGATGCTGAAGGCGCTGAGGGTGGCCTCAGGGCAGACATAGAGCGTCTGGAAGAGGGGGAGGAAGCAGGGGGAGAGCAGTTGCCACTTCAGCTCCGTGGGCACGATGAATAGGTTGATGAGGGCGGTGAAGAGGATGAAGAGCAGCAGCAGGAGTGGTGTGGGAAGTTGGAGGGTGCAAAGCCATTGGGCTCCTTCGATGGCAAGGTAGGGGCCTAGGTTGGAATAGGAGAAGAGGGCAGAAAGTTCCGCGCAGCAGAAGAGGAGGAGGAAGTAGTCGCACAGCAGGGGGAGGTAGCTTGCTGCACCCTCCATGAGCTGTGCATCTGAACGGTAGCGTCCAGAGACAAAGCCATAGACTCCGCCCATCCAAGCTAGTCCGAAGCAGATGATGGGCACCATACCCTCCATCAAGGGGGAGCGAGTCAATGAGCCATCCACGCCAAGGAAGAGGTCTCCCAAGGCGTAGATGCTCCAGGGGAGCAGGCAGGCATAGAGTGCGCCAGCCGTAAGGGCCGAGGTCAATGCCCGCCTTTCGCGTCGTGTCAATGTGATGGCAGTCGCAGCGATACTTTCTTTTGCTGATCTATTGGATTCGCTTGAGAGAGACTTAGACGGGCAGTGGGCTTGGATGGAAGAGGGTAGTAGCCAGCGGATGCTTAACACGTAGAGCAGGGGGAGCAGGAGTAGGCCGGTAACGGAGAGGAAGAGTGTGTAATGGACGTCAGTGCAGCCGATGGCTACCAGTGAGGTGAGTACTCCAGTCACGGGGGAGAGACCTACACTGTGGAAGAGTGAGGCAGAAAGGGGGAGGAGCAACAGGTAGCCTACGTCGCCCAACAGGTGACTCCCGGCACCGAGTGCGATAATCAGTGCCACCGTGCCCCGTTGGCCCAGTCGGCGAAGCCAAGGTGTGCCTGTCAAGGCATCCACCAGGCCCGAGTGGTAGGCTATGCCTAGGGAGAAGAGCCCGAGCAGTACCTGCCCCAGCGAGGAGTAGTCGTATAGGTTACTCACAGCATGGCGTAGCAGCCAGCGTATCCCTTCCGCATTGAGTACGCTTCGCACAGCTACCACCTCATGGGTTGAGGGGTTGATTGTCTGTAGTCCGTAGGCTTCGGCCATCCAGGTGAACAGCAGGAGCATCAGTGTGAGGAGAGCAAAGAGCGTGGCGGGATGGGGAGGTTGTATGTGTCTCATAGGCTAATCGTGGTGAGTGGACGTTATTCATCGTCGGGTTCCAGTTGGTCGAGGTGGATAATGCCGATTTCCAGCGCCTTTACCACCAGACGTGTGGCATTGACGCCACTACGCTCCTCAGGTTGGAAGAGGCGGCCAATGAGGTCGTTCTGTCGCTTCTCCAGCGACTTCACCCCAAAGGGCATCCCCTTGAGCCCGGCAATCATATCCTTAGTGTAACCCAGAGCCAGGTGGCGCAGGTAGCGCTCATCGTATTCATCAATCTCATATTGTATCAAGGCCTCCTGTCGGCGCACTTCGTTCATCACGCCTTGGCGGAAGCGCTCCACAATCTTCTCCAGAATGGGTGTGTTGAAGACCATGCGTTTACCCTCCATCACGGCCTGCACATCTACCTGGGTAAGCATCTCGTCTGTCTTGAGGATGATGCCGTCAGCCCCGGCAGCGAGCACATCCACCCAAAGTTTCTCGTTGGTCACTTCACCTGTGAAGATGAGCACGCGTACCTCGGGGTACATCGCCTTCAGCTTACGGCACACCTCTACACCAATGGTGGTCGAACCGCCCAGCCCCAGGTCAAGCAGCACCAGTTGGGGTACCTCTATCTCCAGGAGTGGCCAAAATTCTGCCTCGGTCATGGCCGTGCCGATGACCTCCGCTTCAGGTATTTCTTGGCTGAATATACCGATGGTACCCTTCAGCTCCAGTTTGACATCTTCTACGATGATTACTTTAAACTTTTTCATGATTTCTATTTTATTATCGCGTATTCAATTCTTTTTCAAGTTCATCTCCTTTGCTTGCTTGAGGGGCAGGGTGAAGTAGATGGCCATGCCTTGCGGCTGCAGGGGGAGGGCGTTGATGCGGCAACCACGGTGACCGGCTAATTCATCATGCTGCCGGATAATCTGCTTGGCTATCAGGTACTCTGTGCCTTCACACTTGCCATGGGCCTGGCGTAAAATCTGCTTCATTTGCGGATGAAACCAGTTGTTAAGCTCCTCGTTGGAATAGCTGTGCAGTGGGTCGCAGAGGGTAAAGCGGATGAAGCCGTTATCGTCAGAGGTGATGCGTAGGGTCAATGGGGCGGCTTCAGTGCAGGCCTTAGGGGCGTGATGTGAGGAGTCGGGGGAGAGCGGGGCTTGCAAGGCCTCGGCAGGTAATGCTAACTGCGAACGGATCAGACACTCCAAGAGGTAGCGGAGCAGCTCTTCATCGCCCCATACTTGATCCTCTGCACTGCTTGTCTCGGGGACATACTCCACGGCGAATGGCCTGGGTGGTTGGGTGAGGTTCATACTGCGGGTGCATCGGATGTAGAAGCGCTCTGCGTAATTGCCCAGCTGATGTACGCTGATGGCCCTGCGGCGGAATATTCCTCGATCTACCTGCCTGTCGGCACACTGGTTCAGCAGTGTGAAGATGCCCTTGTAATAGACTATCAGTTCGCCAATTTCCTCTGTGGTTTGCTCCTCCAGCTGCGTAGCTAGCTGCTTGATTTTGTTGGGGTAATAGATGGTTTCGTGCTTGATGGTGGAGAGGCAGTTGTCTAACACGAGGTTCTGTACGTGGAGTTTGTTCTCTTCCCATGAGGCCCGTCGTGTCTCGTCACTGGCACTCTCGATGTCGCGGTACTTGCCTGAAATCTTCATCACCGCATTGTAGAGTACTACGCTCCAATAGTCAGTGATGAGTTGGAGCAGCAGCAGGTTGGTGGAGCGGTTGGCATCATTATCAGTCTGCAGGTAAAGGGCTCCGATGCAGCGGTGATGTTCTCCTTGTTTCAGCAGGAGAGGAAGGACGATCTCCTCTCCCTCCTCGATGCATACCTCCGCTTCATAACAGCGGTGCAACAACTCCTCAGCAGCAGCTGAGCGGCTCTCGTGATGGAACGTCACTTCCAGCCGGTGGTTACTTTCGTTGTAGTAGGCCACGCCCATGCAGTGCAGTGGGAGAATGGCTCGGAAGGCATCGTAGGTGGCTGTCATCATCTGTTGTGGCAGCTCTCTGAGCCGTTCTTCGTCTGGCTGAGGCATGGTGGAGGCATAGAGGCGGTGGGTGATGTCAAGCACCTGCTCCAGGTTCCATTGCGTCAACATCCGCCGTCGGAAGGCTACGAGCACGTAGCCGCCAATGAGGAAGAGCAGTAAGAGGATAGAGCAGATCAGGGCCACGCTCTTGTGGTCAGTGTGGCGCTGTAGCGTCTGGCAGTAGCTCTCCAGCGAACGATCCTCTCCGAGCAGCTTATATAAAGAGGTATAAGCAAAGTTGTTGTAGCGGTAGGCCTCCCACTGCTTGAGAGCGAGGAAAGCCACGGCTGCTTCGTTGCGTACATCGAGAATGATGTGGAAGTCGCTGTCATAGGGTGTGTGCCACCAGGTGAGTTCGGCTGCCTCGTTATCGCCCGTGAGCTGCATCGGTGCCAGTTGTCGGTAGGGCAGGGGAAGCTGCTTGCGGCAGAGGTCCAGATGGCGGTTGAGGTAGCTGATGGCCGAGTCGGCATAGAGTATGGTCTCTGTATAGCGGCCCTCCACATTGCTGAAGTAGGCCTTGTCGGCGTAGGTCGAGGCAGTGTCAAGCAGGGCCTCGGCGTAACTCTGGGTGGTGGAGTTCAGCAGCTCATCGGTAGGATGCACGGCCGCATCCAGTTGCAGGGTATTGGTCAACAGTACTCCCAGCAGCAACATCATCCCCATGGGGAGGCGGAAGATAAAACGGCATCCTTGGCCCCACCTGCTCTCCACGCGGAATGAACAGCAGCTGAATAGGGCAGAGCTCTTGCGGTATTTCTCGATAATCCCTTTGCAGTTCATCAGTCCGAAGCCGCTTCCCTTGGCCTGCTGGATGCGCTCCACCTGTTCGGAATTGCCGCTAGTGCCGATGCGCGCAGGGTCGTAGATTTTCTTCTCGTTGATAAGTTGCACATCAGCGGGTGAGAGGCCTGGCCCGTCATCTATCACAGCTATCTCCACACACTGAGGGCTGGCGGCATGGCCGTTCATCAAGGTGGTGTTGTGGCTATCCACTTCGCGTGCTTCCACACGGATGCTTCCCCCCTCAGGGGTGTATTTGCGGGCGTTCTCCGTCAGCGTATTGAGCATGAAGAGGGTGAGCGCCTTGTCGGCCTTGACCTTCAGATGGGTAGGGCAGACTGTGAGCTGCTGTCGTTTCAGTTGGAAGGCTCGGCTCCCTTTGGCTATCAGCTGAAAGAGCTCATTGAGCGCAAAGGTCTCGATATGGAGATTAAGTTCGCCCTGGCGCATCTTGATCCAGTAGGCTAGGATATCGTTGTATTCGTTGATGGTGGTGGAAAGCTCGTTGATGTAGTGTAGGCGATGCTTGCGTTGCTCGATGTAGTCGTCGTTGTGCTGCTCATTGCGCAGTTGGTTCACTTCGTGGAGAATGCGGTCAATGAAGGGCAGGATGCCGTTCACCACGCTCAGGCAGGCCCGCTTGGCCACATTCTGCCGCTTGCCTGCGGCAATGTGCAGTTCGTGTATGGCCCGTTGCTCCTCCAGCGAGATGCGCTGTTCTTCCAACAGGAGGATGGCCTGGTTGTTGTCGATGGCCCACTCCACGTAGGGGTTGATAACCTTCAGCATGGCCTGCTCCTCAGCGCTCAGATGTTCTCTAAAGCAGAGTTGCTTCTCGCGAATCGAGGGGTTCTTCTGGCCGAAAAGGGGGCGCAGGGGAAGTGCTATGGCCTGCAGCAGCATCTCTTCTGCATCGTGAGGTGTAGAGGTCGTGGGGGGAATGGAGCTGGTGATGGTGCGGCAGAGGGCTATCAGTCGCCTCATGCGCAGCAGCATCCTCAGCTGACGGCTGCGGCGGTGACGACGAAGGAGGAACATCAGCAGCAGCGCCGTGAACAGCAGTGCTGTGAGCAAACCGAGCGAGAGGTTGAGCTGTGCAGACTCGCGTTCCAGCGTCTCCAGGCGGTTTTCCAGTTCACGGTCCTGGCGCGTTCGTTCCATCATGTCGAGGTAGCGGTTGCGGAAGCGGTCACTCTCCACTTTATCGCCCAGTCCGGCATGACTCACGCTGAGCTGCTCATCGATGCGCAGCAGGCACTCAGGTACCGTGATACATTCTGTTTGATGCACAGAGTTGCGTTCTGCTTCGAGATTCTTGGAGGTATAGCTGCTGTTGGCCCACTGCAGGGCTAGCCCGAGGGAATCGAGTGCCTCGGTGTAACATCCGTGATCGTTGAGGTAACGGCTCACCGTGACGTACCCGTTGGCCACCTGGTAGGGGTCGCCATACTCCTTGAACTTGGTCAGTGCCTCACGTGCCAGGAAGAGTGGCAGCAGCGAGTCCACCTCTATATCCCAGTGTGTCAGTTCGTGGCGGCGGTGGTTGCAGAAGAAGTCGAAGGCTTTGGCTGAGGTCATCAGGTTGGCCATCCCTTGCAGGGCATTACCTTCGATGTAGAGTTGGTGTGCCTGGTGAGCCTCGAGGTAGGTAGTGTAGAGTAAGTCAAAGCAGCGCAACCGACGGTCGTGTTCGTTGGTGGGCTCCATCAGTGCAGCTGCTCCCTCCAGGTAGGCTGCGTAGAGCCATTGCCCTGTGTCCAGCGGTAGTGTGCGGTCGTTCTGCAGCAGTTCCATCGATTGGCGGGCATCCTCCTGCTGCTGGAGGTAGTAATAGTAGGTGGCGGAGGTGATGAAGAGTTCTGAGCGGGCTGAGCGTAGTCGCTCCTGTTCGTGGGCTGACATTCCTTCTTCTCCCTCCTCGCTGATGCGCTTAAGGCGTTGAAGGGCGCGGTTGCGGTAGTCGTAGAACTCCTTATTGCGTGACGTGCGTTGGCAGAGCTTCATACGTCCCACATCGGCCATGAGCAACTCCGTCTGATGTTCTGTGGTTGCCTCCGCTTGGTCGAAGCAGCGCAGGGCCTCCCCATACTCCATCCGCATGAAGGCCGCCATGCCCAGGTTGTTGCAGGCCTCTGCCCTTCCTGTACGGTAGAAGCTAGCCTCGGAGAGTGCCTGGCGTGCCAACAGGCTGCTCTTGGCTGGGTCGCGGAAGCGTTGGTTGTAAGCCTCGGCGTTGAGTGAATCCACTTTCACCACCTGGCTCTGCGGCACCATCTCCGAGCAGGCCGTAAGCACTCCGCCCGCCGCCGTCAGTCCAATCAGCAGGGTCGCCGCAGCCACGATTCTATAGAGTAAACCACCTTTCATACAGCAAAAATACAAAAAAAAACGTTGCCTATGCATTTTTCCATGCAAAGAGAGGAAAAATATTGGATAAAATTCATACCTTTGCAACAAAAATAACAAAATATCGGTTTTCAAACCTTATAATATAATGAGCGAAAAAGAACCTTTTATGGTATTCTCTGGAACAAATTCGAGATACCTTGCAGAGAAAATCTGTGCTAGTCTGAACTGCCCGCTGGGCAAGATGAACATCACGCACTTCGCTGATGGCGAGTTTGCCGTGTCTTACGAAGAGTCTATTCGTGGCGCACATGTGTTCCTGGTGCAATCCACCTTCCCCAACTCTGACAACCTGATGGAGTTACTGCTCATGATTGATGCCGCTAAGCGTGCATCGGCCAAGAGTATCGTAGCTGTGATTCCTTACTTTGGCTGGGCCCGTCAGGACCGCAAGGACAAGCCGCGTGTATCCATCGGTGCCAAGCTGGTGGCTGACCTGCTGAGTGTAGCTGGCATTGACCGTCTGATTACGATGGACCTCCATGCAGATCAGATTCAAGGCTTCTTTGACATTCCTGTGGACCACCTCTACGCTTCGGCTGTCTTCTTGCCCTACATCCAGTCGCTGCAGCTCGAAGACTTGGTCATTGCCACGCCCGACGTGGGTGGTTCGAAGCGTGCCAGCACCTTCTCAAAGTACCTCGGTGTGCCCCTGGTGCTCTGCAACAAGACGCGTGAGAAGGCTAATGTGGTAGCCTCCATGCAGATTATCGGTGACGTGAAGGATAAGAACGTGGTACTCGTGGACGACATCGTAGATACTGCCGGTACTATCACCAAGGCAGCCAACATCATGCTTGAGGCTGGAGCCAAGTCCGTTCGTGCCATTGCCAGCCACTGTGTGATGAGTGACCCTGCTTCGTTCCGTGTGCAGGAGTCAGCCCTTACAGAGATGGTCTTCACCGACAGCATCCCTTACTCCAAGAAGTGTGATAAGGTGAAGCAACTCAGCATTGCTGACATGTTTGCCGAGACTATCCGCCGCGTGATGCACAATGAGTCCATCAGTTCGCAGTACCTTATTTAATAGCTATACTAGAGCTATCTTATTTGGGGCCGCATCGTTCCTACTGGTAAGTGGGACGATGCGGCTCTTTTTCATCCTTTTGTGTCATTTTGTTGCCATGTTGCAACACTTGTTGATATATAGGGTGTTATGGGTGGCAACAAGGGTGGCAACAACTCCGTTTTTGGTGCAATTTAGGCAAAAAACGGTCTGTTTTGCTGCTTTCTTGATAGGTTTATATTCATTATGTGTGCAAATGAAATGAGGAAAGCAACTGATGTACGTCATGGAGATTTATAATACAGGCTGTCCGGTCATGCTCGGACAAATGTCCGGACCTATTCGGACAAATGTCCAGGCTTGTTGGACAGCCATTTGTTATTTCTAGCGTTATATGACACAACAAGCTCATTGCCAATGTGCTCTACAGTACCTCATACATTGAAAGATGGGGCTCGGGCGTGAAGCGTATCACCGATGCCTATGCCTACCGTAATGTTGAGACTCCCACATGGACAACAGATGGTTATTTCGTGACTGTGACATTCAAAAGGCCGGATTATAATGCGAATATCTCGATAAATGTCCCAAAAGATGATACAATAAATGATACAAAAGATGATACAAAAGATTGCATAAAAGAACTATCTGATAGACAGTATCTTATGATGCGGTTTATAACCCTCAATGATACAATAACAATAGATGAAATGATACAAAAGATGAAGGTGTCA
>JBJEKT010000140.1:0-1976 GCA_051878775.1 Bacteroides sp. | reverse complement strand
CAACACGGTAGGCTATAAGGAGATGTTCCGCTACCTGGACGGGGAATGGAGCCTCGATGAAGCCATCGCCAAGATACAGCAAAACAGCCGCATCTACTCCCGCAAGCAGATGACCTGGTTCAAGCGTGACCCCGAAATCCACTGGATTGACCTCCAAGATTATAGTCCTGAAGGATAGCATCCACCCCTACAATTCGCTATTTGAAAAGCTAACCTATATAATAAGAAAAAGTAAAGCAACAGTGCATGATGAGAACAAACAAACTGCTGGTGGCGGTACTGTGGATACGCTCTATGCCAGCGCCACGGGAGGGAAAAGCGTCTCTTTCCCCCGGGTATCCCCCGACGGGAAATACCTGGTTTATACCCTCTCTTCCTATGGGAACTTCTCCATCTGGCACAAGGATGCCGATCTCTACCTACTAGACTTGCAGACAGGTGAGAGCCGCCCGTTGTCAGCACTGAACAGTGACGATGTGGAGAGTTATCACTCCTGGAGCTCCAACAGCCGCTGGATGGTGTTCAGCAGCCGTCGGCTGGACGGTCTGCACACACGACCCTATCTGGTGCATCTGGATGAACAAGGCCGTCCGTCCAAGCCCTTCCTGCTGCCCCAGGCCCGTCCTGACTTTTACGATGACTTCCGGTTCTCGTACAATATTCCCGAACTGGTGAACGGACAGGTGGATCTGAACCGCCGGCAAGTGGTGGAAGCTTCCCGAGACTGAATCCTTATATATTGAACACAACAATATTTTAAACATTAACTGCAACTCAAATGATAAACAAACGATTGTTTCCGCTGTTGCTACTGGGCTTCTTTGCTCTTTCAGCCCTGGCCAGCTGTAAGAAAGACATGAGCATGAAGATGAATACACCACGCAATATCCGTGGAGTGGTGAGTTATAAACGGACCTTCAACGACCTGAACGAAGTACATCTCAATGTGGCCCGCGCCATTGGTATTGCCCCATTGAACGACCGCACAGAAGCCGAATCGATGAAGGAGCGCCTCTGCCTCATCGGCAGCAATGCCTACTATGCCGTCGATTCGCTCACTCACTCCATTCCTTACGTCATCCCCGGAGCTGCTCGTCTGCTCGACTCCATCGGTGTCAACTTCCTAGACTCCTGTGCAAGCAAGGGACTGAACCCCAACCGCATCGTGGTCACCTCTGTACTTCGTACCCGTCACGATGTGAAACGTCTGCGCCGTAGCAACGGCAACGCCTCGGAGAACTCGGCCCACTTCTACGGCACCACGTTCGACGTGAGCTGGAAACGGTTTGAGAAGGTAGAAGACGAAGATGGCCGCCCCATGCAGGATGTAAGTTCTGACACCTTGAAACTGGTGCTCAGCGAGGTGCTCCGCGACCTCAAGCAGGCAGGACGCTGCTATGTGAAGTATGAGCTCAAACAGGGCTGTTTCCATATCACCACCCGTATGAAGGAGTAACCTCCATCCTGTACTGCTATGCAACGCTACTTCATCTACCTCTGTTACGATGGTACAGCCTACCACGGCTGGCAGATACAACCTAACGGGAGCAGCATTCAGGCTACTCTCATGCAGGCCCTATCTACCTTATTGCGCCGCCCTGTGGAAGTGACCGGTGCAGGACGTACCGATGCCGGTGTACATGCACGACTCATGGTAGCCCACTTCGATGCAGAGGCCCCGCTCGATACTCGCTTGCTGACCGATAAACTCAACCGGCTACTACCACCGGACATTGCAATCTATCGTACCGTGCCTGTGCGTCCCGAAGCCCATGCGCGGTTTGACGCTACATACCGTACCTACGAGTATTACGTCAGTACGAGCAAGAGTCCCTTCCGTCGCCACTACAGCTACCGTCTGTTCCATGCGCCCGACTTTGAGGCTATGAACCGTGCGGCCCAACAGCTACTGGAGCACACCGACTTCACCAGTTTCAGCAAACTCCACACGGACGTAAAGACCAACAACTGCCGCG
>JBJEKT010000139.1:0-8804 GCA_051878775.1 Bacteroides sp. | reverse complement strand
AAGTCGCCCATGGACGATGCCAAGCCCAAGACCCTCACCGTGCAGGTAGATGGTCAGGCCTACCGCGTCACCGTGGCCTATGGCGACATCGACCTGCCTGCATCGGCTACCGAGAAGGTGACCTCGCCGGTAGGTGAAGGCAAGGATATCGTGGCACCCCTGGAAGGCAAGTTCTTCCTCACCAAGAATACGCAGGAGACTCCGCTCAAGGTGGGCGACAAGGTGAAGGCCGGCGACCTGCTCTGCTACATCGAGGCCATGAAGACCTACAACGCCATCCGTGCTGAGTTCGACGGTACCGTTACCGAGATTTGCCTCCACCCGGGTGACTCCGTTTCAGAAGATGATGTATTAATGAAGATAGGATAATGGAAGATATATTGACCAAACTGTACGAGATGACGGCCTTCAGCAACATCGCTGCACAGCCGTCGTTCCTCGTGATGTACCTCTTGGCCTTCGTACTGCTGTACTTAGGCATCAAGAAGCATTACGAGCCGCTGCTGCTCATCCCCATTGCCTTCGGAGTGCTCATTGCCAACTTCCCCGGTGGGGATATGGGTGTCATCCAGGCCAACAGTGAAGGCATGGTGACCCTGGCCAATGGCGAGATGAAGAACATCTGGGAGATGCCTCTGCCCGAGATTGCTCACGAGCTGGGACTGATGAACTTCCTCTACTACGCGCTCATCAAGAGCGGTCTGCTGCCGCCCATCATCTTCATGGGTGTAGGTGCGCTGACCGACTTTGGTCCCATGCTGCGTAACCTGCGCCTCTCCATCTTCGGTGCTGCGGCCCAGTGTGGTATCTTCACTGTGCTGCTCATTGCTGTGGCTTCGGGTCAGTTCTCGCTGCAAGAGGCTGCTTCACTCGGCATCATCGGTGGTGCTGACGGCCCTACGGCCATCTTCACCACCATCAAGTTGGCTCCCCACATGCTCGGTCCCATCGCCATCGCAGCTTATAGCTACATGGCTCTGGTGCCCGTTATCATTCCCCTGGTAGTGAAGCTTACCTGCTCTAAGAATGAGCTGAAGATTAATATGAAGGAGCAGGAGAAGCTCTACCCCTCGAAGACGGAGATTAAGAACCTGCGTGTACTGAAGATTATCTTCCCCATCGCTGTGACCACCGTAGTGGCGCTCTTCGTCCCCTCAGCTGTTCCCTTGATTGGTATGCTGATGTTCGGTAACCTCATTAAGGAGGTAGGTTCTGATACGAGCCGTCTGTTTGAGGCTGCCTCGGGTGGTATCATGAATGCCGCCACCATCTTCCTGGGTCTCTGTGTAGGTGCTACGATGACGGTCGATGCCTTCCTCAACTGGACTACCATTGGCATCGTAGTGGGTGGATTCTTTGCCTTCGGCTTGAGCATTGCCAGCGGTATCTTCCTGGTGAAGCTCTTCAACCTCTTCACCAAGAAGAAGATTAACCCGCTGATTGGTGCTACCGGCCTGAGTGCCGTGCCCATGGCCAGCCGTGTGTGCAACGAGATTGCCACCAAGTACGACCCCAAGAACCACGTGCTCAACTACTGCATGTCGAGCAACATCAGCGGTGTGATCGGTTCAGCCGTAGCTGCCGGTGTGCTCATCTCCTTCTTAGGATAACGCTCCGCGCAGCGCATTATACCAAGATAGACAAGTGCCGCAGAGGTGATGGATTCCATCCAGCCTCTGCGGCACTTGCTGCATTAGGGGGAGTTGGCGAGGCGCAGCCACCACTCTTCAGTACTTCTGCTTCGAGGGGATTACGCCACGGATGCCACCTTTAGGGTTGGGTACGTCACCTCGGTAGCGGGGGATGAGGTGCATGTGTACGTGGAAGACGCTCTGACCTGCGGCTTCATTCACGTTGATGCCCACGTTGTAGCCATCGGGGTGAAACTCCTCGTCAATCCGCTGCTTCACGTACTGCAGCATCACGTTCATCGCTTCGCGTTCGTGGTTGGTCAGGTCGAAGTAACTGGCTACGTGGCGCTTGGGTATGATGAGCGCATGGCCCGGCGATACGGGGTAACCATCGAAGAAGGCTACACAGGTAGCGGTCTCACAGATTACCTTCACGCGGCGCGAGAGGTTGCAGAAGGGGCACTTGCATCCCTCTTGGCGAGGCAATTTGTTGAAGTGCTGGTAAGCGTATAGTTCGAAGCTGTTGTTGCAGGTGAGGCTCGTGAAGGGGAGCTTCACGGTACACTGGTAGGTATATTCCTTGTAGATAGCATGGATGCGGAATCCCTCTTCCGTCAGGTCGCGGCGCACAGCGTAGTAGGCCGTACCACTTGGTTTGAGCAGGTTGGAGACGTTCATCATCACCTCCGCCTGGGCGTAGGGTTCCAGCACGTTGAGCACGTAGTGGCAGATGATGGTGTCAAACTTTCCCTCCGGGTAGTCGGGGCGGTAGTAATAGTCGTAGCCCGTGATGTCCATGCCACGGCGCTTCAGTTCGTCGGTGTCGTAGCCAAAGCCGCAGCCATAATCCAGGATGCGCCCTTTGAGGAGACTCTTCTGAAGCAGGAATCGGGTAGGGGCTGAGAGGTCCGTGCGCTTGATGGCCGTCAGGTAGGGGTGATTGATTTTCTCGATGCTCATGATTGTGTGTATTTCCAGGTTTCAAAACCCATGTTTTGCGCTATTTGCGACATGGGTTCAAATGTTTTCTTGAAGCAATCCACCAAATGCTCGTGGTCCATCTCCACAATCTCCTGCGGTGAAAAGCCAAGCGAGAAGTAGTCTTCCAGTAGCTTTGGCTGGCAGTTGAACTGAAGGTTGATGCGCAGGGCAGCTTGTTGCACTTCGGCAAGATGTGGTAGGTAGCATTTCAAATCTGGCAGTCGGTTGCTCTTGGAGCTGTTGATGCTGCTGTCGGCAGGCATGAGGTTCCACAGCTGGTCGTGCGAGACGAAACTCCACGGTATGAAGTGGTCCAGGTCGTAATGTCCTGGAGTAAGCACTTTGTCTGTATAGAGGCAGTGCACCTCCAGCCCATGATTGATGGCCGTGTTCCAGAATTTATGCTGATTGCTCAGGCTGTTGCGCTCCTCGGGTTTAATAAGTTTGCCAGGGATGTTGGGCACGTTGGGGTTCCGGGCTTGAAGGAAGTTGGTCAGGTTCCAGTAGGCAAACGAGGTCAAGATATTGTAGTTCTCCTCCAGATAGCCTATCCATTGCCCATTGACTTCCACATGCATCACCCCGCCGTTGCGCACCAATCGATATAAACAACCATTCTCCCACGACCGTGAGCGCACTTCTATTTCACGGGTGCTTGTTGTGTCAATCCACGGTCGCAGAAACCAGAAGGGCACGTTGAGTTGCAGGAAATTGAGTTGATCACGAATCTCCTTATGTTCGATCAGTTCGTATAGTTTTGCAGTGAGTTCCTTTTTGCTGAGATTGATGGGTATCTGCTGTTCCTGTTGCAGCTTGAGGATGGTCTCATAGAGTGACTCCGACTTGCCGAACGACAGCCGGAAATAGACCACGGGATACCACGCATTGGTCACCATCGAGACAATCATGTCCCAGATGTTGATGCACCTGTTACCCTTTATGACCACCTCTTCCAGCAGTCCCAGCAACCAGTAGTATTTATAGGTAGCCACGGTCTTGTCGAACACCCTGTTGAGGTGCCTCGTGCTCAATATGTCCGATTGCGGTAGTGTCATGGCGCTATGTCATCTAAGGTGTAATATGAATTATTTCCGCACAAAAGTAGTGAATAGTTTTGGAAAACGTATGGATTATTAGAAAGAATATCTTTTTTATGCACTTGAACTCACTATGCAATAGATTTCAATCTATATTCCACTCCGCTTCAGGGTCATCCTCAAAAGCTCCACGATATCCTTCGTTATCATACCAGTCTTGATTGCTCTCTTCCCATCGAGCTTCTTCAAGGTCATGCGTGTGCTCATTGCCAACTTCCCCGGTGGGGATATGGGTGTCATCCAGGCCAACAGTGAAGGTATGCTCAACTGGACTACCTCATAGAGCTCTTCAAGCATAGGCTGGATGCCCTGTTGGCAGAGGTGATTGTACTGCTCCAGCAATGGCTTGGTACATAATCTCTATCTCTTCGCTCGTGGTGATGTTGTCTTCGTCGATAGGGGTTACGCTCTCTTCAAGCTGGGTCAATAAGGTCAGGTGTTGTTGTTCCACACTGAGCATCTTTAAGCTAGGCTGCAATAGCTGATATCGATTATGAATGATTTGAGACTAACGACTGATTTCGTGGAGCCATTTCTCCAGCTCCTCGGTCCATTGGCGCTTGTAGGTAAAGCTGTCGCGGAATCCCCAGCCGTGGCCTCCGATGGGATAGACGTGCATCGTGGCAGGCACTTTTTGCTCCAGCAGCGCCTGGAAGTAGCCCAGGCTGTTGGCTGGTGGCACGGCCTTGTCATCAGCTGAGAGCATCAGGAAGGCTTGCGGTGTACGGCCGTTGACGCGGCGCTCCAGGCAGTACTTCTCTTCCAGCTCGGGTGTGGGCTCACCGCCCAGCAGGTTGCTGCGCGAGCCGGCATGGGTGATGCCAGGGCGCATGGAGATGACGGGGTAGAAGAGCACCTGGAAGTCGGGTCGTGTCTCATCGCTTGTGTAGAGTGTGGCCAGCGAGGCAGCTAGATGTCCGCCTGCTGAGGCACCCATCACACCCACTTGCTGCGGGTTGATGTTCCACTCCTGGGCGTGCTGACGGATGAGGCGTATGGCTTGCTCGGCATCGCTCAGTGGCACTTCGTGGTGTCCGTTGGGCATACGGTACTTCAGCACCACGTAGGTTATGCCTTGGGCGTTCATCCAGGGTGCCATGTCGTATCCCTCGTGGTTCATGGCCAGTCGCGCATAGCCTCCACCAGGGCACATCAGGATGGTCATACCGTTGGGCTTGGCCGGTAGATAGACTGTAATGGAGGGGTTGACTACATTGGCTACGCGGCCACCCTTCAAGTCCTCCTCCGTGCCTGTCAGGCCGTTGGAGTTAGGGGCCCCGTTGGGCCACAGGTTGATGACAATAGGTTCCTGGGCCTTCATCAGTGAGAGGCTCGTGAGCAGCATCAGTAGTAGTGAGATTCGTTTCATATTTTGCATTGTTTTTATATCTGCAAAGATACGATTTTTTTTTGTGTTTACCAAGTATTTTGCTGAATATAGTTGCAGTTTTTCCTGTTGCTTGGAGGCTTTTTGAAGAATAATGCCGATATTTGCGCAATGATTATCTTAAATTGATTGATAGATACCCGGATATGATGACTTTAATGGAATGGCATAGGATGATGCGCTGTGTGCTGATGATGCTGATGGCGTTGGCTTTGGGGACTCCTTCAGGGGCCCAGGTGATGGATGCATGGTGTGAGGAGGGCGTGTCGTGGAGCTTGGCTGAATACCGGCGCGCTCAACTCTCAGCGCTGAGTTATGAGCTCTCTTTCTATCTGCCTGAAAAGATAGAGGAACCTGTTATGGCTGAGGAGGTGGTACGTTTCTCCCTGGAGAAGGCTGAGGAGGTAGTGCTTGACTTCCGCGAGGATCCTCAGCGAATAGGCTCCGTGCAGGTAAATGGACTATCCTGTGGTGGGGTGCGCTTTGTCAACGACCATCTGGTGCTGCCTGCTTCAGCCTTGCGCCAGGGGAGCAATGAGGTGCATATCTCTTTCCAGGCAGGTACGCAGTCGCTTAACCGGCGCAGTGACCTGGTCTATACGCTCTTTGTGCCTGACAGAGCGCGTACGGCTTTCCCCTGCTTTGATCAGCCCAACCTGAAGGGCTCTTTCTCCCTGCGGCTTCACCTGCCCGAAGCGTGGAGCGCGGTGAGCAACAGCCGCCAACTGCAACCTGCTGCTTCTGTCCAGCAGGCCCGTCCGGGATATAAATGGCTGCAGTTTGCCCCCACCGAGCCGCTGCCTACTTACCTCTTCGCCTTTGCTGCCGGACGGATGGAGTACCGCTACTTTCCTGAGTATGGGGTAGGGGCCTACCATCGGGAGAGCGACCCGCAGCGTGTGGAGCAGCTGCCCGAGATAGCACGTCAGGTTCACTTTGCCCTCCGTTGGCTGGAGGAGTTCACCGCTATGTCCTATCCCTTCAGCAAGTATGACATTGTGGTGCTCCCTGGTTTCCAGTTTGGCGGCATGGAGCATACTGGAGCCACCTTCTACAACGACAATACCCTCTTCCTCCCATCCAATCCCACGCCCGATGAGGAACTGCGCCGCACCGAGCTGATAGCTCACGAGACGGCTCACATGTGGTTTGGTGATGCCGTGACGATGAACTGGTTTAATGACGTATGGACCAAGGAGGTGTTTGCCAACTACTTTGCTGCTGAGATTACGGAACCCCTTTACCCTAACATCAACCACACCCTTAACTGGCTCAAGACCTATACGGCCGCTGCAACCTCACAGGACCGCACCGAGGGGCGAACCAGCATCCGTCAGCCGCTCGACAACCTGCGCAACGCCGGTCTTATCTACAACCCCATCATCTACAACAAGGCTCCCGTGATGATGCGCCGCATGGTGCAGCTGATGGGGAAGGAGTCCTTCCGCCGGGGCATCCAGCGCTATGTCAGCCGTTTCCGCTACGGCAATGCCACCTGGGACCAGCTCATCGACATCCTGGACAGCGAGACTCCAGCCGACCTTCAGCAGTTCTCTCAGCTCTGGGTGGATAGCGCCTATTGGCCCCGCCGCCAGGCAGCTCACTTCCGCGACGGGAGCGATGGTACCTTCTATGGCTCCATGCAGCTCACGCCGCAGCAGATAGACAGCTTGATGGTCTATTGGCCTACCGAGCAGGATGCCACCGCCCGACAGGCCTTGCTGATGAATCTTCATGAGAACTACTTGGAATGTCGCCTAAGTGACGACCGCTGGCTTGCGTTCCTGATAGACCGCATTGCTGAAGAGCGCGAACAGCTCACCGCATCCACCCTGGTGAGTTACCTGCATGAGCCGCTCTTGCTGCGGTTGGCACGTTCAGCGGATGCTGATACTGCCGAAGCCCCTGTTGTTGCTGGAGCTGCTGCAGAAGATGCTGTAGAAGGCCAGTTGATGGCCATGGCTGATACGCATCCCTTGCCTTCAGTGCGCACGCAGCTGTTGCGCTTGCTGTCAGGTGTGGCCTCATCTCCTCGGTGTGTGGAGCAACTCTATCAGCTTTGGGAAGCTGCCACTGACCAGCGCCTCTCCGAGCGCGACTACATGACCTTGGCTTATGAGTTGGCCGTGCGCCTGCCGCAGCAGGCCGATGCCATCGTGGAGAAGCAGCGCAGCCGTCTCACCAACCCCGACCGCCGTCGTCAGTTCGACTTCATCGCCCGTGCCGTCACCCCCTCAGTGAGTCAGCGTGATGCACTTTTCGCCTCGCTTGCTGAGCCTGACAACCGCCGCATCGAGCCCTGGACGCTCTCCCTGCTCTACTACCTCAACCACCCTGTGCGTAGTCAGCAAGCTGTACACTACATCGAGCCCGCCCTCGCCCTGCTGCCCGAACTGCAGCGCACGGGCGACATCTTCTTCCCCGCCAACTGGTGCAGTAATCTCCTGGCCGGTCACCGCTCTCCAGAGGCTGCCCAGGCCGTAGCTCACTTCCTTGCCACCCATCCAGACCTGCATCCCCTGCTGCGCAACAAGATACTGACCGCCGCCTACCGCCTCCAGCAGTTTTATGCCACACCACCATATCTTTGACTAACATAGTTATAGATTGTATCTCGGTAGTAGTTTATACTTTCTTCGCTATAACTCTCTGGAAGTTCCTGCCACAAAATATCACGTATGGTAATGATAAGAGTAGCACGAGTCGTTGGCTTGTCAAATGGATGATCCATACCATACAACTGTTCCTTTATTTTAGCAAGCAACTCTATGGCTACATCCTTCAGCTTCTTGACTTCCGTCTTTGATAGATTGTCTTTCAATAGGAGGTCATAGAGCGAGAGCTCTTCATCACTCTTGAATCCTTCTCGTACATAACGCTTCTCTTCTTCGCTGAGAGATTGAGACAGATGCATCAACTCCTCGAAGGTCTTCTCTATCGTTGCGCGATTCTGCTCTTGGTTATACGCTTGAATTATCTCTTGATACTTTTCGTAAAAGTTAATTCTGGATGGATTCTCTGCTAATAGTCGGGCCAGACGTTCCTGAAGTAAGTCTTGAATGTCTCTTAGTACGAGATTCTTGTCTTCACGCTTGGCAAACTCTTTTCGCAATAAATCGAAGTCGATACCGCTGATATCAAATCTACGTCCACCACCATCAGCAACCATCATAGCATTGGAATCTATTTCAAGATGCTCATTGACAATATCATTGATTGCTACACTCAGGTCTGTGATGTCCGCGTGCTTACGCTTTTTCTGCAATTCCTTATAGATGGCTTCCAGAGCATCTTTCTTTTTGCGCATGTCTTCAGTTATATCTTCACGATCGAGATATTTCCAAAGTTTGAGCAAGGTAGTCGCAAATGTGCAGAACGACTTACGGGTTTCAATCTTATCACAAAGCTGGTTTGCTGCCTTCTTCAGAAGTGACAGTTTCTCAAATGACACTGCATCAATGAGTTCCTGCAATTCAAAACCTTTATCATGCAGGAATGTTTCCGCTGTCGCAATGATTTCCCAAACATTCTTTATCAGTTCTTCCTTGTTGACTGTAGGGTCGTTGCCGCCGTCTCCGCCATCAGGATTAGCTGTATAGTCAGCCAGCGCTTGGCGTAGTGCTTTCACAATACCAATATAGTCAATGACAAGCCCATTCGACTTACCTTCTGCCACACGGTTTGCACGGGCAATGGTCTGCATCAGGG
>JBJEKT010000138.1:10795-35721 GCA_051878775.1 Bacteroides sp. | reverse complement strand
GACCCTCTCCATCATCAAGGAGGCGGTGGAGAACGTGCGGCTTCACACGGGTCAGGAGATTGACATTGATACCATCGCCATTGACGACCCCAAGACCTATCAGCTATACTGCGACGGACGTACCATCGGAACCTTCCAGTTTGAGTCGGCAGGTATGCAGAAATACCTCCGCGAGTTACAACCCAGCACCTTCGAGGACCTCATCGCCATGAACGCCCTCTACCGTCCGGGACCTATGGATTACATCCCCGACTTCATCGACCGTAAGTGGGGCCGTAAGCCCATTGAGTACGACATCCCCATCATGGAGAAGTACCTCAAGGACACCTACGGCATCACCGTCTATCAGGAGCAGGTGATGTTGCTCTCGCGTCTGCTGGCCGACTTTACCCGAGGCGAGAGCGATGCCTTGCGTAAAGCCATGGGTAAGAAACTGCGTGATAAACTAGACCACATGAAGCCCAAGTTTATTTCCGGTGGTCAGAAGAACGGTCACGATCCCAAGGTGCTGGAGAAGATCTGGGCCGACTGGGAGAAGTTTGCCTCCTACGCTTTCAACAAGAGTCACGCTACCTGCTACTCCTGGGTGGCCTACCAGACGGCCTACCTCAAGGCAAACTTCCCATCGGAGTACATGGCGGCTGTGATGAGCCGAAGCCTGTCAGACATCAACACCATCACTAAGTTGATGGACGAGTGCAAGTCGATGGGCATCAAGGTGCTTGGCCCTGACGTGAACGAGAGTAACCTGAAGTTTACCGTCAATCACGAGGGAAACATCCGCTTTGGCCTGGGTGCTGTGAAGGGGGTAGGCGAAGGTGCCGTGCAGAATATTGTGGAGGAGCGGAGGAAAAACGGTCCCTACAAAAGCATCTTTGACTTCACTCAGCGCGTCAGTCTCTCGGCTTGCAACCGCAAGAACTTTGAGAACCTTGCCCTGGCAGGTGGATTCGACAGTTTCAGCGAGATCAAGCGTGAGCAGTTCTTTGCCCCCAATGCCCGTGGAGAGCTCTTTCTGGAAACCCTGTTGCGCTACGGAAACCGTTACCAGACTGACCAGGCTGCGGCTCAAAACTCTCTCTTTGGTGGTGAAAACATGGTGGAGATTGCTACACCTGAGATACCTGCTGCTGAGCGTTGGAGTGACCTGGAACGGCTCAATAAGGAGCGTGACCTGGTGGGTATCTACCTCTCAGCACATCCGTTGGACGAATACTCCGTCGTACTGGAGCACGTCTGCAACACCCACATGGCTGAACTGGAGAACAAGGAGCAGTTGGCCAACCGTGACATCACTATGGGCGGTATCGTGACCGGCGTGCGTAAGGGTACCTCGAAGAATGGCAACCCTTACGGCATAGCTAAGATAGAGGACTATTCTGGTTCAGCTGAGATTCCCTTCTTCGGGGCCGACTGGGTGACGTGGCAGGGCTACTTGGGTGAGCGTACCTTTTTATATATTAAAGCACGCTGTCAGCCCAAGCAGTGGCGTCCCAACGAACTGGAACTGAAAATTACCTCCATGGAGCTGTTGCCAGATGTCAAGGAGAAACTGATTGAGAAGATAACCCTGCAGATACCCCTCTCGGAACTCGATGGGGTGCTGGTCAATGACTTGGCTGAGTTGGCTCGTCAGCATCCAGGCACCACCTTGTTGCAGTTCCGTGTAGTAGATAAGGAGGAGAAAATGCACCTTGACTTCGTATCGCGTCAGATGAAGGTCTCCGTGGGGCGTGAGTTTGTTGATTTCCTGAAGAGCAAGCCCGAGATAGCCTTTAAAGTCAATTAGTTATAATACAAGCCGCCCCTGATGCGATATCCCATCGCTTCAGGGGCGGCATCTCTATCTCTTAGGCCAAAGAGAATAAGGGCTTACGTAATTATGACTAACTATTTCATCTGTATCTGGCTGCAAAGGTAAAGCCTTTCCGCCTTACGTACAATCCCTAAAATTAGGTATTCTATTTGGCTCATTGATCTGTTTGATGTTTGTACAAGAGTGAATAGAGTAGGGGGAGCAACAGAAGTGTCATGAAGGTACCGGCTAACAGGCCGCCGATGATAGAGGCGGCCATGGCTCCGAACATGTCATCGGAGAGCAGTGGTACCATGCCTAACATCGTGGTGAGGGAGGCCATCATTACCGGACGCAGGCGGGTGATGGTGGCCTCTATCAGGGTCTCATGGAGGCTCATCTCCTTGGCCTGTAGGCGCTGTATCTCGTCCACCAGCAGGATGCCGTTCTTGATGAGCATACCGGCCAGTCCTAAAACACCCACAATGGCTACAAAGCCGAAGTGATTACCTGAAATAAGCAGGGCTGGCAGTACGCCCACAAAGAGGAAGGGCAGGCAACAGAAGAGCATCATGCCTAGTCGGTAGCTGTTGAAGAGCCACACCAGGAGGCAGAGCATGAGTAGCAGCGAGAGGGGATAGAAGCGGAACAGGTACTTCATGGAGAGGTCGGTGGCCAGCTTCTCCCCGCCCCATTCGTAGCTGTAGCCTGCAGGGAGCGACAGCTTCTGCAGCCGGTCTTCCATTCGCAGACGGACTTCTTCAGCCGTCATGCCAGGAGCAGGTTGTCCCATCACGCTATGGCAGCGTTTACCGTTGTAACGGGTCACAACGGGATCTTCCCAGGTTACAGAGACTCCACTCCCTACATCATCGAGATGGAGCGAGGAGGTCAGTCCGGGCAGTGAGCGATCGCTTGAGGCCAGTGAGAGCAGGTTCTCCCGTGAAGAGAGGTCGCTGAGCTGGGGCATCAGTTTGAACAGGGGGGCATCGGTCACGTCGGGGAGCGGACAGCCTTCCGCATCCGTAATATGCAGGCGGATGGTGTGTTGCTGCGTGCCATCGTAATAGCTCCCTATAGGAATGCCTTCCGTTCCTGCCATCAGGGAGAGGCTGAGGGCTTCGCGGCCTACACCTCGGTAGATGGCCTTGGACTGCTCATAGTCGGCTTCGAGGACCGGCACCCTATGCTCCCAGTCGGTGGTGACGGGGGAGAGCAGTTGCTCTTCACGGACAAACTGCATCATGCTGTCTGCCAGTTGGTGGAGTACTGCGGGATCGGGTCCCATAAAGAATAGTTGTACTGCATAGGGCATAAACATCAGGTTGTAACGTTTGAAGTTTACTAACGCCTCGGGATGGTGGGTGGCAATCTCTTGTTGCAGTTCGGGCAGATGCTTGCGTACAGAGGCCGGAGAGTCGAAATCTATAATCAGTTCGCCGTAGGCCAATGAGGGGAGCTTGACGTTGCGCACCAGGCAGTAGCGTCCGGGGGTGGCACCGATGGAGGTGGTCACATGGCGCACGTAGGGCAGGGCTTCCAGCTCGTGGCGGATGGAGTCGAGGTCAGCTTCCACCTGTGTGGAATTGTAGTCGGCAGGCAGGGAGTACTCCATGTAGGCTTGGTCGTACTCCATGTCAGGGAAGAGGCTCTGCGGTAGGCGGTGCCAGCAGAGGGCGGTCAGTGCCAGGAGCAGCAGGGCAGCGCCTAATGTGATCGCGCGATGTGCCAACGCCCATTGCAGCAGCCGGCGGAACCGGTTGTATCCTTTCCCTTGGAAAAGCTCTTCTTTGTCGGCAGGTCCCTGCAGGGGCGAGAGGCGGTATTGCCGCTCCGCTACGAGGGGTACAAGCAGTAGGGCAAACAGCCAGGAGAGGAGCAACGAGAGAGCCAGTACGATAAAGAGGTCACGCACGTAGAGCCCCGTTACATCAGGACTCATGTAGATGGGTAGAAAGGCGAGTATGGCGATGAGGGTAGCAGCCAGCAGCGGGATGGCGGTACGTCGTCCCACTTCTGTCAATGCCCTTTGCTGAGGCAATCCCTGACGCATGGAGACCCAGATGCCGTCAGCTATGACAATGGAGTTGTCCACCAGCATCCCCATGGCCAGGATGAAGGCAGCCAGGGAGACACGTTGCAACGTACCGTCAAGGTGGGAAAGGATGAAGATGGAGCCCAGTACGGTGACCACCAGGACGGCTCCCACCACCGCACCGGAGCGGATGTTCATGCAGCACATCAGAATCAGGACAACCAATGCCACCGACTCCAGCAGGTTAAGCAGGAAGGTGGAGATGGCTGTCATCACACGGTCGGGTTGAAAGAAGACCTGATGGAGCGTGATGCCGGCAGGAAGGCGGTCGCGCTTCAGCTCTTCCAGCTTCTGCTCTACGCGGTAACCTACCTTGACCACATCACTTCCTGAGCGTGCGGCCACCACGATGCCTATGGCCTGCTTGCCGTCATAACGTAGCTGCTGACGCACTGGTTTCTCCACATCCATCGTCACGTCAGCTAAGTCACCTAAACGGATTGGACTGCCATCGATGCCAGGGATGATCAGATCGGCTACCTGTTCGATTGATTGGCACTGGTCGCCTATACGGAGGCGGATACGTTTGCCACCGCTCTCGAAGTAACCGGCATAGCTGTTGGCCAACTGCTTCTGTAGTGTGGTGACCACCGCGATGGGCATTACCCCGAGGGCAGCACACTGCTCCTGGCGCAGCATCACCTGGATGCAGGATTGCTGCTTGCCATACAGATCGACACGGCCCACCTCATCCACCAGACGGAGCTCCCGTTGCACCATCTCAGCGTAGGCTTGCAGTCGCTCGGGTGCAATCCCTTCACCGGTCAAAGCATAAAACATGCCCGATACATCGCCAAAGTCATCGCGTATCATCAGTTGAACAGAGGAGGGTAGGTAAGCTCGCTCGATGTGGTGGCGCATCAGGTCCCAGCTGGCTTGCAGCTTGTCAGCAGGTACGGTAGGGGCGAGGGTTACCATTACGTAGCAGAGGTCGGCATAGCTGGTGCTCTCCACATAATCCACTTCCCCCACCATGCGGATGGCTTTTTCCAAAGGGTCGGCTACCTCCAGCTCCATCTGATGGGCGGAGGCACCTGGGTAGATACCCACCACGACGGCTCGCCTTACTACGATTTCCGGATCTTCTAACTTAGGTGTCTGAAAGGCTGCCCATAGCCCGCCAAGCAAGCAAATAACTACCAGCAACCACACCACCCTGCGGTGGCCCAGTGCCCATTCGGAGAGATTGATATTCATAGCTGTTTCTTTGCTTGCGGATTAGATGATATGACCTACATTCTCTTCAGAGGGATGAGGCAGCGGACGCACCTGCTGCCCTTCTATCAACGTCCGTACTCCCGATGTCACAACCTGCATTCCAGGAGTGAGTGCATCACTTAGAGGGGTGAGCACGGCCTCACCACTGCGCAGGATACGCTCCACTTGGACGGGTACGGCTGTAATGGTTTGCGTCGAGTCGTTGCAGAGGTAGATGAAGCTGCCTCCTTCACGTTCAAAGAGGGCTGTGGAGGCTATCTTCAGCTGCTGGCTTTCCGCTGCTTGCCGATGGAGGATATGTACGACTAACGTCATGCCTATCTTCACCTCTTTAGGTGCGTTCTCCAGACGGAAGCGTGCCTGATACTGCTGTGAGGCATTGCTCCTGGCCGAGATGCTCTGTAGCTTCAGGGGGAAGATGCGGCCAGGGAATGCGTGTATCGAGGCGGTGAAGCAGCTGCTCTCCTGAAGTTGCAGATACTCCTTCTCAGGCAGGGTGATGACCACCTCGGGCACGCTCTGTGAAATCATGGAGAGTATCGGTACGCCGGGGAGTGCCAGCTCCCCTTTTTGTCGGTGGATGCGGTTCACCTGTCCGCTGTAGGGAGCCCGGAGCGTGCAGTCCTCCAGTTGGGCCTTGTGGTGGTTGTATTGGGCCTGCATCTGCTGGAGTCCCGATACGGCTTTCTCGTAGTTATTTTCGGATACGGCTTGCTCTTCGTGGAGGGCAAAGATGCGTTCGCACTCCGACTTCACCTGGAGGTATTTGGCCTCAGTGGCCTCCCACTGCAGGCGGTAGTCACGGTCGTCAATGGTGGCAATGGCTTGCCCTTGGCGTACCTGCTCACCCTCTTTGACAAGCAGTTGCTTGATGTGGCCGGTCACTTTGAATGATAGTTCTGAGGAGGTCTGGGCCTCAATCTGCCCTGGATAGGTGGATTCATTGCCAGCTGTGGCTAATGTGAGTGGAGCTGTCTCTACCAACGGGGTGGAGGCGGCTTGGCGTGGGCCTTCTGCGCAGGCGGTCAGCAAGGCGAGGCCCAACAGCATAAGATGTACTTTATGCATGGCGGGATTATGGATGGTCAAAAAATTCATCTGTCTTGGCTTTATAGAGGTTATCAAATAGGGACGAATTGATGGCTTGCACGTGCGAGCCGATGGTGTATCTGAAGAGGTTGTAGTAAAAGTCGCGGTAGGTCATGGCCTTTGCCTCCCTGATCTGCCCCGTCAGGATGCGGGTGAAGCGGTTGGTGCGATAGACTCCATCTACCTTGATTTCTGCTTTCGAAGGCTCCAACGGACTTGCCGAGGTGAGGAACATCACACCGTGCACTTCCAACTCTTCTGCGGCCTGTGCCACAGAGGCGCTGTAGCAGGTCTCCACCAGCCAGAGCATCTTGCGGTAGTGGCCCTCTGCCTTGAGACGGGTCATCAACTCCCGCATTCGTTGGGTGGTCATCCCCTCATCTTGGGGTCGCTCTCCCCAGAGGTAGCAACCTTCTACTCCATGGCCACACCAGAAGACGAGCACATTGTCGGCATCGGTGGAGCGGATGACGGCAGGCAGGCGGTCGGACGATTGACCCAACAGAATGGCGGTCAGGTCATCGGGAGTCAAATCGCTCAGGTGGTAGTCGGTATGGACATTCACATGGAGGTTGACATCGTCCCAGCGGCGCACCTCTCCCGGATAGGGATTCTGTGGGTGCTGGGCCAGGTTATCCTCTTGGATGAGGATGATATGGTCGTCGGTGTACCCCCTTTCACGGAGCAACTGGTAGAGGTCGAGCACGTCGGCTTGGTGGCGGTAGTTCTCCCAACTGTCTGAGCCAGCCACGAGCAACGCCCACCGCTCACCCAACGTGGGATAATCAAATGAGGCCTCTGCATCAAAGTCCTGACTGATGGTAGGTAGCCAGTTCCAGGCGGCCAGGGTCGATTCGGTGCGCCGACTGCCGTCAGCAGAAAGGTGACTAAGCATCACGATACGGCCGTTATAAATCATCCAATAACCATAGATGGAGCAGATTACGTTGGTCTGCTGTTCGGTGTCGAAGTCCAGTTTGCCGCTGGCTCCCCGGATATCGTAGCGTGGTCCTTCTTTGTCGCACAGCCCTTCCAGCAGGGTACGCATACCTGTCTCATTCCAAGCCATGAGTGAGGGACGCGGTGAGCCATCCTCCTGTGTGGTGGCTACCACCTCTTTCATGGCCTCGTTCATCGTGGTGCAGACCCCATTATCCACGGCGGTAAGGGCTGCCACGACGAGGAGCAGGGCATCATAGAGCTGTGCCTCTTTGTTGTAGGTGGTGTCGCCACCATACCTTACGCGGTGGGCAATTTCAAACCCAGATTCCGGGTCGGCACAGGAAGTGACGCCAATGGTTCGTTCCGTCAGCTCGCCCAGCGTGAGGAGCTCAGGGTTGCAGGCCACATCGGTAAAAATCAGTTCGGGGGCTTCGTCAAGTTGGCTTGTGACCTCCAGCACCCTCTTCACGTCGGCAGTGCTTCCAGGGGCGCAGATGATGGCATCTGAACCGCTGGCCAAGGCTGCGGTGAGCTGTGTCTCCAGGTTGTTGTCTTGGTATTCAAAGATTCCCTTTGGGTCAAGTTGCATCTCACTGGCCTGGAAGGCAAACCAGTCGATAAAGGTCTGCCCGTAGAGTCCGGAGGCAGCCAACAGGGCAACGCGCTTGTGTCCATTGGCCAGCAGGCGGTCGAGCACCACTTCGCATTGGGTAATGTCACTCTCCACTAAGGCCCAGAAGAAATCGTAACCGGCATAGCTTCGTATCAGGTCCGCCGAGGTGGCACTGGGGGCAATCAATGTCTTGCGTGCTCCTTTGAGTCGGTTGGCCACCACATCCACGTGGGCGGAGTAGCGTGGTCCGATGACGGCCATCACCTCCTTACGGCGGCGCAGCTCCAGGGCCAGTGAGTCCAGGTCGATGCGGTCTTCATCATACAGCTCCAGCTTCAGCCGGAAGCGGCGACTCATCCCCTCTTGAGCCCGCTTGATGTTCTCCTGTATCCAGTCGGTGATTTGCATCACATGGGTTCCTCCCACACGGCTGATGGGTTGAATCAGTGCCACGGTATAGAGGGTATCCCTTGCTTCAGTCAGGGGGGTATCGGGTCCGTTGTGGTCATCCGAACACCCCATCCACAGGGGTGTACTGCAGATGGTCAGCAGGATAAGTAGGGTCAGGGGAGTTAAGCTATATCGTTTCATTTTTGATTCTTTCTGTTTCTATAATTCAGTTCGGCCTGTATGGCTTCGTTTGTCAGTGCTTCCCATTGGGGTGTATCTTCCAGATCTTCACTGTAAAAGTCGCTCACCACAAATGTGGCATACCCATTGGCGATGTCACCGTAGAGCCACGATTCACACGGTTGCTCCTCGGCCCAATCCAGGAGGTAGTCCTCCACCATCTGGTCGTACCGTTTGAGCAGGGAGAAGGCCACCTGTTTGGAGTAGGCCTGTTGGTCCACGTCGAGTCCGCAGGTGTAGAAGGTGTCATGCGCCCCTTCACTGCGGGTACGTGTGTAGCTGTAGAGCCCTTGGCTGCTGCCGCCACACACGGGGAAGACAAAGCGGTAGCCGCTCTGCTCCAGCTGATAGGCCAGGTTAAAGAGCTTATCTTGAGCATCAAATCCCTCACCAGCATGTTCAGCGAGCAGATAGACATCCTCGCTGGGGGAGCATAAACCTCCACCCACTTGCTGCCCATCAAAGAATCCCGCTGAGGCTTCCAGCAAGGGGGCGTTCTCCGGATTGGCCAGTACGATGGCGCTGCGTTCGATGCCCATCCGGGTAACGGCTTTCCCCGCCATGTAGCTTACGCCATAGAGGGAGATGTAGCGGGTGTGGTAGCGCTCCGACTCCTCATCCACATCAATCCAGAGGATTTGGCTATCCGGTGTCGAGGTCCACTCAGGGTGCTTATCCATGAAGCTTGTGAAGCTCGATTCGCAGACTATCAGCAGTCGGCGTGCGTGGCGTGTGTCGCTCATCCATTGGGTCATGAACGCCTCTGCATCAGTGGCGCTGGTGGGTACATACTCAATAAACTCCACCTCTTGGTTCAGTCGGATACGTGCTTTTGCACGGCAGGCTCCTTCGTAAATGTTGTCGGAGTAGCTGCGGTCTCCCAAACCGTTGACGGGGAAGAGCAGGGTCACTTGGGGAATCGTCGATACCGGACTAGCGGGCTCATCATCGTCCGAACAGGCCATCAGGCAGGGCATCAGCAACCCTATCAACCCCATGCAGCACCACAGGTGCGTGTTGCGGAGGAATATGCTCAATCTGTTTTCTATCATTTTTTTCATCGTTTTATGGTTTCAGTCGTCCGGCTGCTTTGCGCCAGGCTATCCAGCGACTCTTCAGCTTGTAGCGTGCCTCGGCCTGGTTGGCGTAGGCCTCTTGCCAGAGCACTTGGGCGGTCAGCAGGTCGCTGATGGGTTCCAGTCCCACATCATAACTCTTGCGGCTGATGCGCAGGTTCTCTTCACACTGCTCCAGATGTCGCTCACGCAGTTGCAGTTCGAGCTTCGTCTCACGTAGGAGGTTGGCCTTCTGCTGCAGCTCGAGTTCCATTTTCTCCATGTACTCCTCACGCTCCACCTGTTGCCGTTTCAGGTCGGCCTTTGCGGCGGCCACCTTATGACGCACCTCACCGGCATGGTAGATGGGCATCTTGACCGAGACCATGGCAGTGGCCACGGGCTTGTGGCGGAAGAGGCGTTGGTCCAGAAGCTCCAGTCCATCGAGCACGCCCACCTGCAGTCCGATTCCTATCTCGGGCAAGCGGGCCGATTGCTCCAGCTTTACCTGTTGGCGTGCCAGCTCCACCTGATGGTCCAGCAGTTCGGCTTCCGTCCGCTCATAAGGGGTGGCGGTACAGTCTATGCAGCACTCCTCGGGCAACATCCCATCTTCTGCCTCCACGTCCATCTCGGTGATTAGTGGTAGTCCAATCAGCTGGCAGAGGTTCATGCGGGCCAGCAGGATGCCATTTTCAGCCTCCATGAGCTTCAGCTCCGCTTCGTTCTTTTTCACCTGCACCTTCAGCTTCTCGTTGCGGCTGGCCATCCCTTGCTCGATGGCCTTCTCCACATCGTGTACCAGCTTGAGCAGGAGTGAGTCGTACTTCAGAGCTACCAGGTGCAGCTCCTTGGCTTTCACCATCAGCTGGTAGGCATCATAGACCTGCAGGATGACTTCCTCGCGAGCCAGGCTCTTGCCTAAGCGAGCCATCTGTTCACCCACCTTGCCCATCCGGTAGCCTGCCGTAATCTTGCCACCCATATAGAGTGGTTGCTGCAGTTGCAGGTTGCCGGAGACCACCCCCTTCACCTTGATGGAGATGTCGGGATTCAGCGGACTCAGCTTCTGTGTCCAGCGGTTGGCCAGCTGCTCTTTCGTGCTCTCTTTAATCAGCCCAGGCAGCATACTCTGCACCTTGTCGGCCATGGCCCAGGCTATCGGCGAAGCGATATCCATGGTGACCGTGTTCGAGGTGGTGCTGTAGAGTCCCACGGCATGGGCATCAATGTTGGGGAAAAAGTTGGCATAAAGCGCTTTGCGGTTATGCTCATACTTCTTCACCGTCCATTCCGCCGCCTCAATCTGCTTGTTGTGCTTCAGGGCCAGGGTGACGCAGCTATCCAGCGAATAACATTGGGCGCTGGCCGCCAAAGGGACAACGAGCAGAATTAGGCAGGCGGTAAGTCCTTTACGGATTGGTCTATACATTATTTATAGGCTTTCAATACGTTGACACGGTACATCCAGTTCACTTGTCCCGTCATGTGGTCGAGCGTTTCTGCTCCCAGTGTGAGTTTCACATCGGCACCGGCAGCTTTCAGCTTGTCGTAGGTGGCCTGAGCGTTGGCGCTGAAGGGGATGACGTTGTCGTTGGGAGCCGAATAGATTTCCACGGGAACCGAGGGCTTCCAGTCGTTTACAATCTCAGCTTTCAGGCATTGCTCCAGCGCCTGACGGATGTGCGAGTTGGGGTCGGTACAGGTGGCACTCATGATTTTGCTGAACTGCATCCAGTATAACCCTATACCCGATGAGCCCAGGTTGGCATCGGCCAGGGCAGGGTCGGTGTCGAGTGTCAACATGCGTTGCATCCCGAGGGTGTTGTTGTCCACCTCGTCGATTACGCCGGTGCTGATGTAGGCATCCGAGAAGTACTCCTTCAGCTTGATGCCCTTCATAACGTCTGGATGTCCCTCCATCATGCCCTTCACCACCATGGGGAGCACGAGCGACATGCTCAGTCGGTCATGCTCCAGCCAGTAGTTGAAGGTGCCCATCGGGTCGTAGGGACCGGCACCGCACATCACCTTCTTCAGGTTAATCAGCTTGCGCAGGTTGGCGTCAGCCTCCACCTCGATGTGGCGGCCCACGGCCAGGGCGTTACCGCCCCCTTGCGAGTAGCCGATGACGTAGGTACCCCAGCCTTGCTCCATGTTCACGCCCTTCTGCTTCATCACCTCCAGGGCGGCAGGAATCATATCCACACAATTGCGTGCGATAAGCTTCTGGCAGAGGTAGGTCTGCGGCTTGTTGGCCGAGATACCAAAGCCGATGTAGTCCGGCTCGATGACGGCCAGCCCGTCGGCGGTACGTGCCTTCATGGAGCAGATGGACATGATATCACCCACTGCGGTGGGGTGGCAGTTGAGCAGTAACCCCTTGATGGTGGCGTAGGAGCCGTTGACGCGGGGCAGCGAGAGGCGTCCCGACAGGCGGATTGCATTGCCTGAACCATCTACGGTGGTGTAGGCGAGGTTGATGGTGTCACAGGTCCACTCATCCGTACTGCCGTTGCTTCCGTTCAGTCCGCCATCCTCTTTTACGGCCTGGAGCACGTCGTTCTCCATGGCGGCTCGCATCTCAGCGTAGAGTTGATCCATCTCGTCTGAGGAGCCTGGGCCGTTCAGTCCGCCCTGATCCTTGCCGTAGAGCGCTTCGGCCAGCTCCTCGAAGGAGAGCTCCAGTTCATCCAGTATGACGGGGTCGTTGGTCTGGATGCCATCCAGGGAGATGTCGTTGCCCTGCTTCTCGTCGTCGTTGTCCGAGCAGGCCGTGCAGACTCCTGTGAGCAGGAAGGCCACTACCCCAATCCAATAAGATTTGATGTTCATGATTCAGTCCTTTCGTTCGAAGTGATTAATTTTACATGCCACCTATCATTCCCTTGATGTCATCCCAGGTCATGCCCATGCTGGCCAGGATTTCGTCGATGGTGAGGGGCGTGTCGCCAAAGAGGGGAGAAGAGACTACTATGACAGGCTTGTAGTTGACGCTGCCCTCCACGGGACGGTAACCCAGCAGGATGTCACCCATGTCGGTACCTGCAAAGGCAATGTTGGCTGTGAAGTTGTCGTTGAAGTCGTTGACCAACTTCACGCAGGCAGTCTCTGTGGTTCCGTTCTTGTAGGTCAAGCCGATGGCGGCTGCGTTGGCCACCAGGGTAGAAACCCTGTTGATGCGGCCATCCAGGCTCAGCAGGCCTTCCTTCAAGAGGATGGCGTAATCCACGGAGTGCTTGCCTGGCACATAGGGAATGGCGATGGAGTTGTTGCTGATTTTTAAAATGGCTTGAACTAACTCACTATCGTTCTTGAGATACCTGATATCCACGACAGTCGGTTCACCCGGGGCGTTCAAGATGTAGATATTGATAGAATCTTCCAGGTAGTCGATAGATCCCCCGCGTATATTAGACCATTTAGTCGTTCCGCTCACCTCTGTTTTAACTGAGTCGTCGCAGGTCAATACGTCGAGGAAGTGTGCGTCATTTTTCTTGATGACCAGGTTGTATTGGTCCCATGTCCCGTCTCCTGCATATTCATAGTCCACAGCCCCTATCGTGTGTCCAAACACGATGTCATACTTTGTGGTATCGTTGGGAATCACGGTGATGCCGAGGCCACGGTATGTTCCCAAACCTTCACCAGGATTTTCACCCTCTTGCTTGAGGTAATTGTTCTGAAATTCCAGGAGCAGTGCGAAGGTGTTCTGTGCATTGGTAAACGACAAGCTATGCTTCAACCCCGTCTCATCGCCATTGAGATATAAGATGCTATACAGCAGTTCCTTCAGGTCATTGATCATGTCGGGACTTACTTCCGTCTCTTCACCTTCCGCACCTGTCTCTTCATCTACGGCGCGTGTGGTCATCTTCGTGCCTTTGTCATTCAGCGCTGTGAGGAGCTGATTCAGGGGGGCAGGGTCAACCGATTTCATCTCCTGGCCCACCTCATTCCATACCTGCTTCACCTGTTCGATGGAGGGGTTTTGTGCCGACTCCTCGGGTTGAGGCTCATTGTCGTTGCTGCATGAAGTGCAGACTCCAGCCGTGGCCATCAGGGCCATCATGCTCCAAGTTAAAAATTGATGTCTCATACGATATAAGTTTTTGAAGTTTGAAAATCTTTTTATTTTGTCAAGCTGAAGCTTACCTGCTCCATGCCTTGCGGTGTGTGCTTGAGGTAACCGGTCAGCTCTTCGTGGTAGCTGTTGTGATCCACCTTGCAGACAATGCTCATCCTGAAGGTGCCTTGATGCAGCTTGTACCCCTCGATATCGACTCCTGCAGGGAGTATCTTCTTCATGGAGGCTTCCAGTCGGCAGAGCACCTCCGTCGGCGAGCCCTTGGCCTTCTCGTCAAGGATAAGGTGGGCGGCCAGGTGCGGGTCGTCAGCCCCGTGACCCATGTTGCAGACCATGGAGTGCTTTACGGCGTGGTCCTGACGCAGGCAGTTGGCGATGTCGAACAGGTAGATATGCTCTCCTTGGGGTGAGCAGACGTAGTCACTCATGCGGCCGTAGATATAGACGATGCCCTGCTCATCCATCTCGCAGAGGTCGCCGCTGTGTATCCAGCCGTCGCCTATGGTGGCTTCGGTCAGCTCCTCGTTGTTCAGGTAACCCTTCATCATGGTGGCCGTCTTGGTACGCAGCTCACCCCTCATGCCGTAGGGCAGCTCCTGGCCGTCGGGGCCGAAGATGCCCACGGTGAATCCCGGGAAGGGGTAGCCTACGCTGACGCAGGGACGCTTGTTCTTGGTGACGTAGCACCCCGGGCGCCAGTCGATGGTGATGACCGAGAAGGCCTCACTCATGCCATAGCCCGAGACGATGCCTGTGGAGGAGCCGTAGCGGTGGAGCACCTTGTTCATCCACTCCAGCATCTCCGGCGTACACCCTTCGCCCCCCATGATGGGCAGCCGCAGGAAGCTGAGGTCAGGCCGCTGCCCCTTCTTCTCCATCTCTTCCATCTTGGCGCAGAAGCCTTCCCAGCACTTGCCTGGGATGAGGGTGACCTGCGGACGGTACTTCAGCAGGTTCTTGGTGAAGGTCTCCACATCGAGTCGTGGCTCGAGGATGCAGGTCATGCGGTGCTGCAGGGGCACCATGACTAGCACGAAGAGCGCTGTGCAGACAAAGGGTGGCAGGTTGCAATAGACGATGTCCCCCTCGCGGAAGGGGTGTCCCTGCTCGTTGAAGGCCAGGGAGTTGGTAAACATCCTCAGCATCCCCTCGTTGGTCAGACCAATCTGCTTAGCCTGTCCCTTCTGCGTCGTGCCGCCCGAGGAGGAGTAGATGGCTACCCGCCCCGGCTTGTGTGGTGCCTCCACCTCCCCCTGGTATTGGCCGTAAAGGCGGATGGCCTTGTCCAGCGAGATGTACTTGGGAGAACGGTGGCGTACCTGGAAGCTCTTCAGCCAGTTGATGGTGCCAGCTATCTGCTTGAGGGGGCTGCTCATGCCGCGCATGGCATCCACGAGTACCACGTGCTCAAACTGTTCCCGTGCCAGGATGTCGCTGATGCGCTCTTCCAGTCCATCGAAGACGAAGGCTACGCGGGAGCTTCCCATCGAGCCGGAGAGGGCGGTGTGGCTGGCGGCCAGGTTGGGGAGGATGGCCGTAGCACCTACCAGGTTGATGGCAAAGAGTATGCTCACCACCTCGGGAGTGAAGGGGCTGAATATCAGGACATGCTCATCCGCTTTCACGCCCATACCCTTGAGCACACGGGCCCACAGCTGCACGTCGGCAATCAGCTCTGAGCGCTTGATGCGGCGTCCGAAATAAACGAGTGCGTCGTGCTTGTCCTCATCGGCCAGCATCTCGTGCTCCAGGAAGCGCCACAGGCTGTTGTAGTGGAGCTCCTCCTTAAGGCGGCCGTTGGTCGTGGGGGCATAGAAGCGCTCCCAGGGGCGTTCTTCCGTAGGTTTCTTGATTATGTTCTTTCTTGTTTCCATTTGCCTTGATGATTGAGATATTAATTGATTGATTGTAAAGTCGAGCTCATCTCGCTGGGGAACTCGCAGGAGAGGGCACGGAATATGTCGAAATAGCTGATGGCAAAGTGAGTGACCATCGGGTTGCCTTCCAAGATATAGGGTAGGGTATCGTCCTTCCAGAAGACGTTACCACCTCGGCTGGCAAACGACTGATAGAGCAGGTGTGACGGTTCATAAGGTACACCGCCATCTTCGGGGTGGTGCATGAGGTAGGTTGGGGTCTGTGGTGTCCAGGAGTCCCAGTCATTCTCTTCAGCCAGTATCTTTCTCAGCACTTGCACTTTGGGTGATGCATCCAGCAGGTGTCCTTCGCTGTCCAGCATGTCAGGAGCGAGAATATCAGGCAGTTGCCAATGGAGTAGCTGGTAATCACCAGAGAAGAGGAGCTGCGTAGCGGAGCGATCCATCATCCAGAGGTCGTAGTAGGAATAGGTCGCTCCTTCCAGTTCGTATTGTGTGGTCAGCATCCACTCCGGGATAAAGTCCTTCAGGGTATAGCCACCCATGCGCTGCGGGTCGATGTCTTCCAATCCGGCCATCATCAGATGGAAGAGTAAGGCTCTGTGATCATCCTGCTGGTTGAAGTACTCCAGAACCTGGTCAGATGCCAGTGGGCCTGCGGCTGCAAACGTAGAGTGGAGTCGCACAGCGCGTTTGAAGGAGTCGGAAGCCTTGGTCTCGTAATGGCGGGTAAAGGCTAAAGCTCCTGGTGCTCCCATAGATATCCCCCAACAGGTGGAGTAGCCGTCATCCGCTAGCACTACGTGATGTCGCTTCAGCAATTCGAGTGTAGCCTCCACGCAGTCGGCCATCTGCTGTGCCATGGCTTTGTTTGACAAAAAGCAGAACGCCCTCTCGCCCGTTGTCCCATAACCTTCATAGTCAGGCTCGATGACTGCTGAATTATAGAGTACGCGTGGGGTCATCAGGTCTTCTCGCTCGGTAGGATATGCTTTGCCTCCCGGCGTGTAGGTATGTGATACGAGGGAGAGGGAGGTGAGCTTGTGGCTTAGCGCAGTATTGACGTATTGGGGGAAGGTGACCCGTCCGGAAAGGACAATTTCCTCGCCTTTGGCTGAGATACTTTTGTAGTTGAAGGTCATGCTGGCGATATGCCAGGGCTCTTCGCCACGACCCGCAGTCTGGCACTCTTCCAGGAAGATGGCCTTCAGCTTAGGCACTCGGTTGCTACTGATTGTGCGCAGGAATAGAGACTGAATGTCCGAAACCTGGGCCATCAAAGGCATGTAGTTTTCCTCGCAGATGTGGTCGGCATACGCCTCGGGTGCGGTAAAGGTACTGTCAGTTACCTCCACATAGGGGGCTTCTTCCTCCTCCGTATCTGCTGAGGAAGGGGTGTCGATGTCCTCCATCTCCTCCTTCATGTTGCAGGCTGCCAGCAGGGGGAGAAGCAGGATGATGAGGTAGCTTGTGGCTAAGCGTCTAAGTGTCATTTTCATTGAGCTATTCTTTTGCGTTACTATATTTAATAATGTATAAGGCTTCTGGGTCACTCTTCGTCATACATCTCCTCGGGGAGCAGGGTGGTGCTCATCTGGAGCATCTTCTCAATAGAGTAGTACAAGTGTGACAAGCCTATCTGCTGTAAGAGCCCGGCTACCTTATCCGAGTGGAAATGTACCTCGCTGCTGCGTGCTGCAAGCCGGTTGTAGAGCTCCAGGGCTTGGCAGTAGGGCATCTGGTCGTCCTCTACCGCATGGGCCATGTAGATAGGGGTCTTAGCTGTCCAGTTGTCCCAGTTGCTGAGCTGTTCGAACAGTCGCATCACCACCTGTATCTTGGGGTTGCTACGGTCCAGATGGCCGTCCGGGGTACACATGTCGGAGGCGAAGATGCCACTCAAGGAGTTGAACGGCGTAGCTGTAGGGTCATCGTAGAGTAGCATTTCATTACCTACGTATTGTAAGAACTGATAGGCAGTGTACTCCAGTCCCTCATACTCCACCATGGTGGTCATCATCCATTCAGGGCAAAACTGGTAGTGGGCATATCCGCCCATTTCACTCGCAGGCAGGGCGTTGAGAAACATCAGCATTTGCTGCACCAGCCGTGGCATATAGTCCAGGTGCTCATCGGTGTATTCCGTCATGCGATGGATGAGGAACGGACCGCCGGCAGCGTAGCAGGACCTCAGCCGGATGGCTTGGCGTTGCTGTGCAGTGGCTTGCTGGTCGTAGTATTTGGCAAAGGCCAGCAAGGGTGGTGCACCGAGTGAGATGCCCCAGGCCGTGGAGTAGCCCTCATCGGCCAGGGTCACTCCGTGCTGCCGCATCACCTCCAGGGCTGCCATCACGCCATCCATGGTCTGACGGGCCAGCACATCAAACGATGCTCCGCAATGTGTACGGCCCGCTGAGGCTCCGAAGCCCTCGTAGTCGGGCTCGATGACGGCTGAGTTGAAAAACGTGCGCATCATCATCGGGGTGAGGCTGTGGGAGGGGGCACTGAAGTCGGCTGGTGCTACGTGGTGATGGTGGATGGAGAGTGACTCTACGGTGTGAGGTTGCCTGTTGCAAGCCAGTCGCGGGAAGCTGACCCGTCCCGAGAGGATGATCTCCTCCCCCCTGGCCGAGCGGCTCAGGTAGCGATAGACGTAGCTCTCCACCTGCCAGGGCGTATCCTTCTCGCAGGGGCAGTCGGCTTTCTCCTCCTCAAAGAGGCGGTTCATCTCCAGCAGACGGTTGATGTAGAGCAGGCGCAATCCCTCCTTGACGATCGGCTTTACCTGTGGCACCATCCGATAGGCCACCCACCAGTAGTCGCTTTCGCTCAGGGCCTCTGCCATCGTCCAGGGTGTAATCGTCATGCTGTCCGTGGTGGCCAGATAGCAGCTCATGTCGGAGGGAGAGGGAGATACAGCATCCTCGCTGTCGTAGCAGGCCGTCATCAGAGAGCCTGCCAAGACGAGCAGCAGTAAAGCAAGTAGCTTTTTCGTGTAATAAGTAGCTTTCATCATACTTGTGTCCTTTTTGAGTTTATCTATAGTCTGAATGTTCTAATATTGTTTTCTGCTTTTTTTATAATTTGCAAATATATTTAAAATACAGGTCGTGGCCAAATCATTTCCTCAGAATTGCTCCAGAATGCTTGTAATATTGAAGCGTTGCAAAGAATCGGATTATTTGACCAGATTTTCTCGATGAAAAGGGCGTTTTTTATTAAAGAATAGTGTGGTGAACTCTTGCATTGTAGGCAAAAAGCCGTATCTTTGCAGGGAATTGTAATGAGAGTTATCATGAAGTACCCTATCGGAATACAGAGTTTTGACCGAATCCGTCAGGAAGGCTACGTCTATGTGGATAAGACGGCCTTGGTATATGACCTTGTCAAGAATGGAACTATTTACTTCCTCAGTCGCCCCCGGCGGTTCGGGAAGAGTCTGCTTCTCTCCACATTGAAGCACTATTTTCTGGGCCATAAGGAGCTGTTCCAGGGACTGGCCATCGATGAGCTGGAGAAGGAGTGGACGGTCTATCCCGTCTTCCATGTGGATTTCAATGGGGGAGACTTCACGGTACGCGGAGAGTTGGAGCAACGACTGAATGAATACGTTATGCAATGGGAACGTATCTACGGGGCAGACGAGATAGAGGTAACTTTGGGAACCCGTTTCCGAGGAGTCATCCATCGTGCACACCAGCAGACTGGTCAGCGCGTAGTGGTGCTGATAGATGAGTACGACAAGCCCATCCTCGATGTGCTGGATACCAAAGAGGAGTATGTGGATGAATCGGGCAACCGCATTCTGATGGAGGATAGGCACCGCAATATCCTCAAAGGCTTCTACAGTACCTTCAAGGCTGCCGACGCAGACCTGCAGTTCGTGATGCTGACAGGTGTGACGAAGTTCTCGCAGGTGAGCGTCTTCAGCGGTTTCAACCAACCGGATGATATCAGTATGGACAAGCGCTATCAGGCACTCTGCGGCATTACGCAGGAGGAGCTGGAGTCGGTCTTTGCTGAATCCATCCGTGAGATTGCCGAGGAAATTGGGGTGGAAGTGGAGGATATGAAGTTGATGCTAAAACTCCAGTATGATGGTTACCATTTCAGTCCTGCCATGACGGATATCTACAACCCCTTCAGCTTGCTCAACGCCTTCGCAAAGAAGATGATTAATGTTTATTGGTTCGCTTCGGGTACGCCCACCTACCTTGTTCGCCTACTCAACCATACCAATGAGCAAATCAATGACTTGACGGGCAAATACTATGATGCATCCATGTTCATCGACTACAAGGCTGATGTGGAACGTCCTTTGCCCATGATTTATCAGAGTGGTTACTTGACCATCAAGGATTATGAACCTCTTACTCGCACTTATCTCCTGGACTTCCCCAACAACGAGGTTCGTCAAGGGTTCCTTACTATGATAGCTGCGAATTATCTTAAACCATTTGGGGAGGAGCCGCTTTGCTGGGTGCAAGGAGCTTTCCTCCAGCTGAACCGTGGCGAGATAGAGCCATTCTGCGAGTCGCTCACCGCCTTCCTGTCCAGTATCCCCTACGACAGCCACGACGGGCTCAAGGACATCAAGGCCACGGAGAAGCATTTCCAGTACACCTTCTACCTGTTGCTCCGCCTCATCGGGGTCTATTGTCTGGCTATCAAGGTGGAGGACCTGCAGAGCTACGGCCGTGTGGACTGCACGCTGGAGCTGAAGGACTACGTCTATATCTTCGAGTTCAAGATGGATGGCTCAGCCGATGAGGCGCTGCAGCAGATAGAGCAGAAGGGCTATGCAAAGCCCTACCTGCATGACCGGCGCCAAGTGCTGCGCATCGGCATGAACTTCTCCTCAGAGACCCGCACCATCGCCGAGTGGAAGGTGCAGTAAGCTTGTTTTCATCCCGATGGTAATCTCTTTTCCTGCGGATGAAAAATGATTTTCCTCGCGAGGAAAAAAGTTTTTCATTGCGTTGAAAACGATTGATACTGTGGTTTAGTGAATTAGAAGGCTTATTCACATCTTCGGTTGACGCTCGTGCTCGTAATATCTTGTATTATGCAGAAATAATTCGCTCTGATGATGAAAAAAACACCTCACACTTCACATTCCGTTATAATCTGCTGATTCTCAGTATGATACGGTGTGAAGTTGAATTTATTAGACTTCACACCGTATATCGTTGAATATCAACGCGATACAGTGGAATGTGAAGTGTGAAGTGTTATTTTCATTTCTCCACGTTTTTTTTCGTGGCTATCGGTTCATGCCGTTATTCCTCCATGATGAAGAGTGTCTGATAGGGATAGACAAGGTCATAGTTAGTCCCTACGGGGTAGGCTTTGGATAGCTCTGCGGGCAATGGGTCACCTTCCTGTACGGTGTATAACTTGGTGCGGTTGGCATAATTGTCCGGTGTAAGCAGCACAAAGGAATACGTAGAGTGCATTATATCAAACCTTGCACAGATATAGAGGCTTTTCTTGTCCCAGTGCCAGTATAGGTCGCCATAGTCATTAAACTGTTTATCCGTTCCTTCTGTGTATCTGTCACTGTTGAGGAATGTCATCAAGGCGTTGTAGAACTTGATGTACTCCTCTTCGGTGAACTGCTTGAAGTACTCATCCATTGTGTAGCCGTAAGTTCTTTCGAACGAAGTGGGCAGGCTGGGGTAGTAATCGTCGTATCCCTCAATTCTGGGTGCACAGACAATCCAATAGTTCTCATCATCCTCTTCGTAGGGGGTAAAGGCAATGCTGTAGGGCAGAGGGCCACCTCCCCGGATGATGGTGCCTCGCTTGATCTTGTTAAACCGTTCGAGGTTCATGTCCGAGTTTTCCCCACGCTGCGTAAAGTCGATGAAGTAGATCTTGGTGACCTTTCCTTTCAGTCCGGGGACATTGAATGTCGCGGTGCCCAGCAGGCCTTTGTTGCCGTCGCCTACGGCAAAGGTGGCTGTACCCAGGTTGTTGGCCAGGGTATAGGTGTTGCCGTCGGACGAGCACTGGGTGGTGCTGTTGAAGAGCGACTGGAAGCGTCGCTTGGCCGTAGCGGTGTTCTTGGTGTAATAGGCGCGCTCGGAGGGGGTGGACTCTCTGTACGCCTCACCGAAGACGGCTTCTATAGGCTCACCGTCCTCATCCAGCAGGCAGAGGTTCAGCTTCAGGTTGAAGAGCTCTACCATGCCTTGTACCTCAGCTTCTGACTGCGGTTCGTCGTTGTCGTCATCACTGCTGCACGAGGGCAGTGCGATGCACAGTGTCAGGGCCAGCAGGCCCATGAGCAGTTTTCTGTAAGTCTTCATGTCGTATCTGTTTTTTTTAAATGTTATGTAATGGCTCTCTCCCGTTCACGGGTGGATCACTCGATGGGGCAGTCACCTCGAAGCTGAAGCTCTGGCTGGTGGCTTGCAGGTTGGTCACCCAATCTACGTCGGCACTGACCTCCACGGTCTCGTCCAGCGCAAGGCCGGAGGTGAGGATGGGTACTTCAAACGCACCACCCGTACCGGCTACGGACAGGGTCGGCGTATTGATAATCAACTCGGGAATTACCTCTTCCTCATCGTCAGAACAAGAGGCAAAGCCTGCGCACAGGCTCAGGACGGCTAGCGTCCAGGTAAAAAAGCGTTTCATCTTCTTGTAGTTTAATGGTGAATATAACATAAATAAAATATAGTAGCTATACATTAATAATATATATATATATATATGAGATATGAAAGGGTAGCTCTCTGTCAGCTATGGGGTGGCTGTCTAAGTAGTGTCGATAATTCGGAGGCGCAGATAGGCGGTGGGGGTCATCTCCTTGATCTTGAAGAAGTAGCGGTTGAAGGAGGAGATGGAATTGAATCCGCTTCGGGTGGCTACACTGGCCATGTTGACCCGTTCGCCGGCCCGCACGGAGTCGAGGATGCGGCAGGCCTCGGCGATGCGGTAGTCGTTGATGTAGTCGTAGAAGCTCTTGCCCTGGCTGTTGAGGAACTCCGAGAGGTAGGACCTGTTGGTGCCGATGGAGAGGGCGAGGTCGTTGAGTGAAAGCTTGGGGTTGAGATAGACTTTCTCCTCCATCTTCCTGGCCAGCGCGTGGGTGAGGAAGGACTCCTTCTTCTCAACCTTCTTCCTGTCGGTAGGCTCGCTGGAGTACGTGGGGTAGGTAGGCTCAGGGGATGCTGTAGGCTCGCTGAGTGCTGTAGGTAAGGTGGCCGCTGCAGGTGCGGTGGGTCGTGTGGGTCCTGCTGGTGCGGTGCCCTTCTTGTCCAGCATCTCGATGATGACTTGGTGCTTGCGGCTGAAGCGCCACATCACGACCCAGATGACCATGCTGAAGATATCAAATATCACTTCATTGACCCATGTAGTGTCGTTGAAGCAGAGGTAATAGGTGGCGAGCCAGGAGAAGTAGGCTATGGCGCAACCAGCCACCCACTTCACGCTGATGTCCTGTGTGTAGGAGTAGTTGTCAGCGATGCATTTGTCGTAGCGCATCACGAAGTAGATGATGAAGATGAACCCCGTGGCGGAGAAGAGGAACGACATGGCGAAGGCTATCTGGATGATGAGGGCATCCTGTATGACGATATAGAGGGCGATGGGGAGGAGGAAGAGGAGCACTCCCGCCAGCAGCCGCTTGGTGGTGATGATGCCCGGGCTCGTGGCCTCCAGGAAGAAGGCGGTGACGAAGGGCGTGCAGAGGATATCGATGAGGCTCACCAGTCCCTCTATCATGGGGTGCGTCACCCAGGGTGTGAAGAGGAAGACCACATCTTTCATAAAGCCAAAGGTGATGTAGCTGGCCGCAAACGTCATGACCATCATCATGCTGTTCTGATGACGGTGCCTGTAGATGTTGGCGGTCCATAGGATGAAGAACATCGTCGTCATCCCACGGGTGTAGTGTGCCAAGGCTTCGAGCGAAAGGGTTTCTAACATGTCGTTTCTAATATGTGCATAAAACGTTTCTTTATGCAAAATTAGAAAAATGTAGCCACTATCTCTGTTTTGTTAGCATAAAAATTTAGTTTATTGCAAATTTGTTGAAAAGCTGAAATAAAATTGAATTTCTGAACAGACTTTCTCGATGAAAAGGGCGATTTTTTCTTTAAGAATTGGGCTGCGGAACCTTGCATTGTAGGCAAAAAGCCGTATCTTTGCAGAGCATTTCCCATTTACTTTTATACTAACTATGGCACTACCAATCAACATAGAAGATTTGCTCAACAAGCGAAAGGTTGAGTCCAATCGAATAGAGTTTAAGGCCAATTGGAATCCGGATAAGATTTACCATACCATTTGTGCCTTTGCCACTGATTTGGAAAATATCGGTGGTGGTTATATCCTTGTAGGGGTAGAAGAAGAAAATGGCATGGCTAAGCGACCGGTAAAAGGGTTAGCAGAGAATGAGATAGACCGTATTATGAAAGAGATGGTGGGGTATGATGCTAAAATATCACCGTCGTATCTTACAAAGGTATCTCCGGAAGACGTGGACGGAAAAACTATCCTCGTGATATGGGCACCTGCAGGGATAAACAGGCCTTATTCTGTGATGGAAAGTGTGGTAGCCAAGAAGTCTGTACCAAAATTCTATGTACGAAGTAAGTCTTCCACCATTGAAGCCAAAGGTGAAATATTGGATGAGGTGAGGGAATTGGCAAACCGTGTGCCATTTGACGAACGAGGAAATGAAGCCATTAAAATCGATGATATCTCCAGCGTGCTTGTTTATGAACACCTGAGAACGGTAAAGAGTAAATTAGCTGATAATTTCACCGCCAGACTACTAATGGATGTGCTTGACGAAATGGATTTATTAACCGGTCCTTCTGAAAATCGTTTGATAAAGAATTGTGCGGCGATGATGTTTTGTGAATATCCGGAAAAGTTTTTCCCTGTCACTCAAGTTGATATTGTTTTGTTCCCTAATGGAAGCATAGATGAGCCTGATGTGATGATTGAAGTTCCGAAGATAACAGGACCTGTTCCTAAAATGATTAAGGAAACGTTATCATATCTTCGTACCAACGTTATCAAGCAAAAAATAATGAAACCCATGGACAGAGAAAAGTCGGACAAAATATTCAACTATCCTTATCAGGCGTTGGAAGAGGCTGTGGTCAATAGTCTGTATCATCGTGATTATCAGGAGCGTGAGCCCGTAGAAGTAACTGTGGAACCAACACATATAGATATCTTGAGTTATGCAGGTCCAGACCGATCCATAAGTGTTGAGGCTATCAAAGCAGCACGGAAGCTAAAGGCACGTAGATATCGCAATCGTAGATTGGGGGATTTCCTAAAAGAACTTGATTTGACAGAGGGAAGAGCTACAGGTATTCCAACTATCCAAAAAGCTCTTAAAGAAAATGGCTCTTCTTCTGCTGTCATAGAGACAGATGATGACAGAACCTATTTCCTTATGACTATACCTTGCAGAGAAGGGTTTGAAGGTATAGATTTTGCGGTAAATGAGAATATAAATGAGAATATAAATGAGAATATAAATGAGAATATAAATGA
>JBJEKT010000138.1:0-10695 GCA_051878775.1 Bacteroides sp. | reverse complement strand
TAAATGAGAATATAAATGAGAATATAAATGAGAATATAAATGAGAATATAAATGAAAAGGAGCTATCTATATTTGTCCTAATTGCTCAATCTGCGAATATAAAGAGAAAGGATTTATTGAAAGTGCCATCTATATCACGCTCAACCATGGATAGAATCTTAAAGACGTTATCTTCCGACCCACTGAATCTGATAACATATCAAGGTTCCAAGAAAACAGGAGGTTACGTCTTGACAGACAAAGGAACAGCCTATTATCATTCTTTAAATCAATAATGCTATCACCTTAAGAGCCCCGCACCATCGCTGAATGGATGGTGCGGTAAATCTGCTAATCGTAAATCGTGAGATAATTATACTTATTGACGGTGGCAACGGTTATCCAGAGTGGCAGGGCATACTCAAATTCTTCAGGCATGTCCGCTTCGATAGTGCTGACGCCGCCGTTCTCTGCAATGACCGTGGTCGATAAGTCCCAGAGCTGGATTGGGGATTCTAGGAACGTATCGTATTCATGTAACAGCATGTGATAGCGGTGGAAGACGGAGTAGTCGTTATACGTATCCGTTTCCACTGTTTCACTTTTCACCTGGAAGTAGTAACTTTGCATGTCCCACTCATGTCCCCATACTTCAGGGTACACCCAATAAGCAAAATTATGGTTGTCTGCGTCGTCAGAGTACTCATTTACTCTTTCGAAAAGGAATTGTATCAGGCGCTGGCTGAATTTGTAGTATTCCTTATTGCTGAGCGATTTGAGATAGTCTGTCAAATCGAAGGGCTCAACGTCATCCTCGACCATGGTCTTGTCGGTAAATCCCGTGGGTCGGTAATAGTCCAGATTCTGCTGGGTATAGGGTGTGATGACGACGTAGGTGTCCTCCTTCCCTTTGAGCGGTGCCAGGGCGACGGCATTCCTAGGATTAGCATATAGATTATTCTCCCAATAGAGCACAAAACATCCAGGATTCAGTTTGCTGAATTCATCTTCAGTGGTGTTCTCTCCTCGCTGGGTATAGTCAATGAAGTGGACCTTCTTGACGAGTCCCTTCAGGCCCGGTACGTCGAAGGTGGCCACGGCCAGTTCACCCTTGTTGCCGCTGGCTTCGGTAAAGGTGGCTGTGCCTAGCTTGTTGGCCAGGGTGTAGGTGTTGCCGTCGGCTGAGCACTTGGTGTCGCTGTGGAAGAGCAGTTGGTAGCGCTTCTTGGCGGTAGCCAGGTCCTTGGTGTAGTAGATGCGCTCGGCAGTATTGGTCTCGCTCACGGGCACACCGAAGGTAGCCTCCGTAGGTTCACCCTTGAGGTTGACCAGGCAGAGGTTCATCTGCAGGTTGAGCAGCTGCAGCACACCCTTTTGTTCCTCTTCCTCAGTCTGCGCTGCGTTGTCATCATCATCGTTGCACGAGGGCAGCGCGATGCAAAGCAGCAGGGCCAGCAGGCCCATGGATATTTGTCTGAACGTTTTCATTCTGTGATATGGATTAGTGATGGCTTTTTAGAACAAGATTTTGATCTGCTCGCCTTTGGTCACCGTGGATATAGTTGTCCAAAGTGCCAAACTAAGTGCAAACTCATCAGGTATATCCTCTTGGGTTGTGGTGGTACCGTTGGCGTTGTAAACAGTCGTTCTCGGTAGGTTCCAGAGTTTAGTACGGGATTCATATTTTTTCGTATCCAATAGCATGTGATAGCGGTTGTAAATCGTCTTACTATAATAGTTCTGGAAGTCCATAATATTGAAATAACTCTCATAATCCACTGTTTCGTTCTGCACCTGGAAGAAGTAACCTGTATTGTTCCAGCTTTCCCATTCCCAATAAGTGCAATATATTTCTTTTACGAAGTGCCAGCTCTCATTCGCGTCAGCGCATTCCATAGTACCATCAAAGAAGAAATTCCACACGCTCGAGCAGATAGTTTGAAATTCCCCTTCAGTGTATGACTGGAAATAGTCCATAATATTGATTTTCGCTAATTCATCATCAATCATGGTCTGGTCAATGAATCCTGTGAGTCCGTATTCATACAGGTCTTTTGAGAAACTGGGTGTGAAGAGCACCCAGGTGTCATCCGAGTCTTTGAGCTTCCCCAAGGCTATACCATAGCGGTAGGTATTATCGTTCATTTTAACCCCCACGATATCTCCTAAAGTAATGTTCTCAAACTCTTCCCAAGAAGCAATATTCTCTCCGCGCTGGGTATAGTCGATGAAGTGGACCTTCTTGACGAGTCCCTTCAGACCAGGTACGTCGAAGGTGGCCACGGCCAGTTCACCCTTGTTGCCGCTGGCTTCGGCAAAGGTAGCTGTGCCTTGCTTGTTGGCCAGGGTATAGGTATTGCCGTCCTCAGAGCACTTGGTGTCGCTGTGGAAGAGCAGCTGGTACCGCTTCTTGGCGCTATTCAGGTCCTTGGTGTAGTAGATACGTTCGGCGGTGTTGGCCTGGCTCAGGGGCAAGCCAAAGGTGGCCTCCGTAGGTTCACCCTCGAGGTTCATCAGGCAGAGGTTCATCTGCAGGTTGAGCAGCTCCACCATGCCCTTTTGTTCCTCTAGCACGGCCTCTTTCTTCTCGTTCTCATCGTCATCATCGCTGCATGAGGGCAATGCGATGCAAAGCAGCAGGGCCAGCAGGCCCATGGCAAGTTGTCTGTATGTTCTCATAATTCTTCTCTATTTTTTAGTTCAACGTTATCAGTCTGTTTATCAAAGTAGTTTATTCGATTCGAATGCAGCTCGGGTCTTGGGTGGGTTTGGTCATTGGTTGTGCTTCGGGCTGCTGCATATTGGCTTTATTGATGATTTGAGGTAGCTGGATGGATTTGGTGTCTGCTCCATTTTCGGGATTGAATACGCTGATTTCGCTGATGGGCGAGATGGGCATCTTGTCGCACTCCATGCTGAAGTGGGCAAGCGGGCCAAAGTTGCCGTCCTTGTCCTTGGCAGCGGCAAAAATCATGATATCCTCACCCTCTTTGCTCAAATAGACACCCAACTTATCGACTGTATAAAAACTGGATTCCAGAAGCATGTATTGCCAGTCTAAGAAGCGGTCACTCATACCTAGCTTCTCGTAAGCACTCTCGCGTTCCTTGAAGCTATTCAGATTCTCCGTTTTGAAGATGATCTCCTCCGCATCATCTGACTGGGTGCAGGTGAAGGCTATCGTGCGGTAATCCTCCCATCCATGCCAGTCGAATGCTTCTGCAAATTCTAAGCTGTTGAAGCACTTCACGATGTCAAAGTCGCAGGTCGCTGTACCAATGACGGCTTCGGGCGTGGTGACGTCTAGCTTGTAAACCTTGGTCGTGGCTGTCACGTCGCTGGAATATCCGGCTACACCCACAGCCAGTACGACATAGTCAGTAGTTGGCCATAAGGAATAGGTGGTGTTTCCTTCATATTGTTCCTGGTATCCGTTCTCCAGGATATATGCTGCCATCAGGGAGTCCTTCTCCTCTTCTGTATCAACGGTCTCCAAGAGTGCGTCATGATAACTTTTTCCTATCATCGCTATATAGAAGGGGTCACTGTTGCTGCCTTTTACTTGGACTTTTATGGTACGTGCCTTCAGCTCAGGGATGGAGATGGTCAGCACATTGTCTGAAGGCTGAGGCTCACCTACGGTAAATGTATTGTAAACGGGTGTGCAGAGTCTGTTCAGGTGGGAATCGTAGGCTACAGCTCCCGCGGTACCTTGCTGGTTGTTTCTGATAGTACAGCCTGTTGTCTGGTAACTATCCTTATACATGTACCTCAAAATCTCATCATGGCTGGCTCCTGAATAGTAGTAATACATGGTTGCCAGGATGAAGTAGTTGTCGTCGGGGTAGTATTTGTCAAACGAACTCTTCTTGTAGCAAATGGGATAGATATAAACGTCACTTCTGCTGGAGGTGATGTCTATGTCATACAGCGCTCCACGTACGTTTACCTTCATGTCGAGTGTGGTGGGAGTCACTTCCGGAACCTCTTCAGGAGCGACGAAGGTGTATTTCACCAGGTCGGTGAGCACCTCCATATCCTCGGCGGTGCGATACTCAACGCCTTTATATCCGAAAGCCACGATGGTGTACTCCTTTCCAGGCTCCAGGTCGCGTACGAGCTCTCGGGAGCTCTCTTTGCCCTTACGTGCTCGATAGGAAAGTGTGCTGTTTACGTATTTATTATACTTTTCCATAAACTCATTGGAGAGTGCGGTCTGCTTGGCCCAGATGGCATTCTTGACCTCTGTGGCGGTGCTGTACTGAGCCAGTTCGTCGCTGCTGAAGCAGTAGGAAATGTACTTATTCTCGCTCTGTGAGCTGGCGGGAGTTACGGTGTAGATGGCGCTCTTGCCATCCAACTCATCCATCTGGATGTAGAAGTTCTCGTAGTTCTTGCCCTGCGTCAGGGTGCAGGTGGCCTTGATGGCCGGATGCTGGGAGAGACTCAGGGTAAAGGTGGCCGTACGGCTCTCCACCTCGAGCGGTGCCTTGCCCACCGTGAAGCTGAACGACTCACTGGTGGCTGCCAGGTTAGTCACCCAATCTACGTCGGTGTTAATCTCTACGGTCTCGTCCAGTGCAAGGCCGCTCGTGAGGATGGGCACTTCAAATGCACCACCTGCGCCAGCAATGGACAGATTCGGGGTGTTAACAATCAACTCGGGAATCACCTCGTCTTCGTCATCTGAACAAGAGGCAAAGCCTGCGCACAGGCTTAGGACGACAAACGCCCATGATAAAAACCGTTTCATTCGCATGTAGTTTAAAGATAAATGTAGCATAATTCTTTCCTATTATTATTATATAATGTACTTTTTCTATAGCCTGTCACTTGACAAAATTATCACATGCAAAGCTATTTTATAATATGGATAGCGCAAAACTTATGCAGAAAGTTTGGAAAGATTGGATTCAATAATGGAACGTCTGCTCAACTATGGAAAGAATGACTGTCCTGCTCCCCGAATAATTGCAGCTTATTCGTCGCCTTCCGGCTGGCTTGTACCGATGGCGTCCATCAGGCGGAGGCGCAGATAGACGGTGGGGGTCATCTCCTTTATCTTGTAGAAGTAACGGTTGAACGTGGAGATGGAGTTGAACCCGCTTTGTGAGGCTACACTGGTCATGTTGATGCGATCGCCCACGTTGGCGGAGTCGAGGATGCGGCAGGCCTCAGCGATGCGGTACTCGTTGATGTAGTCGTAGAAACTCTTGCCCTGGCTGTTGAGGAACTCCGAGAGGTAGGACTTGTTGGTCCCGATGCCCATGGCGAGCTCGTTGAGTGACAGCTTGGGGTTAAGATAGACCCTCTCCTCCATCTTCTTGGCCAGCGCGTGGGTGAGGAAGGTCTCCTTGGCAGAGAGCTTTCTCTTCTCAGTCGGCTGGGATGGTTCGGTTGGGTCGGTGGGGCTCTCTGGTATCTGTCTCGCTATCCTGCGGGTGCTGAGGGGAATGGCCTCCTTGTCCAGTACCTCGATGACCACGTAATGGCTACGGCTGGCGAACCACAATATGACCCAGATGGCGATGCTGAACAGGTCGAAGATGGCCTCGCCGCTCCATGTGGGCTCGTTGAAGCAGAGGTAATACATAATCATCCAGACAAAGAAGGCGATGGCGCAGCCTATGACCCATTTCACGCTGATGTCCTGTGTGTAAGAGTAGTTCTCGCTGACCAACTTGCCGTAGCTCATGGCAAACCATACTATCATCACAAAACTCGTCCCGGAGATTAGGAAGGCCAGGGCGTAGGTGGCGTGTACGATGTGTTCCGATGGGTGGATAAGGTAAGTCGGTATCGGTAGGAGGAAGAGGAGGATTCCGCAGAGCAGTCTCTTGGGTGTGACGACTCCTGGACGGCTAGCCTCCAGGAAGAAGGCGGTCACGAAGGGCGTGCAGAGGATATCGACCAGACTCACTACTGCCTCTACGGTGGGATGTCTCATCCAGGGTGTGAAGAGGAAGACCATATCCTTGATATAGCCAAAGGCAATGTAGCCGACGGCAATCGCCATCATCTGCATCATGCTGTTGTGGTGGCGGTAGCTATAAATCTTGAATGCCCATAGGATGAAGAACATCGTAGTCATGCCATGAGTAAAATGCGCAAAGGCTTCTATGGAAAGGGTCTCTAACATGTGTCTCTAGTATGTGCGTAAAACAATTCTTTATGCAAAAATAATAAAATGATGGTCAATCCTACAGCTAGTGATGTATAAAATTCTAATTTGCTGCGAAACTTTGGAAATGTTGCGTAAGTTTTGAAGATTTGAATGTTCTTTCTCGATGAAAAGGGCGATTTTTATTGGTGCAAGTTTGCCGTATCAGCTATTTTCCCTATATTTGTACGCAGTAATCACTACTTTTATACTCTATGAAACGTATATTTTCTCTCTTTATGCTGGTGGGCGCTTTGCTCTTTGCTGCCTGTAGCGACGATGATCCGCAGGATGTCCAGCAGGACGAGACGCCCATGCTCGTGGTGGTCTATCCCATCGACGGACTGGGTGACCGTTCGTATGTCGATAACATCTACCGTGGTGTGGAGAAGGTTGCCCTGGAGTATGGACTCAAGGTGCAGCACCTGATGCCTTACTCCTATGAGGAGGGCACGACCTACATCGAAAACTTTATGAAGTCGGATGCCGAGGAGCCCAACCGACGCCTCTACATCATCACCGAGCCTTCCTTCGAGGAGCTCGTCGTGCGGCTCGCCCCGCAGTTTGCTGAGAGCGACAAGCGGCAGCTGCTCTTCCTGGAGACACGTAAGGAGATTCCCAACGCCCATACGCTCTACCTCCCCTTCTATGGGGTCAACTTCGCCGCGGGAAGGCTCGCTCAGCAGATGGCGGACGTGAACCGTGTAGCCATCTTCCAGGCCAATGACCAACTGGCCATCCTGAAGGAGGCTACGCAGGGTTTCACAGAGGGCTTTGAGGCAGGTGAGGGGCAGTCGCTCAATACCTATATCATGGATGAGGGCTTCCTGGGCTTTGCCATGGCCGACAAGCTCTACCAGGAGGCCTACCGCATCAACGAGCTCTTCGACCTGGTGCTCCCCCTCTGCGGCGGCAGTGCCCAGGGACTCTTCCGCTACAACCGCGAATACCCCACCAGCTCGTTCTATACGGTGGGTATTGATGCCGATATGTCGGTCTATTCCGACCGCGTCCCCTTCTCCTGCGTGAAGCACATGGATCGCATCATCCAGCGCTGTGTGGAGCAATGGATGGCGGACGAGCTGCCTGTCCATCAGTCGCTCGGACTGAAGGAGGGCTTCACCGAACTGGTGCTGGCCCCTAAGTATGAACAGCAGTTTGCCGCCCAGCTCCCCCAGGTGGTGGCTGAGGCTATCGAGCGCGAAGCTGCCTTTGAGAGTAAACAGTAACTGAACGGATGTCGAATCCCTGAATCATGAATCATTTCAATAGATTATCCATAAGATGAAGACGATATTTCCCCTTATCCGCTGCTGCATGTTGCTGATGGCCTGCAGCTTGCTCTGGTCCGTAACGGCCTGTAGCGATGATGACCCCTCTGGGAGTAATGGCAACTCACGGACTGAATGGAGTGTGCAAAAAGTGGCCGTGGTGCTCCCCTTGACGAGCAGCACCCTGGATAGAACCCATTACGAACGCACTACTGCATGGTTCCTCGACAACTTCCAGCAGGCACAGGCTGGATGCGACCAAGGCATCACGCTTGAACTGGAGTGGCACGACGAGGACACTGAGGATCTCTCTGCCTTGGCTACCGAACTGGCTTCGCGCCCTGAGATTGTGGCGGTAGTCGGCCCGCAGCGCTCCTCGAACGTGGATGTGATGGCCAGTGCCTATTCCTCGGCTGAGAAGCCGATGATTGTGCCCGTGGCCTCTTCCGAGGAGATTATCCGTAAGTTCTCTTGTAACGAGTTTAGCTTCTCCGATGCTCCCTTCCTCTGGTCGCTCACCGAGACTGATATCTCGCAGAGCGAGGTGATGCTCAGCATCGTGACCAGCACCGGAGGTAAATCCATTGCCTTGCTGACTCCCGATGATGTCTATGGCAAGACCTTTGCCGAGTGGGTGCCCTTCCTGGCCAACGAACTAGGTGTCCAGCTGAAGGGGCAATACAGCTTCATGGGCTCGTCCGACTTCCGTCCTGCGGCTCAGCTACTGATGGCTTCAGAGGCTGACTTTGCTCTCTGCATCTGCGACGATGACGCGCTCATGGCGCAGTTGTTGCAGCTCCGTCAGCAGGCCGGTGACTCCGCACCGCGACTCCTCTTCAGTGATGGTGCCCTGAGCAGCGAACTGCTCAAGCAGGGGACAGCTGCTGAGGGCATTGAGGGTGTGGCCATGTATGCCGACCCCTCTTCTGGTTTCCAGATTTCGTATGAAGAGCGTTTCCAGGAGATCCCCACCATGAGCGAGGCGCAGTTCTACGATGCACTCCTCCTCACCGGTTTTGCAGCCTTCTACTGCCAGCATACGGATGAAACCAACCTCAACAAGGCCATCCAGACCATCACCTCGCAGCGCGAGAACCACGGCCTCAATGCCTGGGATGCGATGGGCATGACGCAATACCTTACGCAGCTGGAGAAGCAGCATTACCTCATTGACTTCCGTGGTGCTTCAGGCGAGATCAAGTTTGATGCCGAGGCTTATACCAGCGTGCTCCACAGCACCTATGTCCATTGGGTGGTGCATGACGGCAAGCTCGTGGCCTTGGATTACGCCTCGTCTGACGGCAACAACCGTACTGAAGGGACATTGGCCTCCTGGAACTGGCGTGTGCAGTCGCAGCAGGAGATTGATGACAAAGAGGCTGACATCCACTACGGTGAGCTTCATGACCGATGGGCGCTGCTCGTGGCTGGCTCGGAGAGTTGGAATAACTACCGCCACCAGGCTGACGTGCTCAACGTCTATCAGCTGCTCAAGCGGCAGGGGTGGGACGATGACCACATCATCCTCGTGATGCGCGATGACTTGGCTTATCACGGCAGCAACCCCTACCCAGGCGAAATCTACGCCTCGGTGGGTGGGGAGAACCTCTACAAGAACGTGCAGATAGACTATCGCGCCGACACCCTCGCCACAGCTGACATCTGCAGCATCCTCCTGGGGCAACGGAGCAGTCACCTGCCCGTGGTGGTGGAGAGCGATGCCCACTCCAACCTACTCTTCTATTGGTCGGGACATGGTTACCCAGGCTACTTCAGTTGGCTGGACATTGCCGACCACTTCACCACCGACATGCTCTCGCAGACGCTCACCACGATGCAGGCCGAGTCGCGCTACCGCAAGTTCCTCATCTGCACTGAGTCCTGCTTCTCGTCGAGTGTGGTCAAGGCTGCTCAAGGTATCCCTGGTGTGCTCTCCATCGCCTCCGCCACCGAGACCGAGTCCTCCTTATCTGACAACTACAGCATAGCGTGCCATACCTGGCTCAGCGACCGCTTCTCCAACAACCTGGTGGAGTGCATGAGCCAGACCCCCGAGATGACCTACCGCGAGCTTTATACCTACCTGGTGAGCCACACCATAGGCTCGCACGTCAAGATCTTCAACGCACCGCAGTTTGGCAATCTCTACCGCGAGTCGCCGAAGGAGTTCTTCGTGGCGGCTGTCAAGTGAGTTCTCTCTCCGCATGGGTCGAACAACGATTCCGACAAAATTGTTGAAGTTAGTATAGATTACCAAGATTGAGACATAAAAATCATCGTTTTTTCTTGGGAAGTTAAGAGGCAAACACTATCTTTGTCCCCTGAAAAACGAGACTGCTCGTCAACCTGTCAACTTAAAAACTTTATATATTATGGTATTACAAATTACTGACAGCAATTTTCAAGAAATTCTGGCTCAAGGCAAGCCGGTAGTAATGGACTTTTGGGCACCTTGGTGCGGCCCCTGCAAGATGGTGAGCCCCATCATCGACGAACTGGCCGAGGCTTACGAAGGCCGTGTCATCATCGGCAAGTGCGATGTAGATGAGAACAACGACGTGGCTATGGAGTTTGGTATCCGTAACATTCCCACTGTGCTCTTCTTCAAGGATGGCCAGCTGGTGGATAAGCAGGTAGGCTCAGCTGCCAAGCCGCAGTATGTGGCCAAGATTGAGGCGCTGCTGAAGTAACCTTTTATACACGAATTCCCAAAACTCAACCCATATGGCAGATCAGGAATTTCTCAACGAAGACCTTGATGACGAGAAGACCATCGAGTTCATCAAGAATTACCTGCCTCAGGAATTGAAGGAGAAGTTCAGCGATGACGAGCTCTACTACTTCCTCGACCTGATTGACGAGTACTACACGGAGAGCGGGGTGCTCGATGCGCAACCCGATGCCGACGGATGCGTGGAAATCGACCTTGAAAAAGTAGCTGACTTCATTGTGAAGGAGGCTCGCAAGGATGAGATGGGCGACTACAACCCGGAGGAGATCTTCTTCGTAGTACAGGGCGAGATGGAGTATGCCGAGAGCCTCGGCTGACGTCCCTTGCTGAATAGCGTATAATGAGCTGCCCCTGGTGCGATATCGCATCGCACCAGGGGCAGTTTCATATACACTCGGCCTAAGAGCATAATGGTTTACGTAATTATGACTAACTAATTCATCTGTTTCTGGCCGCAAAGGTACGGCCTTCTCCCTTTACCTACAATCCCTAAAAATAGGTGTCTTATTTTAAATTAGGTTGACTCAAAAAGTCAACAGTCATGGTAGAGAAGC
>JBJEKT010000137.1:0-2059 GCA_051878775.1 Bacteroides sp. | reverse complement strand
AGCTGCTCGACCACTGCGGCGAGGACCTTATCGTGACCGACGGACAGACCCTGCTCGGCGCTGACGACAAGGCCGGCATCGCGGAGATTGTCACCGCCATGGCCTACCTGAAGGAGCACCCCGAGATCAAGCACGGCAAGGTGCGCGTGGGCTTCAACCCCGATGAGGAGATAGGCCTCGGTGCGCATAAGTTCGACGTAGAGCGCTTCGGCTGCGACTGGGCCTACACGATGGACGGCGGTGAGCTGGGCGAACTGGAGTTTGAGAACTTCAATGCCGCCTCGGCACGCATCACCTGCTACGGCCGCAACGTCCACCCGGGCTACGCCAAGAACAAGATGCTCAACGCCCTGCGCATGGCCAACCGCTTCATCTCGCTGCTGCCTGCCAAGGAGAGCCCCGAGCACACCGAGGGCTACGAGGGATTCTACCACCTCGTGGGCATGGAGGGCGGCGTAGAGCAGGCCACCGTGAGCTACATCATCCGCGACCACGACCGTAACCGCTTTGAGGGCCGCAAGCAGAACATCATGCAGCTGGTTCACCTGCTTAACGAGGAGTTTGGTGCCGGCACGGTAATCCTCGACATGCACGACCAGTACTACAACATGCGCCAGCAGATTGAGCCCGTGATGCACATCATCGACATTGCCAAGAAGGCCATGCTCGCTGCCGGCGTGGAGCCCAAGGTGAAGGCCATCCGTGGCGGTACGGACGGTGCACAGCTCTCATTCAAGGGGTTGCCCTGCCCTAACATCTTTGCCGGTGGACTCAACTTCCACGGCCGCTTTGAGTTCCTTCCCATCCCCAATATGGAGAAGGCCATGCAGACGGTCATCGAAATCGTACGACTGACGGGGGAAACTGAGAACTAAAAACTAAAAACTAAAAACTAAAAACTAAAAACTAAAAATTAAGAACTAAAAATTAAAAACTAAAAACTAAATAGTATAAGCTATAACCTCAAATTTTTTTATCAAATGAAGACAACTCCGTTTACTGAGAAACACATCTCGCTGGGTGCCAAGATGCACGAGTTTGCGGGATACAACATGCCTATTGAATATTCGGGCATCATCGATGAACACATGACGGTGTGCAACGCCGTGGGTGTATTCGACGTGTCGCACATGGGTGAGTTCTGGGTGAAAGGACCCAACGCGCTGCCTTTCCTGCAGAAGATTACGTCCAACAACGTGGCTGCCCTGACGCTGGGTCAGGCTCAGTACAGCTGCTTCCCCAACGAAGAGGGGGGTATCGTGGACGACCTGATTGTATATTACTACGAGCCGGAGAAGTACCTGCTGGTGGTCAACGCCGCCAACATCGAGAAGGACTGGAACTGGTGCGTGAGCCACAACGCTGACGGTGCTGAGCTGGAGAACGCCAGCGACCGCATGGCGCAGCTGGCCATCCAGGGACCCAAGGCCCTGGCTACGCTGCAGAAGCTCACGGACATCAACCTGTCCGAGATTCCTTACTACCACTTCACGCACGGTGCCTTTGCCGGCGAGAAGGATGTCATCATCTCCAACACGGGCTATACGGGTGCCGGTGGCTTTGAACTCTACTTCTATCCCGATGCTGCCATGAAGATCTGGGATGCCGTGTTCGAAGCAGGTGCAGAGTTTGGCATCAAGCCGATTGGCCTGGGTGCGCGTGACACGCTGCGCCTGGAGATGGGCTTCTGCCTCTATGGCAACGACCTGGACGACACGACGTCGCCCATCGAGGCCGGCCTGGGATGGATTACGAAGTTCGTGGATGGCAAGGAGTTCACCAACCGCGCTGAGCTGGCCCGTCAGAAGGCGGAGGGCGTGGAGCGTAAGCTGGTAGGCTTTGAGCTCGTGGACCGCGGTATTCCCCGTCACGGCTATGCCCTGCTAAGCCCTGAGGGTGAGCAGATTGGCGTGGTGACGTCAGGCACGATGTCGCCCACGCGCAAGGTGGGTATCGGCATGGGCTACGTGAAGCCCGCCTTCGCTAAGGTAGGTACTGAGATTGCGCTCGACAACCGTGGCCGCAAGCTGAAGGCCGTGGTGGTGAAGCCGCCCTTCCG
>JBJEKT010000136.1:0-9066 GCA_051878775.1 Bacteroides sp. | reverse complement strand
CAAGACACCTTTTTCTTCGGCAGCTTGATTGACTACTACAATAACAACAACAAATTTGACGAAGCCATGTCGTTTGCAGATGGCATGATTGCCAATGCTCCGGGCAATGCCTTCTTCATCTACGTGAAGGGCTACCTGTATCACAACATGAAGCAGTATGATAACGCAATCAAGTTCTACAAAGAAGCCATTGAGAAGGATCCCAAGATGGCCGAAGCTTATTCAAACCTTGGTCTGATCTATTGCATTCAGGCACAGGATTTCTCAGAGAAGGCTACTGCTGACATCAATGATCCCAAATATAACGAAGATCAAGAGACGCTCCGCAACTTCTACGTAATGGCAAAGCCTTGCTACGAAGAGTGCCGTAAAGTAGCTCCTGAAAGAAAAGAACTCTGGCTGTCTGGTCTGCAGCGTGTATATTATCTGCTCAATATGGAAGCAGAACTCCAGGAAATTGAGTCTATGATGTAATAATCATCCCTTATTATACAGAAAGAGGCCTCTATCGCATCAATAATAGGGGCCTCTTTTTTAATTAAAACTTAGCTTATCTAATTCAGTATAAGCAAAATCCTATTTTTATATTAAACATAATTGTGATTAGAATTTTATTTAGAATAAAATAAAAACAGAGAGCTTATCTGTTGCCAAGACAAATCAAGCTCTCATGCATACAATTATTCTATCCTTCCAGCTGTTCCGTTGTTTCTTCCAAAATTCGCAATGCTGCATCAAGCACTGTAGTATCATCAATCATCACCAATCCGCCATCAGGCCCTGGTTCCAAATGAAGACCAACACTTTTCCCAGCTTTAAAATTATGTCCCCCAAAGAAATTTCGCACTGTATCCACATCCAAATTCAGTTCATCAGCCAAACGATGCATGCTGCCATCAGGCAACGCATCCTTAATCTTACGCAATTCATTAAAAGTAATAGTTCTCATATCTTTTGAATGTTATTATTATTAATAATATAAGTAATGTCTCAAATCACTTCAATACTTTCAGCAGGTACCCAACCCACCTTGTCGTTTTCGATGCATATTTCCTTCCATTCGCGCATCGAATCATCCTTGATTTCCACCTTATGGCCTTCATGTAAAATAAACAAACTAGTGCCATTTTCACTAGGTGTACTCCTCACTGTAATGCTCGGAGTAAGTACAATAGCCTTGTTACGATGCGTCTGCTCACTCTTCAGAGATGAAGCAAACAGATTGAAAATCAGGGTTAATAACAATGATATCAGCCCCGTAAAAAAGCCTATTTTCTTCCATAGTATCACTTTGGAAAAGAAGAACAGCCCTAACGAAACCATAAGCACCAGGAAGGAAACAATAGCTCCTGTGGCCCAAACATTCATGCTAAATCCATGCATCGCCTCCTTAATCCAAGCGATGAAAAATATTTCTGGCTGTTCCATCTCATTATCGATAGTTTTGGAACGAGCAATCTTTAAGTTCGCCTTGGCATCTGCAAATCCTGGATTGACGAGCAAAGCTCTCTCATAGTTAAGAATAGCCTTGGCAATCTCATCACTCTTATAATATGCATTGCCTAGATTATAGTACAGTTCGTCTGACTCACCAGTTGTCAAAAGGCTTTCATACAATTCAATAGCCTGTCCATAATTCCCATCCAAATAGGCACTGTCAGCCAGAATCTTAGTATTACTGTTGGGCTCTTGCGCTGCTACAGAAGCCATAGTGAGCAATGCACACCATATCATAGTCCATGTTTTCATACTCCACATCATCATTTCATTAATGTTTAACTTGATTTTCCATTTCGCCGATTACACTTAGTGAGGCCTTATAGACCTTATCCATTGCCTGGTTAGGATCTCCAGGGGCAAAGCGAGCAAACTCACACTCATTGAGCGTATTGATGAACTCCTTAATCAACTCTTCAGCTACTTGATGCGAACGCAAAGCTTCTTCTATATTATCCTTTGAGAGTTGCGAAACTGGAATATTCAATTTGTCACTTACATACCCCCACAGAGCCTTAAGTACCTCGTCAAAGAAGGCATCTTTCTTATTCTCAGAGAGTAACTTACCAGCTTGCTTCATTCGCTTGACAGCTACTTTATTCGCCTTTTTCGTACGTGTCTTGACCACATTAGCATTGGCTGCAATCTGTTTTCTATAAAGAACAACAAAGAGCACAAAGGCAAATGCAGGAAGAATATACCACAACCAATAAGCCATCGTTCCGAAGAAGTACTCACCCCGAGGAGTCAATCGTGTTGCTCCCTGCTTGATAAAGCGGATATCCTCGTTCAGAACCTGCAGATTCTCCTTATTAGTAAAGTTAGCTATACTTTGTGCTGCATTTCCTTCACCTTTTGCTACTTGAATAGTGTATTCCTCAGTAGCCAACGTCTTGTATGACTTCGACCTAATATCAAAATAACCAAACGTCACGGCCGGTATCTTGAAAGTACCTGCAGAGCGTGGTATGGCAAGGTATTCAATCACTTTATTGCCTGTCAATCCATCACTTGACAGTTTGAATTTACTCTCATCCTTCGGGTCATAGACTTCGAATGTCTCAGGAAAATTTACCTCGGGATTAGCTACTAATTTGAGGTTTCCCGTACCTGATACAACAAGCTTGAGCGTAATGGCATCATTTGTTTTGACCTCAGTAGCGCTTATTGAGGAAGAAATATTAAACTCCCCTACTCCTCCACTGTATCCCTCAGGCTTACCCGATGGCAATGCACTGACGTGCATAGTAATCTTCGGCGTAAAGATAGACTTCTTCACTTCCACTACACCGCCGCCATTAAAGAGCGCTTCAAAAGGATCCGTCACTTGCGATGCCTGTGCTATCGATGCATCAAATCGCGCTCCCTCAATAGTCAGTTCACCTGACTGCTGTGGGAAAAGAATGAACTGACGATAGATAGTAGTTTGGTAGTTACGCCCCTTATAGTGCTCCAACTTCCAACGACGATCAGAAGGTTGTTCTACTTCCTGCGAATGGAATCCATTGAAGTCGGGCAACTTAATATTGTCAAACCCCCGCAAATCCACAGCAGTATAAATCTTATAGGTCAGAAGGAAGGCTTCCTGTTCATAGACATTAGATTTGCTCACCGAGGAGATTATCATCAGATCATTGTTTGAGATAGTACCGCTATTGGCCATTCCCCTTTGGTTGCTACTTCCCTGGGAACCTGCTCCTGCACTTTTATCAGCTGGTAATACTCTGATTTGTAAAGAATTGGATACCAAAGGTTTGCCTGCTGCAACAATGGTAGCTCCTGGAATAGAGAACTCTCCCTCTTTCTGAGCCAAGAGAGTATAAGTAAAGGTAATGCTGCTGCTTTGGGTCACCTTTCCATTAATAATTTCCGTACTGCTCTGACGCGAACTATGAGGTCCCATCAGTACCTCAAAGCCTCTGATTGTAGGTGCCTTAAAGTCCCTGACCTGTTGAGAAGTCACAGTAAATGAAAGCCGAAAGTGGTCACCCACTACCACAGCTTCAGGAGCCGATGCAGTAAACGTTACTGCTTCATCTGCCCACATCGCTGCACAACCCAAGATTTGCAGCACAATCCATAAACATAAATATCTCTTCATTTCAACTTGCTTTTCTTATTGTTACCAATCCTTTTCCAGCTTACCACCTTGTATTACCTGCTGCTTCTTCACCTTCTCCTGCACGTCTTTTTCGTCCTGCATTACTGAGCGCAACAGTTGTTCAGCATTCTCTTTCGACATTTTCTCTTCCTGATTTTGCTGTTGCTCAGGATTTTGCTGTTGATTCTGCTGATTATTCTCTTGATTCTGGTTTTGATCTTTTTTATCCTGTTGTTCTTGCTGCTGTTGCTCTTGGTTCTGCTGTTGGTCCTGATTCTGCTCGTTCTGCTGTTGGTCTTTCAGCAACTTCTGGCAAAGAGCCAAGTTATACTTTGTATCCATATTGCAAGGGTCATTACGCAACGACTGCTTATATGCCTCAATCGCCTTGGCATAATCCTTCTGTGACTGAATAATCACACCCATATTATGGTAAATCTTACCCAGCTGCACTTTGTCTTTCTCCAGTTTCAAGGCATCAGTATAGCACTTCATGGCATCCTCCAACTTGTTCTGTTGACTCAAAGCATTACCTAGATTATACATTGCTATTCCCGAAGAAGGATTGATATCCAACGCCTTACGATAGCTTACCTCAGCATCCACAAAGGAACTGTCTGCAAACTGACGGTTACCCTTCCGGATAAAAGTGCGCTCCTCCTTTTGGGCAGCCACATTCATGCTCAAAGCCAGCATCACCAAGAGCCATCCTAATCCTAAACTATATCGCTTCATGCCTTCTTATCTCCTATATTACCAAACAAATGAATATCCTTGAACAACGGATTCTGTCGTTCCAAAATGAGCATCTCAATGAGCAAGATCAGCAGGACACACCATGCCACAGCCTGGAATTGCTCATTGAAGTCTGTATAAACCTGCGTTTCAACATCCGCCTTTGCCATTTTATCAATCTCTTGCGTAATTGCTTTTTGAGCAGCGTTACTGTTATCTACCCGCACGTAAATACCGTTTCCCGCTTTGGCCACTTGTTGACACATGGCCTCGTTGAGTCGCGTCACAATGACATTTCCTTCGCGGTCACGACGATAGTCGTTCGAACCTTCAATGGGGATTGGTGCCCCATCAGGTGAACCAACTCCAAGCACATTGACCTGAATACCTTTCTTAGCAGCAGCCTCGGCAGCCTCATTCGCACCTCCTTCGTGGTTCTCACCGTCAGTGATAAGAATCACCGCACGCCCCACCCCCTCTTGCGGAGTGAAACTTTTATTGGCCAAATCGAGAGCGGCACCAATAGCCGTTCCCTGCTTCGTGATCAGGCCAGGATTGATGGCATCAAGAAACATCTTCGCTGAGATATAATCCGAAGTGATAGGCAGTTGGGTGAACGCATCACCTGCGAAGACAATCATACCAACTTTGTCGTTCTCCATCTTATCCACTAGTTGGGCAATCAGTCGCTTCGCTTTAACCAATCTGCTGGGTTGAACATCTTGAGCCAACATTGAATTAGAGATATCCAATGCAATAATTACCTCCACACCCTTACGCTTGACCGTCTCCAGCTTAGAGCCAAATTGCGGACGAGCCAACAGCACCGACATTAAGCCTACTGCAAACAGCAGCAGCACCATCTTCACGTGTGGACGGAAAGAAGAGACATCTGGCATCAGCGTAGCCATAAGCTGCGGGTCACCGAATTGCCGTATGGCTCTTTTCTTTCTGATATTAGCTAAAAGATATCCCACTGCCAATAAAGGTATTAGCAAAAGCAGATAGAGGTATGAGGGTTCTTCGAATCGAAACATAACTTTCTTCTCCTAATTTTAATAGATAAACATCAAGGTATCTTTCTCAAGATGGAGTTACGTAACAGTAACTCTAGCAAAAAACAAAAGAAGGCGGTCAATGCAAAACCTCGATATGCCTCTTCGCGTTTACTGAATTCCTTCACGTTAAGTTTGGTCTTTTCCAGCTTATCAATCTCCTCATAGACCTCCTTCAACTTGGAATTACTCGTAGCGCGAAAGTAGTTGCCCTCAGTAGTGGAGGCAATCTGCGCCAAGGTCTTCTCATCAATCTCCACCTTCATCTTGACATACTTCACTGTTCCGCCCACGGGATAGGGATATGGTGCTTCGCCATTAGTGCCCACGCCAATCGTATAAACTCTGATACCGAAGCTTTTGGCAATCTCAGCAGCCGTCAAGGGAGAGATATCTCCCCGGTTGTTCGTACCGTCGGTCAGCAGAATCACGACCTTCGATTTAGCTTTACTCTCCTTGAGTCGACTCACTGCATTGGCAATACCCATACCTACGGCCGTACCATCTTCTATCAATCCACAGCGCGTACCATGGATGAAGTTGAGGAGTACTGCATGATCTACAGTCAGCGGACATTGGGTAAAACTCTCACCAGCAAACAAAGTGATACCGATATTATCGTTCGGTCGTCCATTCACAAACTCTGCGGCCACCTCCTTTGCGGCCTCCAGTCGGTTAGGCTTCAGGTCTTCAGCCAGCATACTGGTCGATACGTCTATAGCCAGCATAATATCGATACCCTCTATTTCGCTGCTCTGCCAACTGTTAGTGGTTTGAGGCCGGGCCAATACGATAATGATCAGCGCCAAGGTAAGGATACGCAGTCCGAAAGGCAGATGAATCAGGTAATTCTTGTAGCTCTTAGGTACTGTAGCATAGACCGATGTATCGGCAATCTGAAGGGATGCCTCGTTTTTATGCCGCTTCATGATATACCATATTATATAAGGTATAAGAAGCAGCAAGAGGAATAGATATTCAATATTGGCAAAAACCATGATTCTTCAAATTATTAATCATCAAGCAAAATAGTTATACAACTCTCCAGTCACATAGACCACAGCCCAAATCAGAAGAGCAGTCAGCACCGCAATGCCAGCGCCGAACATCACTTTTGAGAGCAGTGAGCGCTTCTCCACGATGGTAATCTCGGTAGGTTCCGGTTTGGCATTCGGGTCAGGTTCCTCTTTAGTTTCATTAATAAAATCTATGGCACAGAGGAGATTAGCATCATTCTCATTCATCAAGGGATTGTGTTTGGCAAACTTCACCAGGTCAGCAATTGTAAAGAGTTCCTTCAACTCCTTCACCGCCTCCTTATCCTGGCACTCCAAGAGATGTTCCAAAATTTCTGCCGAGGTCATTTCCGTGGCATTAAATCCGAAACGCTCCTTGATGTAGCTACGAAGCACATCGGTCAATTCCGTATAGTAGGCCTTCTGATCTCCCTTCTGCCATGACTTCTCGCTCTTGATGCGTTCCATCTCCTTCATGGCCACAACGTGAGGAGGCAATTTGGGCTCCACCTTAATTTTCCGAATAATCGGCTTATTGCTCCTGATGCAGTTAATCAGGTAGATAAGCAGCAACACACCCGGAATAAAGAGCAATCCGCTAGCCGTAGCCATATACCAATCGCTCCATACAAAGGGTGCATCTGTCACAGGCCTTTGGCCAAAAAACTGATCTGGATGAAGTGTATCTACCGGAATCGAGAAAACTTTAAGCGCCAGGGGTTGCGAGCGATAGACTTTATTGTCCACTGTCACCTCCATAGGCGGCAGGAAATAGAGCGCTGAGTCAAACGAAGTGATGGTATATTCCCTCGTAAGCATCATCCGCTTGCCGCCATTCAGCAGCTGTGTATCCGGTTGGGCAATATCGATGATTTCCACACCCGTCACCAGCGTATCCTTATACATCGGTAGGATAGCTCTTTTGTCTGCATCCAGCGTGACCTGGAGTCTGACCTTGGTCTGGTCGCCAATCAGTATTTCCAGGGAGTCTATTCGCACATCCACGGTAACCGATTGGGCCCGCACTGCCCCACTCCACATCGTGAGCAGACAACCTATTACAAAAAAGAAAAACCTTGTTCTCATTCTCATCATCAATCCTTAATTACGCTTGGCAAATAGTGCCATCAGCGCTTTCACATAATCCTGGTCTGTACGCACCGACACACTATCTACACTACTCTTGGCAAAGCACTCATTGAGCCGCTGTTGCTGATTGACCCACCACGTATGGTGTGCCCTCCGTACGGCTTTCGATGAAGTGTCAATCCATTGCTCATGGCCCGTCTCCGCATCCCTCACTTTCATCAGTCCCACAGGAGGCAGCTCTTCAGCCCTTCGGTCATATACCTGCATGGCAACCAAGTCGTGCTTCCTGTTAGCGATAGTCAAAGCATTACTGAAGTCGTTACGATCAATGAAGTCGGAGAGCATAAATGCCGTACAGCGACGTTTCATTACGCGAGTCAAGTACTCCAGGCCCACCTTCAGATTCGTAGATCTACTTTGAGGTTGAAACTCAATCAGTTCACGAATAATGTAAAGGATATGCTTTCTACCTTTCTTGGGCGGAATAAACTTCTCTATGCGATCTGAGAAGAAGATTACACCAATCTTGTCGTTGTTCTGAATGGCCGAGAAGGCCAAAGTAGCCGCGATTTCTGTCACCATATCCTTCTTCATCTGCTTGACCGTACCAAACTCCAGGCTCCCCGACACATCAACGAGCAGCATCACAGTCAGTTCACGCTCCTCCTCAAACACCTTCACGTAAGGTCGATTGAAGCGAGCGGTCACATTCCAGTCAATGTCTCGGATATCATCGCCAAACTGATACTCTCGTACCTCTGCGAAAGCCATACCCCTCCCCTTGAAAGCAGAATGGTATTGCCCAGCAAAGATATTGCTACTCAGTCCTCGCGTCTTAATCTCAATCTGACGGACCTTTTTCAGTAAATCTACTGTTTCCATCATTTCACTTATTCTCCCTGATAGAGTTTTTAAGGCACTTCCACCTTATTCAATATCTGGCTCACAATTTCATCAGAGGTCAGATTGTCAGCTTCTGCCTCATAGGTCAAGCCGATGCGGTGGCGCAACACGTCATGAGCCACGGCACGCACATCCTCGGGTACCACGTAGCCTCTGCGCTTGATAAACGCATAGCTTCGTGCAGCCAAAGCCAGATTGATAGATGCACGGGGTGAACCGCCAAAGCCAATCATCTCCTTGAGTTCCTTCAAGCCATACTTCTCCGGATAACGGGTAGCAAAGACGATATCGACGATATATTTCTCGATTTTCTCGTCCAAATATACTTGACGCACCACATTGCGGGCCTCAATAATCTCATCTGCCTTCATGATGGGGCGCAAATCCTTCCGTTCGCCCGTAATATTCTGTCGGATAATCAGTTTCTCCTCCTCCAGCTTCGGATAGTCGATGACGACCTTGAGCATAAAACGGTCCACTTGGGCTTCAGGCAACGGATAAGTACCCTCCTGCTCAATCGGGTTTTGTGTAGCCAATACGAGGAAGGGCTCAGGTAAACGGAAAGTCTCCTTACCTATAGTCACCTGCCGCTCCTGCATGGCTTCAAGCAACGCACTCTGCACCTTGGCCGGGGCACGGTTGATTTCATCAGCCAGCACAAAGTTGGCAA
>JBJEKT010000135.1:0-9152 GCA_051878775.1 Bacteroides sp. | reverse complement strand
TCATCGGCAAGGACAACATCGTATTCCATTGCCTCATCTTCCCCGTCATGATGAAAGCCCATGGCGACTACATCATGCCTGACAATGTACCCTCCAACGAATTCCTTAACCTGGAGGGCGACAAGATTTCGACCTCGCGCAACTGGGCCGTATGGCTGCACGAATACCTGCAGGACTTCCCCGGCAAGCAAGATGTGCTGCGCTACGTACTCACAGCCAATGCTCCCGAGACCAAGGACAACGACTTCACCTGGAAGGACTTCCAGGCCCGCAACAATAACGAGCTGGTGGCCGTCTATGGCAACTTCGTAAACCGCGCCCTGCAGCTCACCAAGAAGTACTACAACGGTGTAGTGCCCGCCTGCGGCGAACTGACTGACTACGACCGCGAGACGCTCCGTGAGTTTGCCGACGTGAAGCAGGAGGTAGAGAAGCTGCTCGACGTCTTCAAGTTCCGCGACGCACAGAAGGAGGCTATGAACCTGGCCCGAATCGGCAACAAATACCTGGCCGACAGCGAACCTTGGAAGGTCATCAAGACGGATCCCGAGCGCGTGAAGACTATCCTCTACATCGCCCTGCAGCTGGCTGCCAACCTGAGTATCGCCTTTGAACCCTTCCTGCCCTTCAGTAGCGAGAAGCTGCGCCAGATGCTGAACATGACCGAATTTGACTGGGATCAGCTGGGTAGCACCGACCTGCTCCCTGCCGGACATCAGCTGGCCGAGCCGGAGTTGCTCTTCGAAAAGATCGAGGACGACGTCATCCAGGCCCAAGTGGATAAGTTGCTGGCCACGAAGAAAGCCAATGAGGCCGCTGAGCACAAGGCCAATCCTGTGAAACCTACCATCACGTTCGAAGAGTTTGAGAAGCTCGACATCCGTGTTGGTACCGTGTTGGAGTGTCAGGCTGTGCCCAAGATGAAGAAGTTGCTGCAATTCAAGATAGCCGATGGCCTGGAGAACCGTACCATCGTAAGTGGCATAGCCCAGCACTACAAACCTGAAGAGCTGGTAGGCAAACAGGTGCTCTTCATTGCCAACCTCGCTCCGCGCCAGTTTAAGAATGGCCTGGTGAGCGAAGGCATGATTCTCTCTGCCGAAAACTACGACGGCTCACTCTCCGTAACCAGCCTGCTGCGCGAGGTGGCTCCGGGTAGTGAGGTGAAATAAGACGCAAGAACCTGTCAATATGAATAGCAGACAACCCGCTCTCTATCTCTATGAGGTGGACAAAGCCAAGGAGCAGCAGATTCACCACCTGGCCTCAGGCATGGGCATCAAGGTACACCAAGTACTCCCAGCCGACTACCTGCAGCCGATAGGTGTCCTGCTGGCACTCCCCGGCTTTGAACGTATGCCTATGCGCTACGGCGGACCGTTGCTGTCAGACGAGATGATGTTGATGAGCGACTTCGACGACACCCTGTTGAGCCGCTTCCTGAGCGCATACCGTCACGCCAGCATCCCGCCCATCTACTTGAAAGCTGGAGTAACGCCCCACAACATCTTCTGGACTTCCCTCCAACTCCACCAAGAGCTACAAGAGGAGCACCAGATGATGCAACGATAAGGGATTAGAGTTAAGTATGATTCATGAGTGAACTAAAAGAAAAGACAGCCAAAGGATTACTATGGGGAGGATTCAGCAATGGCCTGCAGCAATTGCTGAACCTCCTCTTTGGTATCTTTCTGGCCCGACTGCTCACGCCGGCTGACTATGGCATGGTAGGGATGCTCAGCATCTTTGTCATGGTGGCCAGCACCCTTCAGGACAGCGGCTTCACCAACGCTCTGGCCAACAAGAAGGAGGTGAGCCACGCTGACTACAATGCCGTCTTCTGGTTCAGCACGCTCATGGGGCTGCTGCTCTACCTGCTGCTCTTCTTCTCCGCCCCGCTCATCGCCGCCTTCTTCGGCAAGGCCGAGCTGGAACCGCTCTCCCGACTGCTCTTCCTGGGTTTCCTCATCTCCAGCACAGGGACGGCCCACAACGCCGTCTTCTTCAAGCAGCTGATGGTGAAGCAAAAGGCCCTGGCTCAACTCATTGCCCTGGTGGTATCAGGCGTGTCCGGCATTTCGCTGGCCCTCTGTGGTATGGCCTACTGGGGTATCGCCCTGCAGAGCGTAACCTACATCGGCGTCTGCACAGGCCTCTACTGGTGCTTCTCCCCCTGGCGACCCTCATGGAAGATTGACTTCCGACCTCTGCGCCCACTCTTTGCCTTCAGCAGCAAGCTGCTCTTGACCAACCTTTTTACGCAGATTAACAACAACCTCCTCTCTGCCCTCCTTGGCCACCTCTACACGGCGCGCGAAGTGGGTCACTACACCCAGGCCAACAAATGGACAACAATGGGTCACGTGCTTGTGGCCAACATGGTGAACGGTGTAGCCCAACCGGTATTTGCCCAGATGGTGGACGACAAACCACGCCAACGACAGGTGTTCCGAAAGCTGCTGCGCTTCACTTCGTTTGTCTCCTTCCCTGCCTTGCTAGGTTTAGCTCTTATTGCTCCTGAACTCATCCACTTGGCTCTGACCGACAAGTGGTTACCCTGCGTACCCCTGCTACGCATCCTCTGCATCTGGAGTGCTTTCCTGCCTATCCAGCAGCTCTACTACAACCTCATCATCAGCCACCGGCAATCGAACGTAGCCTTGGGAAACGCTATCGCCATAGGCTTGCTCCAGCTGCTACTCATGTTCCTGGTCTATCCCTACGGCATCACCTGGATGGTTACGGCCAGCGTGGCGCTCCACGTCAGCTCTCTGCTGCTATGGCAACACTTTGCCCATCAGGCTATGGGCATCACCCTTAGTGAAGCGCTATGCGACATACTGCCCTTTGCAAGCATCTCCCTTGGCGTAATGGGAGGCATTCATCTCCTCATGGAATGGCTCAGCCTCGCGTCCCTGCCCACCCTGCTACTGAAGATAGCCTTTGGCGCCACACTCTATCTCGGCCTCATGGCCGTGAGCCGCGCCGTGGTGTTGCGCGAAAGCCTCCACTACCTGCTCAAGAAGAAAACATGCTAAATTCATCTCTATAAGAAGAAACCGTCATGAATAGCCACATCTCCCCATCAGCCAATGAGCTACGCGACAGCTACCGTACGCTGAACGAATCGTTCAAGCGCAGTCTGGTCTATCATGTAGGGATTGATGCCGGCTTCTTTGCCGAATACAGCTACCTGATAGCCGCCATGCTGTGGTGCCTGCAGCACAAGATGCGCTTTGTACTCTATAGCGACGATGCCAACTTTGGCCACAGCCGAGGCTGGCAAGACTACTTCGAGCCTTTCTGCGAAGAGGTACATGAACCATTCCACAGCCGTTACAACCGCCACCGTACTCCCTCGTGGCGGCGCATCCTCCGCATGGCGCGTCAACAACGGAGCCTCAGCCCACTCAAATGGAAACTGAAAAGCCTCTGGATAGATGCTGCTGGCAGCCTTATCGCCTGGCACATCTACGGAAAGCGAACCTACCTCAATCATCACATCGACTTTAATCCCCAAAAGCCTATCTCCATCCCTGAGCTGGGAATAGAGGGCGACTACCTGCAAGCCTTCAACTACATGACAGACATCGTATGGCGTCTGCGCCCTGAGGTGGCTACTGATTGCAAATGCTTGAGCAAAGAGATAGTCCTACCGGAACACTACATAGGCTGCCAGGTAAGAGGAGGTGACAAGGTGACCGAAGTCAATCTGCTTCCTCCTGAAGGCTATATCCACGCCTTGAATCAGGTGGCTCCAGGTGGCCCCGTCTTCGTGCTGACCGATGACTACCGCCTCTACGAATCACTACGCCAGATAGCCCCCGACCGAGAGTGGTTTACCCTCTGCCAACCACAAGAGAAAGGTTACGTAAACAGTTCCTTCACTCAGCAACAGGGCGCCATCAAAGCGAAACAGATGACTCGCTTCCTGGCTTCCATGGAGCTATTGCTCCGTGCAGACCACTTCGTAGGGAGCATCACCACTGGCCCCAGCCTCTTTATACTGAAGCGACTCTACCCACGCATTACCCTGATGGATTGCAACCCCGCGCAATTCACCCAGGCCATCTGCCTCCCCATAGGCGCACGGGGAGCCATAGCCTCAGCCTTCCTGAAGCAAAAAATCATGCAGCAAGATGCTGATAAGCAACGAACAGAGCGACACTATACCCCAGAGGAACTTAAGCTGCTTCACGGCGTGCTTTATGAAATCCTGGAACAGATAGTCCGCATCTGCAAGAAGCATCAGATACCCTACTTCGTCATCGGCGGTACAGCCATCGGCGCACTCTACGACCAAGCCATCCTCCCCTGGGACGACGACGTAGATTTAGGCATGCTGCGCGAAGACTACAACCAATTCCTAAGAGTGGCCCCACAGGAGCTGGGTAGTGGTTACTTCCTCTCCACCGTGGAGAGCGACCCACACAGCCCTTATTACTTCGCCAAAGTGAAGAAGGAACACACCTGCTTCATCGACCCCCTCTTTCCCGAAGTGAAGATGCACCCGGGTATCTTTGTAGATATCTTCCCCTTCGACCGCATCCCCGACAACAAAGCCCTCCAACGACTGCAACACAAAGCTGTGAAGTTCGTCAACTGCTGCCTGATGGGCAAAGAGGCATGGCTTTGGCCACACTTTGGCACTTGCCTGGTACAGACACCTTCACGACGTGGACGCCTGGCCTGTCTGCTCAACCGCCTCATCGACACCCTGCTGAGCAAGCGCAGCATCTTCCGTCTGATGGTGGCTCTACAAAGCGCCTTCAACAAACGCCATACCTTATATTATAATAATGTAATGACCGTGACCGACCGGATTACCGAAGTCCAGGTACACGACCTCGTGGAACTACCCTTCGGCCCACTCCAACTATCGGCTCCCCGTGAGCTCGAAGCCTTCCTGCGCCACAACTACCCACGCCTGCATCGCTTCACTCCTGAGGAAGTAAAACAGCTCGTAGGCCACTACCCTGCCAAACTCAGCTTTGACACGCGCCTCTCCGAGACAACTCAACCCGAATCATCAAACCCTAACAACAGATAGCCATGACCCCTGCACAAGTTGACATCTCCGTTCTCATCCTCTTCTTCAACCGCCCTGACCTATTGAGCCGTGTCTTCGAACAGGTGAAGAGAGCCCGACCTGCACGCCTCTTCCTCTACCAAGATGGTCCACGAGGCGAGCGCGACCTGCCCGGCATCATGGCCTGCCGCGAAGTGGTGGCCGAGATTGACTGGGAATGCGAAGTGCACCACAACTACCAGAAGCGGAACTACGGCTGCGACCCTTCAGAATACATGGCACAGAAGTGGGCCTTCTCACTGAGCGACAAGTGCATCGTGCTGGAAGATGATGATGTACCCTCAATCAGCTTCTTCCGCTTCTGCAAGGAGCTGCTCGACCGCTACGAACACGATGAGCGGGTGCAGATGATTGCCGGCTTCAACCACGAAGAAGTGACTCAGGACATTGCTGACGACTACTTCTTCACCACCAACTGCTCCATCTGGGGATGGGCCAGCTGGCGACGTGTCATCGACCGCTGGGACGAGCACTATACCTTCCTGGATGACCCACAGGCCATAAACCAACTGCAGCAACTCATCAAGAGCCGCCGCTACCGCAAGGATTTCATTACCATGTGCCGCAACCACCGTGATACGGGCAAAGCCTACTACGAAAGCATCTTCCATGCCGCCCTGCTCTTCGGCTCGGGTCTCTGTATCGTACCCACGCACAACATGATCAATAACCTGGGCGTCACCTCCGACTCCACCCACTTTGCCGGTTCGGTCTATACCTTACCCCGTGGCTACCGACGCATCTTCACCATGAAGCGCTACGAGCTGGAGTTTCCCCTGCGCCATCCCCGTCACCTGATAGAACATACCGCCTACAAGGAGCGTGTCTATCGCATCATGGCCTGGGGGCATCCCTGGATTAAGATTGGCCGCTCGATAGAAGAGCTGTGGCTCAACCTGCGCTATGGCAACTTCCGACTGATAGGCCAAGCACTCAAAAACCGAATCCACAAATGGACTGGGCGTCACACTCACCATTAACCCATATATTTCAACCCATTATCAATACAGCATACGTTATGAGAATATTGATTGTCAACACCTCCGAGCGGACCGGAGGAGCCGCTGTAGCTGCCGGCCGACTAGTGGAGGCACTTAAGAACCACGGCGTGAAAGCCAAGATGCTGGTGCGCGACAAACAGACTGACCGCATCTCTACCATCGCCCTGGGTGGTGGATGGAAACAGCTGAGGAAATTCCTTTGGGAACGCCTCATCATCTGGATGAACAGCCACTTCAAACGTGAACGGCTCTTCAGCGTGGATATAGCCAACGCCGGCAACGACATCACCCGTCTGCCTGAGTTTCAAGAGGCAGACCTCATCCACCTGCATTGGGTCAACCAAGGGATGCTCTCACTCAAAGGCATCCGCAAGATACTCGCCTCAGGTAAGCCCGTGGTATGGACCATGCACGACATGTGGCCCTGTACCGGTATCTGCCACCATGCACGTACCTGTACAGCCTTCCACGAGGAGTGCGGTAGCTGCCCCATGATCTATAGCAAGAAGAGACATGACCTCTCTACCCGCATCTTCCGCAAGAAGCAACGCCTATACAAGGGAGGAGGCATCCACTTCGTGACCTGCAGTCGTTGGCTGGAGGGAATGGCCCGACAGAGTGCCCTGCTCTCCCATCAAGCCGTGAGCGTCATCCCCAATCCGATACCGACCTCCCTCTTCCATCCGATGGACAAGAGGGAGTCACGCGAAGCCTTGCAGTTGCCCACCGAAGGCAAACTCCTGCTCTTTGGCTCCGTGAAGCTGACCGACAAGCGCAAAGGAATAGACTATATGGTGGAGGCCTGTCATCTTCTGGCCAAGCAGTATCCCGAACTGAAAGAAGAACTGGGCATAGTGGCTGTGGGTATGCATGCCGCTGAATTGCAGCCACTTGTACCCTTCAAGGTACACAACATGGGCTACGTGAGAGAAGAGCAACGACTCGTGCAGATCTATAATGCCGCCGACCTCTACGTTATCCCCTCGCTCGACGAGAATCTGCCTAACACCATCATGGAGGCCATGGCCTGTGGCACGCCCTGCGTGGGATTCCCCACAGGAGGAATCCCCGAGATGATTGACCATCTGCAGAACGGCTACCTTACCAATACTCAGACGGCTGAAGAGCTGGCCAAAGGCATCTACACGTTGCTCACCACGCCCAGTTACGGCACGCTGAGCCGGCAAGCCGTAGCCAAGGTCAACAGCAGCTACAGCGAATCGGCCGTAGCCCACCAATACAGCCAGCTCTACGCTCAACTCTTAAAGAAAGCACTATAGCCCCATGCCAGCACCTTACTAAATGCCCTACCCCATGCCTATACATTATCATAATACGACAACCACAGGCCACCCCACGGTCCTGCAACCCAAGTTCAGCATCATCACCGTGTGCCGCAACGCCCAAACGACCATCGAAGATACCCTGCAGAGCGTGATAACCCAGGGTTATCACCACGTGGAATACATCGTGATAGACGGCAACTCCACCGACGGCACCCTCTCTATCATTCGCCGCTACCAGGAGCACATAGCCCACGTGGTAAGCGAGCCCGACAAGGGGCTCTACGATGCCATGAACAAGGGGTTGCGCCTGGCCACGGGTGACTACGTCTGTTTCCTCAATGCCGGTGACTGTTTCCACGAGGACGATACGCTGCTGCAGATTGTTCACCACCTCCACGCCGCAGGGCTCAAAGAGCTTCCCGATGTCATCTATGGCGAGACCCAACTGGTGGACGGAGAGGGCCACTTTGTCAGGATGCGACGTCTCTCCACGCCCGAGAAACTGACGTGGAAGAGCTTCCGCCACGGGATGCTAGTGTGCCATCAGGCCTTCTTCGCCAAGCGCACCCTGGCCCCTGCCTATGACACAAGCTACCGCTTCTCGGCCGACTTTGATTGGTGCATCCGCGTGATGAAGCAGTCGAAACAGCTCTTCAACACCCACCTCACGCTGATAGACTACCTGAGCGAAGGGATGACCACACGCAACCACCGAGCCTCCCTTAAGGAGCGTTTCCGCATCATGTGCCACCACTACGGCTACTGCTCCACGCTGCTGATGCACGCCTGGTTTGTGGTGCGGCTGATACTGAAGAAATAGCCTACTCGCTGATCATCGTCTAATCAACAGGAAGCCTACAGTCATCAAGGCTTCAGCATCTCACGCAGCTGCTTCACCCCCTCCGATGCGCCAGAGCGTATCACGTGGATGGGACGCATGGTGTGAGCATCGACCGGCTTGGGGTCAATCAGATAGACTTCACAATCCTGCGGGGCATAGTGCAGTAAGCCTGCAGCAGGATATACGTTGAGACTCGTGCCGATGATGACCAGAATGTCTGCCTTCTCCACGTAGTCGATGGCCGTCTCAATCTCGGGCACAGACTCGCCAAACCATACAATAAAGGGGCGCAACTGACTGCCGTCGCCTGCCAAGTCACCCATCTTCACCTCATACTCCTCAGGCTTCAGCTCCTTGATGTAGCGCGGATTGTTGGGATCAAAGCTGGAACAAACCTTAGTAAGTTCACCGTGGAGGTGAATCACGTGGTTACTTCCAGCCCTCTCGTGCAGGTTATCCACATTCTGTGTCACCACGGTGACGTTGAACAGTTTCTCCAGTTCCGCCACCCCACGATGTCCTTCATTGGGCTCCACGGTGAGCAACTGCTTACGGCGCTCGTTATAGAAATTGATGACCAGCTTCGGGTCACGCTGATACCCCTCCGGGGTAGCTACTGCCTCCACAGGATACTTATCCCATAAGCCCCCTGCATCGCGGAACGTACTGATACCACTCTCGGCGCTCATACCGGCACCACTCAAAACAACCAGATTCTTCATCTTTCCAGTCCTCCAGAATTTAATAAGTTACGCTGCAATCAGCATGAATTAGTTACCCTGCAAAAATACAGTTATTCCCCGAAAGATGTTCATCCAGGAACGTATTATTTATTGAAAAGGGCAATAAAAGCGTAAAAAAGGATAAATATAGAATAAAGCTACTCTTATTCAAATAAAAAGGCGTAATTTTGCGCGCTAAAAAGACGAAAAGAT
>JBJEKT010000134.1:0-2096 GCA_051878775.1 Bacteroides sp. | reverse complement strand
GCGGTCTGCAGGATGCCTCAGGCGAGACCCCGCTATGGGCCTGCATCGGCGGTGCACTCCTGGTCATCGCCATGATAGCCGCCATCGTGCTCAGCAACGTCCGCAGCCTCATGCGCACCAACCCGTCTGAGATTATTGCCAACGAATAGATGGCATAGAAAGTATAGATTGTATGAACGAAAATTAAATGATAAGATTATGATACGACTGGAAAATATCAAGAAAGTATTCCGTACGGAAGAGGTGGAGACCTTGGCCCTGCGCGAAGTGAACCTCGAAGTGAAGGAGGGTGAATTTGTGGCCATCATGGGTCCCTCAGGTTGCGGTAAATCCACGCTGCTCAACATCCTGGGTCTGCTCGACAACCCCACCGAAGGTTCCTATCTGCTGAACGGCAAGGAGGTAAGCACCCTGCAGGAGAACGAGCGCACCGACCTCCGCAAGGGGGTGATAGGCTTCGTGTTCCAGAGCTTCAACCTCATCGACGAGCTCAACGTGTATGAGAACATCGAGCTGCCGCTGCTCTACATGGGGCTCTCGGCCAAGGAGCGCAAGGAGCGGGTAGAGGCGGTGATGCAGCGCATGGCCATCAGCCACCGCTGCAAGCACTTCCCCAGCCAGCTCTCCGGCGGTCAGCAGCAGCGCGTGGCCATAGCCCGTGCGGTGCTGCCCAATCCCAAGATTATCCTGGCTGACGAGCCCACGGGTAACCTCGACTCCAAGAACGGCAAGGAGGTGATGGACCTGCTCAGCGAGCTCCATCGCGAGGGCACCACCATCATCATGGTGACCCACTCACAGCACGATGCCACGTATGCTGACCGCATCATCCACCTCTACGATGGCCAGGTAGTCCCCGAGCTGATGCTGTAATACCCCTCGGTTCTGCATTTTTTTGGGACGAACGTGTCGGAATATGGATAATCTTCACTACCTTTGCAGAGGCCTCATGGGGTAATGAAGCCCCCTGGGTAATAACATAGAAGCATACGATGAAGAGAAAAATCATGATTACCGGTGGCAGCGGATTCCTGGGGAGCCGCTTGGCCCACTACTATAAGGAGAAGTACGAATTGCTGTTGCCCACGCACAGCCAGCTTAACGTGAGCCGTGAAGAGGCCGTCAGGGAGTACCTGGAGCAGCACCGCCCCGAGGTGGTGATTCACTGCGCCGCGCTGAGCAACACCTGGTACTGCGAGCAGCACCCCGAGGAGTCGCACCGCGTCAACGTGCAAGCCACGGTCAGGATAGCCAAGGCCTGCAAGCTCATCGGTGCCAAACTGCTTTTCATGTCGAGCGACCAGGTCTATAACGGCACCCCGCTGCTGGGTCCGCTCCGGGAGGAGGAGATGCTCCAGCCGGTCAACGCCTATGGCCGCCACAAGCTGGAGGCTGAGCAGCGGGCACTCCTCAACCTACCCGACGCAGTGGGCCTGCGGCTGACGTGGATGTACGACCTGCCCAGCAGCCCCATGAAGCTCAACAGCAACGTCCTGGTCAACCTGCAGAAGGCATCCACCGAGGGCACCACCATCCAGGCCGCCACTCACGAATACCGTGGCGTGACCAACGTCTGGGAGGTAGTGCGACACATGGAGCAGGCCATCACCCTCCCCGGCGGCATCTACAACTACGGCAGTGGCAATACGCTCTGCAGCCACGACCTCTTCCTGCGCATTGCCCAGGAGATGGGGCTGAGTGACCCCACGGCCTGGATACTCCCTGACGAAGAGCGCTTCAGCCAGCAGCCCCGTAACCTCACCATGGATTGCTCCCTCATTGGCCGTCACGGCATCCGCTTCCTGGACAGCGTAGAGGGAGTCCAGGAAGCGTTGCGCGCACGGGGGGTGAATAGCCTGTAGGGGCGTACCTGTGTCTGCCCCTGCATACCGTCTGGCCAGGCGTATCAATCCAGGATGGTGATCGTGATGGGCTCGCCCAGGGGACGCTGGGCGATGCGCTCCATCAGTTCGCTGAGCGTGTCACGGCTGCAAGCGTTCTCATGATGTAGGTTTTTTGATTTTCACGGCAAATTTTTTTAAATTTCGCAGCTCCTCTGCAAGCAGCATCAGATACCACTCATCAGACCGCACAGC
>JBJEKT010000133.1:0-2130 GCA_051878775.1 Bacteroides sp. | reverse complement strand
TGCCACATTGCTGTGAGTAAAGGTGCTTCAGCCACGATTTCTACTCCCACTCGATGGTCGAAGGTGGCTTGGAGGAAATGTCGTAGCAGACGCGGTTCACTCCCTTTACCTTATTTATAATATCATTGCTTACGCGGGCCATGAAGTCGTAGGGCAGGTGAGCCCAGTCGGCAGTCATAGCATCAGTGCTGGTCACAGCTCTCAGGGCCACGGCACGCTCGTAAGTACGCTCATCGCCCATCACGCCTACGCTCTGCACGGGCAGCAAGATGACACCAGCCTGCCATACCTGATCGTAGAGGCTCGACTGGGTGCCGTCGGGCAACGTGACCTGATAGTCGCGCAGACCGCGGATAAAGATGTCGTCAGCATCCTGCAGGATGCGCACCTTCTCGCGCGTAATATCACCCAGGATACGTACAGCAAGTCCAGGTCCCGGGAAAGGATGACGACCAATGAGGTGCTCGGGGATGCCGAGCTGACGGCCTACGCGGCGCACCTCGTCCTTGAAGAGCCACTTGAGCGGCTCACAGAGCTGCAGGTGCATCTCCTCGGGCAAGCCGCCTACGTTATGATGGCTCTTGATGACCTTACCCGTGATGTTGAGACTCTCGATGCGGTCGGGGTAGATGGTACCCTGAGCCAGCCACTTGGCATCGGTAATCTTGTGGGCCTCGGCGTTGAACACCTCTACAAAGTCACGTCCGATAATCTTGCGCTTCTTCTCGGGGTCAGTCACTCCCTCCAGGTCCTTGAAGAACTTCTCACTGGCATCCACACCGATGACGTTCAGACCAAGACACTCGTAGTCGTGCATCACGTTCTTGAATTCATCCTTGCGCAGCAGACCGTGGTCCACGAAGATGCAGGTGAGGTTACGGCCAATGGCACGGTTGAGCAGCACGGCGGCCACGGAGGAATCCACACCACCACTCAATCCGAGGATGACACGGTCGTTGCCAATCTGCTCCTTGAGCTCGGCCACCGTAGTATCGACGAACGAAGCGGGACTCCACGTCTGGTGACATCCGCAGGCATCAACCACGAAGTTGCGCAGCATCTGCGTACCATCCTCGCTGTGGAATACCTCAGGGTGGAACTGCACGCCCCACATCTGCTCACCCTCGGCCTGATAGGCAGCAATCTTCACCTTGTCGGTGGAGGCGATGATGCGGAAGTTGTCAGGGATAGCTGTGATGGTATCGCCGTGACTCATCCACACCTGCGAGTTGGGGCGTATGCCCTGGAAGAGCAGGTTGTCGGCTTCAAACGTGCTGAGATGTGCCCGTCCGTACTCGCGTGTGCCCGCAGGCTCCACACGTCCGCCGTTGGTATAGGAGATATACTGAGCACCGTAGCAGATACCCAGGATGGGGTAACGGCCACGAATCTGACTCAAATCCACCTTGAAGGCAGCCTCGTCATAGACCGAGAAGGGGCTGCCGGAGAGAATCACGCCCATCACACTCTCATCGCCGTGAGGGAACTTGTTGTAGGGCACGATTTCACAATAGACGTTCAGCTCGCGCAGCCTACGGCCAATAAGCTGCGTGGTTTGCGAGCCGAAATCCAGGATAATGATTTTCTCTTGCATTGTTATATAATAAGGTTCGTAACTTACCAACTCTATAACTTACTTCTTGTTCTTCAGCAGGTCGCGGATTTCCGTAAGCAGCAGTTCTTCCTTAGAAGGTGCAGGAGGAGGTGCAGGCGTGGCTTTCTCTTCCGCTTTTTTCTTCTCAGTAAGCTTGGTGAGAAGCTTGATCATCATGAAAATCGAGAAGGCGATGATGAGGAAATCAAACGTCACCTGCAGGAAGTTGCCGTAATTGAGCGTCACGGCATCCTGTGCAGCTGTAATCACATTGCCAGCCTCATCCTTGACCTCGGCCACGGCATCCTTCATCACCCACTTCAGGTCGGTGAAGTTCACACCCCCTACGAGCAGACCAATCGGAGGCATAATCACGTCGGCTACGACCGACGATACAATCTTGCCAAATGCACCACCGATGATTACACCGACAGCCATGTCGACCACGTTTCCCTTCATGGCAAACGCCTTAAATTCTTGTAAAAATGTACTTTTTCCCATCTTTTATAATATTTAATAATGAATTTTGGTGCGAA
>JBJEKT010000132.1:0-2132 GCA_051878775.1 Bacteroides sp. | reverse complement strand
GCCGGCAGGGCGGCGCTGAGCAGGTTGAGCACGAAGCAGAAGAAGAGGGCCCACAGGAAGGTGGAGAGGTGTATCAGGATGGAGGCATCCACCATCGGGGCGCTGTTGGTGTAGCTGTAGGCCTTCGTGAAGAGCATCTCGTTGGCCGTGAAGGCAAAGAGCACGCTCAGCGCCATGCCCAACAGACCGGCCACCAGGGTGACGATGAGGTTCTCGCAGAGCAGCTGCCAGAGCAGTTGCATGCGGGTGCAGCCAAAGGCTCGGCGCACGCCGATCTCGCTGACGCGCTGGCGCAGACGGCTCTGCGTCATGCTGCTCAGGTTGATGGCCGGCACGATGAGCAGGATGAGAAAGATGATGAGCCGGCTGCGGCGGGCAGCATGGACATCAGGCTCCCAGTTGGCCGCAAAGGCCAGGGCATTCTTCTCCTGGTCGTAGGGGCGATTGCGGTAGTGCAGCTCCCAGCCCTGCTCGCCAATCACCTTGTTGAAGTCGTCGCGGCGGCGGTTGCACTCCTCGCGGATGGCATCGAAGTCGTCGCGGCTGCGGGCCAGGATGGTGCAGGAGAACATACCCATGTGGTCGCACCAGACATCCTTGGTCACATCGGTGGAGGAGTAGGGAATCCAGATGTCGCCGTAGGCACAGTCGGCAATGGTAGAGACATCCTTCACCACGCCGCAGATGCGGTAGGGTACGTAGGAGATGAGGAACTCCTTGCCTGCGGCTTCGGTGGTGCCGAAGAGACGGCGGGCCACGCTCTCGCTGATTACAGCCACGGGCCGACCGGCATCGAAGGTGGCCCGGTCGAAGGGCTTGCCGTCGAGGAAGGCGAAGTTGAAGACGCGCCAATAGTCGTCATCAGTCTGACGTACCTCGGCCTTGAACGAGGGCTGTCCGGGCAGTGCCACGGGATTGGGTTGAGGGAAGACGGCGTAGAGGGTGACGGCCTCGGGCGTGGTGAGCGACTTGAAGCACTCGCGCCCTGTGCGTTCAGCCATGGGGCCGTTGCTGGTGTCATCAGAGCCCCACTCTTTGTTGCCGATGCTCATCCACTTGACGTGCAGGTAGCGGTCGCGGTACGACTCGGGGGCGAAGGGTTCCACCTTGACCTGCTGGAGCATCACCACCAGCATGATGAGGAAGATGGCCAGGGCCGTGCCGACCACTGAGACCAGGCTGATGATGGGGTGCTGCTTGAGCTGCCCCCAGGCTTGTAGGAAGTATTGTTTAATCATTTGATTCGCTATTTACTTTATCCTTTCATGTTGTTTCCTTGATTCGCTTACCTGAAAGCGTTGATTCGCTCACCGGAAAGCTAGGGTTCGCTACCCTATCCACAGTTGTGGCTAAAGCTATCCACAGCTGTGGTTAAGTCTATCCACTACTGTGGCTAAAGCTATCCACAGCAGTGGATAGGGTAGCAAAGTCCGTATCTGACCTGACCGAAGTTAGCCTATCTGGTGACCATCAAACATGCGGATGGTGCGTGAAGTAAGCTTGGCCTGGTCGTTGTTGTGGGTCACCATGACGATGGTGCGGCCATCTTCGCTGTTGAGCTGACGCAGCAGGTCCATCACCTCGATACCCATCTTCGAGTCGAGGTTACCAGTGGGCTCGTCGGCCAGGATAATCTCGGGGTTGCCGATGATGGCGCGGGCAATGGCCACGCGCTGGCACTGACCGCCGGAGAGCTGCGTGGGCATGTGGCGCATGCGGTGGGTCATGCCGACCTTATGCAGCACCTCTTCGGCCCGCTCACGGCGCTCCTTGGCCGAGACGTTGCGATAGAGCAGCGGCAGCTCCACGTTGTCGAGCACGTTGAGTGAGTTGATGAGGTGGAACGACTGGAAGACGAAGCCCAGCGTCTTGTTGCGGAAGGCGGCCATCTCGCGGTCGCTCATGTTGTGGGTGTCGGTGCCGGCCACCTGGATGGTGCCGCTGGTAGGCACGTCGAGCAGGCCCATGATGTTGAGCAGCGTAGATTTACCACAACCTGAAGGCCCCATGATGCTGAGGAACTCACCTTTCTTCACTTCCAGGTTCATGTTTTCGAGGGCCATGGTCTCAATCTCGTTTGTACGGAAAATCTTTGTTACGTTTTCCAGCTTGATCATAATTTCTTTTTCCAT
>JBJEKT010000131.1:0-2133 GCA_051878775.1 Bacteroides sp. | reverse complement strand
CTGGATGTCCTCCACGGCGATGGGGTCCACGCCGGCAAAGGGTTCGTCGAGCATGATGAACTTGGGGTCGATGGCCAGGCAGCGGGCTATCTCCGTACGGCGTCGCTCACCGCCACTGAGCTGGTTACCCTTGTTCTTACGCACCTTCTGCAGTCGGAACTCGGCAATCAGGCTCTCCAGCTTATCCTTCTGGTACTCACGGGGCTTGCCCGTCATCTCGAGCACGGAGGCGATGTTGTCCTCCACACTCATCTGCCTGAAGACCGAGGCCTCCTGCGCCAGGTAGGCAATGCCATTCTGTGCCCGCTTATAGACGGGATAGTCGGTAATCTCCAGGTCACCCAGGAAGATGTGTCCCGCATTGGCCGTCACCAGGCCCACGGTCATGTAGAACGAGGTGGTCTTCCCTGCCCCGTTCGGGCCGAGCAGCCCCACGATCTCCCCCTGTTTCACGTCGTACGATACGTGGCTCACCACGGTGCGTTTCCCATAACGCTTCACCAAGTCCTCGGTGCGGAGCACCATATTCTGTTCTTCCATATTGAATGTTCTATAATACGCTTTCTGTTAATGTTGTGCAACCAACTTCAAGTTAATCGCTGCAAAAGTAGCAAAATAAGCTGAAAAGACGTACATTTGCACGCAAATACTTCATGAATATGTTTACAAAAGGACTAAAAACGTTCGGAAGATACCTGATTTTGATGGGACGCGTCTTCTCGCGCCCCGAACGGATGCGTATGTTCTTCCGGCAATACATTGACGAGATTGAGAAGCTCGGTGTCAACTCCATTGGCATCGTGCTGCTGATTTCGTTCTTCATTGGAGCAGTCATCACGATTCAGATCAAGCTCAATATCGAGAGTCCCTTCATGCCGCGCTGGACGGTGGGCTATGTCACCCGCGAGATTATGCTGCTGGAGTTTTCTTCCTCCATCATGTGTCTGATTCTCTCAGGTAAGGTGGGTTCCAACATCGCCTCCGAACTGGGCTCGATGCGTGTCACCCAGCAGATTGATGCCTTAGAGATTATGGGTGTCAATTCAGCCAATTACCTGATACTTCCCAAGATAGCTGCTATGGTCAGCACCATCCCGCTGATGGTGACGTTCAGCATCTTTGCAGGCATTGTCGGTGCCTTCTGCACCTGTTGGTTTGGCGGGGTGATGTCGGCGGTCGATCTGGAGTATGGCCTGCAGTACATGTTCGTGGAGTGGTTCATCTGGAGCGGCATCATCAAGTCACTCTTCTTCGCCTTCATCATAGCCAGCGTCTCCGCCTTCTTCGGCTACAGCGTAGAGGGGGGCTCGATTGAAGTGGGCAAGGCCTCGACCAACTCCGTGGTATGCAGCAGCGTGCTGATTCTCTTCTCTGACCTAGTATTAACTCAACTCTTGATGTCATGATAGAACTGAATGGATTATGTAAGTCGTTCGAAGACAAGGAGGTGTTGACGGACATCAACGCCACGTTTGAAAACGGGAAGACCAACCTGATTATCGGGCAGAGCGGCTCGGGTAAGACGGTGCTGATGAAGTGCATCGTAGGTCTGCTCACGCCGGAGCGAGGTGAGTTGCTCTACGACAACCGCAACTTCCTCATCATGGACAAGAAGGAGAAGAAGGCGTTGCGCCGCGAGATGGGTATGATATTCCAGAGTGCCGCCCTGTTTGACTCGCTCACGGTGCTTGACAACGTGATGTTCCCACTCAACATGTTCAGCAACGACACTCTGCGTGACCGCACGCGCCGTGCCATGTTCTGCCTGGAGCGCGTCAACCTGACCGAGGCCAAGGACAAGTACCCGGGCGAGATCAGCGGTGGTATGCAGAAGCGTGTAGCTATCGCCCGTGCCATCGCCCTTAACCCGCAGTACCTCTTCTGCGACGAACCCAACTCGGGCCTCGACCCGAAGACCTCCATCGTCATCGACCAGCTCATACAGGACATCACGCGGGAGTACAACATGACCACCCTCATCAATACCCACGACATGAACTCCGTGATGGGCATCGGCGAGAAGATCATCTACATCTACCAGGGCCACAAGGAGTGGGAAGGGACCAAGGAGGAGATCATCACCTCCACCAACGAGCGGCTCAACAACTTCATCTTTGCATCCGACCTCTTCCG
>JBJEKT010000130.1:0-9438 GCA_051878775.1 Bacteroides sp. | reverse complement strand
TTCCGCGATTTTCTCATAACTACTTAATTCACAGATTACATTGCGTTAATCTTCCTATTTTTGGAGGTTTTTCGTCTCTTTGCCTTTATATTCACCTCCGCCTTGACTTCTATTGGTATGACATCCATGCCCGACTGAATCAGGAAGTCCACCTCCTGTCTGTTGTTAGGCTTGGCATAATAGAATAGCTCCACATCCCCTACCCCCGGTATTGGCAGAAGCTCTGCACGGCCTCGGGCATTCCACCTACGTAATAATAATACTTGAGTAACTCTTGCAGTTTCGGTGCAAACAGCTGGATGCCTAGCAGTGAGCCTGCGACGATCACATGCAGATGAGGTGCATTCTCTTGGTAGTACTTCAAGGAAGTGATGCCGTTTTTAGCCTTCTGTATCTCATCGAGGAATATCAGTACACCCTCATCCGTGCAGTTGACGTGAGTAGCGGCACTGATTGCTGCCGTGATTCTGTCTATGTCATAATCCATCTCGAAGGTGGATGGCAAGATGGAGGTGGATGCCCGCAATGAGGAGGTGGTGATTCATCAGGATGGCAAGGTGGAGCTCACCGTGAGACGGGGGAAGGTGATCACGAAGAAGCTTTCATCAACAAGGCTGGACGGGAGCTGGAGATTGTGACTTGATTAAAAAAGTGTCCAAACGCTTTTTTAATCCTGTTTTTTTCTGTATGTTTGTGCCGCTAAAGCTTGAAACATACGATGATGAACAGATTTACAATCTTCTTGCTCCCGCTGAGGCGTCTCGTCGTACGCCTGCTCCGTTGGCCCAAGCGTTACGGCTTCGGGGCACAATCACCCTTTGCCTATCGGCTGATAACTGACGTGATGAGCGAGCATACACCTTATTATAAATATGGTGTCCTCCGCCAGGAGGAGAAAAGGGCTGGCTCCTCTGATGTGCCTGAAGGTTGCTGCAAGGAGACGCTCCAGATGAAGCGCCTGCTCTACCGGCTGGTCAACTATGCTCAACCTACGAACACCCTGAGTGTGGGGTGCTCCACCTCATCCCATCTCTATCTCTTGGCAGCCAAGGAGGGGATGAACTTCTGGCACGCCTCTAGCCTGGACGAACTTTTCCTCGATGCCGGCGAGCCGGTGGATTTCCTCTACCTGCATGATGTGAACCATCCTGAGCTGCTCCGGCAGGCTTTCGAGCTCTGTGCCGAGCGGACCACTCCCCAATCGCTCTTTGTAGTGCAAGGCATAGGCTATAGCCCTCAGATGCGTGGGCTGTGGAGGGAGCTGAAGTACGATGCACGTGTCGTAGTGACCTTCGACCTCTTCGATTTCGGCCTCCTCTTCTTCGATAAGTCCAAGCAGCGACAGCACTACAAGGTGAGCTTCTGAGGAGCTACCCCTCTCTATACCCTGAATCAATAACCCGATATAAATCCCCACCCCGATGAAAAGTCCTGTCTATACCCGTACCGGCGATGCCGGACAAACTTCACTGATTGGAGGCACCCGTGTCTCTAAAACCGACCTCCGGCTGGAGGCCTATGGTACCGTGGATGAACTCAATGCCCAGCTGGGCCTGCTGCTGACCTATCTCACCGATGCAGACAAGGCTGCCGCCGACCGTACCGCTGACGTACAGCTATTGCTCGGCGTGCAGAGCTGCCTCTTTACCGTGGGTGCTGCCTTGGCTACGGATAGCACCAAGATGGCCTCGCGCCCCACGGCAATAGTCACTCCCGAGATGGTGAGTGAGCTGGAGCAAGCCATCGACCGCATTGATAGTCAGCTTCCTCCGCTTCGCCTCTTCATCCTCCCCGGAGGAGGACGGGCAGCTGCCGTGGCCCATGTCTGCCGTACTGTGTGCCGCAGGGCCGAACGACGTATCCTGGCCCTTGCCCAACAGTCCGAAGTGGCCCCCGAATTGCTTGCATACGTTAACCGATTGTCTGATTATCTCTTCGTTTTGTCAAGAAAGTTCAATGTAGATGAAAAAAAAGAGGAAATAATATGGAATAGGCGTGGAAAATAAGAGTTTTTTTATACTTTTGCCGCAAAATTGAAAAACAGTAGGTTTTGATCATTTTTAAATTAGTCAGACTATGTATTGGACATTGGAATTGGCATCCAAACTGGAGGATGCCCCTTGGCCGGCAACCAAGGACGAATTGATTGATTATGCCATTCGTTCGGGCTCACCGCTCGAAGTCATAGAGAACCTGCAGGAGATGGAAGACGAAGGCGAGATATACGAAAGTATCGAAGACATCTGGCCCGACTATCCCAGTAAGGAGGACTTCTTCTTCAATGAGGAAGAGTATTGATCTGTGATGGTGTAGCTATGGAGCTCGGATATCCTACAGTCACCAGCAACGGGGAAGAAAACCTCTACGCCCAACAGGGGGCGCATTGGTTATCTTCCCCGTTGTTCGTTGCATACCCGCAGCAATGCCGACCTGGGTTGGCTCAGCTGCTGGAAGAGGTGTGGGGTTACACCTCGTGGCGCGACATGCGTTTCTATGCCGACCTTCGGGTGGATGCCCGTACGGTAAGTCTTCCGCAGGGGACCATCGTGGAGCAGGTGGTCTATACCGCTGAGGCCTCTCTACAGGAGGTGGACTCTCCCCTCAACCTGCTGCTTACCGCCCCTACTGGTGCCGGTAAGTCGCTCCTCTTCCAGCTTCCTGCCATCTACCTGGGGCGTGAGCATGGGTTGCTTACCTTGGTCATCGAACCTCTTAAAGCCTTGATTGTCGATCAGGTGGAGAGCTTGCAGTCCAAAGGATACGGCCGTGTAGCTTATGCCTCGGGCGACCTCTCGCCTGAGGAGAAGGCCGAGGCCTACCGCCGTGTGCATGATGGAGAAGCTGATATCCTCTATCTCTCGCCCGAGTTGCTCCTGGCTTACGACATTCACCGCTTCATCGGCAACCGCCGTATCGGTATGGTGGTGATTGATGAGGCACATACCGTCACCACCTGGGGACGCGAGTTTCGTGTGGACTACTGGTTCCTGGGGCGTTACCTCGCCTCTATTAAGCAGTCGCTGGGCTATCATTTCCCCCTCTTTGCCCTGACGGCCACTGCCGTATGGAGCCCCAAGCCACATTCCGACATGGTGATGGAGACTATCAGCTCCCTGCAGATGGCTCCCTGTATGCTCTACATGGGTACTGCCCGAAGGGAGAACATAGGCTTTGATATCCGCCCGCTCACCTTCGACGAGGGCGAGACCTATGATAAGGCCAAGCAACGGGTGATAGCCGCCCGCGTGGAGGAGTATGTGGCTCACCATAAGACGCTGCTCTACTTCCCCTTTGCCGGCAGTCTCGACATCCGGGCCAAGAGCTGGGTGGCCCCTCAGAGCTGGCCCTATGTGGCCACCTACTATGGCAAGAAGGAGAAGGAGCAGAAAGCGGCTATCGTGCGTGCCTTCCGTGAGGGGGAGAAGCGGCTTATCGTGGCAACCAAGGCATTCGGCATGGGAGTGGATATTCCCGATATCGACCGTGTCTATCATGTGGCTCCATCGAGCACCTTTGTGGATTACGTGCAGGAGATAGGCCGTGCAGGCCGTGAGGCTGAGGTGAAGGCGGTGGCTGCCACCGACTTCCATGAGCGTGACTTCTACTATATGACCCGCTTGCATCAGGTGGGTGGTATCAGCGAGGAGCAGATGGAGCAGATTCTCTTCATGCTCTGCGAACTCTACCGGATGAAGGGAGAGCCTGAGCAGATGCTCGTGCCCGTGAGCGACTTTGAGTATGTGGTCAAGTTGCCACGTGCCAAGAACAAGCTGGAGTATGAGAGTGACCTGGGTCAGCTGGTCAAGACGGCCCTGCTCTGGATTGAGGAGGACCTGAAGCGACGTTTGGGCGCGACCGTCATGGAGGTGGCTCCCTGCCGGCTGCTCACCGACTGCTATCTGCAGGATAAGACGGGTGATGCCTTTGCCCGCCGCTATGCGGCTTATGTCACTCCCGTCAGCGGTCAGCCTTCGCTCTGGCGCTTGCAGACCGAAGCCCTCTGGGAGCATGAGTTCTCTGAGCTGGGCTATCGTGAGTTCAAGCAGAAGCTGATGAACGGCACCCTTCTGGAAGGTGCCCGAGCTGTAGCCGTGGGGTGCCACGACGTACTGCTCAAGGAGGATGCCTGCCGGATTGTCCAGCGTGTAGATGCCCTCTTTGCCGACCTCTCTGCCCTGCTTCGTGAGGCCTTGACTCGCAATAAAGGGAAATTTGACGAATCCCGTCTCCGGGCCCTCTTCGAGGCCCATCAGCTCGATGTGCGCAGCGCCAAGCGCTTCATCGGACAGCTGCTGGAGAGCCGAGTGGAGGAGGGACGCAGCGTGAGCTACATCAGCAGTGCGCGCAAGAAGGAGAGCACTGAGCTGCAGTTTACTGTGACCCGAGGTTTTGACCTCCTGCTGCAGCGTTACCGCAAACTGATGCAGCAGTACATCGTAGGCTCGGCTGGCGAGGTGATCCGCTGCTTCTGTACCCCTTTCTCCGACCTCAACGTGCTGCTCAACCTGCTCTCCATGCTCGGTTCGGTGGCCTTCAGCGTAGAGGGAGGTGCTTCACCCTGTGTGGAGGTCCGCTTTCTGCGGCCACAGTTCCTGGAGCAGATACTCCTTGAAGGGAGTTACTCTAATCAAGTGCTGGTGGAGGAGGAGCTGCACTTTCAGCAGCAGATAGACCTCTACAACCGCTTTTTCGGAAATCGGCAGCTCACCGACACCGAACGATGGGACTTCATCGAAGCTTACTTCACGGGACGGCTTCCGCTTCTAGAATCGATAGTGAATAAGTGATACCCGTATGCTGCCTATTCGCAAAGCTACTCCCGCCGACCTTCCCCGCATGATGGAGCTCTTCGATGCGGCCCGGGGCATCATGCGCAGCAGTGGCAACCTCAAGCAATGGAACGGCGGCTACCCTTCAGAAGCACTGATTCGTCAGGAGATAGCCGATGGCAATAGCTATGTTGTCACCGATGCCGCAGGTGAGGTGATAGCCACCTTTGCCTTCATTCTGACAGGAGAACCTACGTATGCCCGCATCGATGGTGGAGCCTGGCTGGACGACACCAAGCCCTATGGGGTCATTCACCGCCTGGCCAGTGCTCCTGAGAGCCACGGCATAGCCCGTGCCTGCTTTGACTGGTGCTACCAACAGATACCCAACCTGCGCGTAGATACGCATCGCGACAACCACATCATGCAGCACATCGTGGAGCAGAATGGCTTCACCTATTGCGGCATCATCTACCTGCTCAATGGCGACGAGCGCCTGGCCTATCAAAAGATAGATGATTTAATGCCTTTTTTCGGCCATGCAAAATAATTCATTCACAAGGAAAATCCTAACAAGCTGTTTGCTCATATCACGTTGGTGATAGACAGCAGCAAGCCCGTCAACTCAAACATCACGGTGAAGATAGTAGAATATGCCTCCGAACCCGAACATTACTACCTGGAAGAGGGTAAATCCGAACTGGGGGGAAATGCAGGAGGTCCTGCTTCCGTGACGAGAGGCAATGCAAGTGGCTCTCTGACGGGTGGTGCCAAGAAACTGCTGAATAAGGGGAAGAACCTGTTCAAGAAGAAGAAATAACCTCTCTTTCTTGAGTATGTTGCCATTTTCATAGATGCCTGTTTTAGTGGGGCACAAAGAGGCGATGGCATGATGGCTTCTGCAAGAGGGGTAGCGATTAAGTCAAAACCTGCGGCTCCAAGCGGTAATGTGATTGTCTTGGCTGCAGCACAGGGTGATGAGACTGCTTATCCTTTTAGGGAAAAGAAGCACGGTCTCTTTACTTATTTTCTTTTAAAGAAGCTGCAACTGACCAAGGGAAAAGTCTCTATTGAGGAGCTGTCTGAATATGTGAAGATGTCCGTATCCCGAAAGTCGCTTATAGAGAACGGTAAGAGCCAGACTCCCTCATCTGCCATCTTCCAGATGCAGGACGGCATCACATTCTAATCCTGTATTGTCTCGATAATGTGACACTGTGCCTCCTATTCAAGACGATTGTTAACCGGAATGGCAGACGAATGTCATTTGTCGTGCTTGACGATTTTAATCGTCGAGCGAAGTAAGCTGTATCTTTATCAGCAGTCATTTATATTGCCCGCTGGACCCATTTAGTAATAATAAGAAATATAAAAAAATATTCCATAAAATTACAAGACATTAAAATATTCTTTGTACTTTTGCATCGGACTATTATCGTTTTGTTCGAAATATGTATATGTTGATAGCAGGCAAACCGCCCACGCAGTAATGCGTATATATTCATTAATATTCAATGTGATATAACATGAAATGCAAAAGCATGAAGAAGAAGGTTTTACTTACAATCAGAGTGCTGCTAGTTGGCAGTATCTTGGGTGTATCCCATTCTGTGTATGCCCAGATAGCTGCTTCGCAAACTCCTAAAAATTATGTGTATAGACAAAAGGTCGTACCGCAGAGCGTGGAGAATTACCTTTTCTCGTCATATTACTTTAGTGGTAAGAAGGCTTATAATCTAAGAGCCTTGGCTATGGGTAGTACGGCAGGTGACATCCTTTCGATGAAGCTGAATCCCTCAGGGACATCTTTCGCGCTCTTATTTGATAAGAATGGCGACAGGGGTGTGACTATTTTTGATTTATGGAAGCAGAATAGGGTGATTCACCATTTCAAGGGTATTGGCCATCCTGTGGCGATAGCGTATTCATCTGACGCCCGTGACTTCTACCTGGCAACAAACGATAAGCTACTCTGTTTCGATTTGAGCAAATTCAATCAAAAATGGGCCATGGATATGCCATTTGTTGCAGAAGGATTGACGGTAAGTGATAATGGCTATTTCATAGCAGCATATAGTGGTACAAAGATTACGATATGGAATTTGGAAACCCGGCAAGTCAGAAAAGAGTTTGACTTTGACGTAGCTGTGCATGACGTGGCCTTCTCGAAGGGGAGTGAAAAATTCGGTGTATTGACAGGCGATGAGCTCTTTAGTCTTTATGATACACAGCGGTTTCTGATTTCACAGAGTTTTGACGGTGTGGGTGCCGCACGATGCTTGTCGTTCCACCCTGATGGCAAATATGCTTCGGTCATAACGGGTGACGAGCAAATCACCGTTCTGAACCTGCTGGATGGTGATGACCGAGACTATGTGAATAATGAGGCTGGAGGTATCCATGGCGCACGCTTCGTGAAGGATGGTAAGAAGAATACCTTCCTGGCCTATAACGCACAGACCGATATGATTTACGAACAGATGAATCACCTGGCTCCTAATTACACCAAGCTGCTGAAAGATGAATTGGCTGAGAGGATGTCGGAATGGATGAAGCAGATGCCGGGTGAATCGTTGGAAGAGTATAACATCCGTGTAAACGAGGAGACTCGTATGCAGCAGATGAGGCTGTTTGAGGAGGAGATTGCAACGCGTCTGGCGGACAATATGCTTCAGATGTCCACCATTTCTTTGGGAAATTACAATTCAGGAGCAGAATTGTTGGCCTTGAATCTCAATACTATGTCGTCCATTTACTTGAATGTACCCGAAGAGGAATTGATGAGTTTCTCGGATATCAACAACCTGGAATTCCGTAATGTGAGGTACGGACTGACATCTCATGATAAGTTTGAATTGGTCTATGCGGACATATATAATAAGGTAACAGGCAAGACTTATGTGTTCGATAATCGTGAGCGACGTTCATTGGATTACTTGAAGAATGATGAGAACTTTGTGCCACTGGATTTGGTCCAGCAATCCAATATGGAGATTATCAAGCTGGAGGGCATTAAGGACAATATTGTCAACCTCGCCAAACAGGAAAACAAGATTTCTAATCACACGCATATCACGGTGAATGCCAAGGTGATTCCTGATGTAGATGCCTCAGGGAAGAGGATGATGAATTATCAGGTCAGCTTCACCTATACCGTCGAGCCTCAGTATTCTGAAAAAGAGGATTTTGCTGCGGGTAGATACAAGGCAGAGGAATCTGCTGCCGCTCATTCCCTGCTGAGCATTGTAAAGACAGCGTTTGAGAATGATTTTGCACAGTACGTCAAGGCAGGTAAGAAATTGAAAGTCAATATCACTGGCATGGCTGATGCGCTACCCATTAATAGCAGGATAAACTATGATGGATGCTATGGTGAGTTTCATGGAGAGCCAGTCTATAAGAACGGTGACTTAGGCCATATTACGGTGACCTGTAAGGAGGGTATTACGGAGAATGAGCAGCTGGCCTTCCTCAGGGCAACGGGCGTGAAAGAATTTATCAAGGCCAACATACCTACCATGAACCAGATGCAGACAAACTACATCCATCACTTAGAGGTTGCTAAGGAGAAGGGTGGTGCATATCGCCGCATCAATGTTGACTTTGTCTTTGTAGATGCATTTTTGAGGTAGCTTATGCTTCAGTGCGCACTGACAGCTTTCTAAAAAGAGATCATGCTATAGATAAACCATAATATAAACAATGATATGATGAAAAAAACACTTATGTTATTATGCCTCTTGCTTGCTTCGTTCAGCTACGTGGCGGCACAGCATGTCGCCAAGGGCAAAGTGGTTGACGCTGACGGCAATCCAATCCCCGGTGTCAAAGTGGAAATTAAGGGTTCGACAGTATCAACTCTTACGGAACTGGATGGAACATTCGAACTGCAGTCTGAAACGCCTTTCAAGAAGGTAAGGTTGATGTATAGTGGTATGCAGGACAAAGTGACTTCTGTCAAACCTAATCAAGTGATAAAGCTGCATACTACTAGCTGGTGGACTCGCAAGCCAGATAAGTATTCGTGGATTATCAGTCCGCAGGTGGTATTTTCAGAAAGAAAAGTATCACACCCTTCCTTTGGTTTGATGGCGGCTTGGGTAAAGGATTTTGGATATTATGGGAAGTTTGTCTATTCACCGGGAGTAGATTATGTAGATTCTGGGTTTAGTTCACCAACATGGGCTACCAATAAACATAAGAGTAGTTACATATCAGCCACTGCTGGATTTATTTATCAGATAATGTATCCGATTCATCTCTATCTTGGCGCTGGATATGTAAAGCACCAAGCTTATTACTCATTGCAGGATGGTTCTTATTACAAGTATGAAGGGGATTGCTATAACGGAGTGCAGTTAGATTATGGACTGATTCTTCGTTTTAATCGTTTTACCTTCAATGGTGGAGCATTGATGCACTGTGGGGATAGAAGAATATACTATTCAGTCAATTTCGGAATAGGATACAGCTTTTAACCTTTAAAATGTAAATAAGATAATAATAATCAATTATTTATTTGTTTCGTTGGCATATTAGTTGTGCAGTACGTCACACCAATAATCGTACCCATAAGTTCTTCTATTTTCCGCCAAATCTTGCTTTTTTAACCACTTTGGCGGTTTATCAAGGTGGCTTTACTGGCTCTGATGCAGAAATGCGGAAAAAA
>JBJEKT010000129.1:0-9502 GCA_051878775.1 Bacteroides sp. | reverse complement strand
TGCAGACCAAACTGGGCAGATACTGCGGTCTGAAGATTGGCGACCTGGAAACTGCAAACAACAACGCCGGCAACTGGGAGTAATACTCCTCCCCTTTGCTTAACAACCCATTAAAGAGTTAGAAGAGGTGAGCAAGCCGGCCGCGTACCGACTGGAGCCGCCCTTCTAACTCTTTTTATTGTACCAACCATCTAGGTTATTGTACTAACCAGTATATAGGAAAATGAACAACGCCTTATCCTCCGATGCGCAGCCCACGCTCCTCATCCGTCTTGCAACAGACGGATTTTCTTTTGCCATCCAACACGTGTCTGACACAAGCCGGCCACTAATCAATCACTATGCCATCGATGAGACCCTCACCATGACAGCCAACCTGAAACGGTTCGTCAAAGAGCAGCAGTGGCATACGCAGTCATTCCGTAGCGTGGAAGTCATCGTCGCGACCGAACGATATACACTCATGCCGCTAGAACATTTTGAGGATGAACAGGTGGATCAGATTTTCCATTACAACCTCTCGCCACGGGAGAATGAGGAGATAAACTACAACATCCTCTCAGCAAACAATGTGGTAGTGCTCTTCGGGTTCGACCGCAGCGCTGCACGTTGGCTGACAGAACAGATTGGACCAATCCATCTCCAAGCCGAGTCTTCACTCCTCATCGAACAATTTGCCGACAGACAACGCGGACAGAGTTCACAGGCTCTCTACGCCCACGTAAGCAACAACATCCTGGGACTCTACGCCTTCCACGATGACAAACTCCTGCTGGCCAACCCGCAACACTGCAACAGTGCTGGTGACAGGCTCTACTACCTCCTCTACCTCTGGAAGCAATTGGCCCTGGATGCAGAGCAGGACAAGCTCTTCCTCTACGGCGAGCACAAGATAATTGACCCCTTGGTAAGTCAGCTACGAAAATACATCCGTCAAGTCACCCCCATAAACGATAGCAATACGTTAGAATTCAACTATTTTATCTCATGCGAGTAATCAGTGGTATCTACAAGCGTAGGCGCTTCGATGTGCCCCGCACCTTCAAGGCACGCCCTACAACGGACTTTGCCAAAGAGAATCTATTCAATGTGCTTAATAACTACTTTGACTTCGAGGAGGAGCAGGTTCGTGCGCTCGATCTCTTTGCCGGCACAGGCAGTATCAGTATCGAGCTCGTATCGCGTGGCTGTGCTGAGGTCATCAGCGTAGAGAAGGACCGCGACCATTACGCCTTCATCTGTAAGGTGATGCGCGAGGTGAAGACAGATGTGGACCTGCCCATTCACGGAGATGTATTCAAGTATATCCGTGGATGCAGGCAACAGTTCGACTTCATTTTTGCCGACCCTCCCTATGAGCTGGCCGAGCTGCCCACGTTACCCGACCTCATCTTCGAACACCAGTTACTGCGGGAAGGTGGACTATTTGTCCTGGAGCACGGCAAGAAGAACAACTTCGAAGCCCATCCTCACTTTGTGGAGCAACGAGCCTACGGTAGCGTACACTTCTCCTTCTTTCAATAATCGAGTGCATATTAGAGTAGCGGTGCCATAAGGCGAACCACACTCTCCACAGCTTTTCGCCACCACGGCCGCTGATGCCAATTCTTATACTGCACCTGCTCACACTGCTGCTGGTCGCACAGGAAGAAGTCGCGCATTATGGGTGCCGTTGCTTCATCATAGACAAAGGCATTCACTTCAAAGTTGTGCTCAAAGCTACGGAAATCCAGGTTGGTAGAGCCCACGGTATAAAGCATGTCATCACTGACTATCAGTTTGGAATGGAGAAAGCCCGGGCGATAGAAATAGACTTTCACACCAGCGGTAAGCACATCCTTTAGATAAGAACAGGAGGCCCAGTGGGTCAGTCGGTTATCTGCTTTGAGCGGGAGCATCAACCGTACATCCACACCTGAGAGGGCTGCACTCTGCATGGCAATGAGTAGCGATTCGGTAGGCAGGAAGTAGGGGGTCTGCAGATAGACATATCGCCGGGCTTGCCCCAACGCCATAATCAACCCCTGCATCACTTCACGCCACGGACTGACGGGATCACCGGTTACCACCTGCACCAACGAAGGGCCACAGCACTCCATCTTGGGGAAATAGGCCCTAGAGGTAATCAGTGAACGGTCCACAAAGAACCAGTCGAGCAGGAAGGTGGTCTGTAGCCCATGCACGGCTCTTCCCTCCAGTTTAAGATGGGTATCCCGCCAACTATCCCCACTTGAACCATACACGTAGCGATCGGCTAGGTTCATGCCACCCACAAAGCCTACCTTACCATCCACCACCACAATTTTGCGGTGATTGCGGTAATTCACCTTGCTGGTAAAGAGCGGGAACATCACCTTCAGAAAGCTGTGCACCTCAATGCCGTGCATCTTCATCTCCTGAAAAAAGGTGCGAGGCACACGCCAGCAGCCCACATCATCATAAATAACCTTCACCTCCACCCCTTGTTGGGCCTTATCAATCAATGCATCCCTCACCAACCGTCCCACAGCATCATCCTCGAAGATGTAGAACTCCAGGTGAATGTGATGTTCAGCCTGAGCAATGGCCTGCAGCAACCCCTGCAGCATCTCCTCACCCGAAGTATAAGCCTGCACCTTGTTGCCTTCGAAGGGAAACGATTGATTGGTCTGCCGGAAGAAGTCTATCAATCGCTCGTACCTCTCCGGTAAGGCAATATCTTCCTGCGAGAGGTATTCAGCCATCGGCTTCTTGAGTAAGCGACTGTAACTCTTGCGGCTGATGATGCGTTCGTGCCGGTGGCTCCTGCCGAAGAAAAAATAGAAAATGAGCCCCACCACAGGAAGAAACATCAAGACCATGACCCACGCCATGGTCTTGACGGGATTCCGATTGTCGAGCACAATGACGACAATCGTCCCGATAATCAGCCCGAAGTAGATTAATCTAAATGCTACCGAGGCTATCTCTTCTGCTATGAAGGCCCATTCAAACATAACTTAGAAAGGACGGCGACCGCCACCAGAAGGGGGACCCATGGGACGACCATGCCAACCGCCTCCAAAGGGACCGAAGCCCTGCTGCATGTTCTTCATCTTCTCGCGGGCAGCCTTGCTGCCGAAAATGTTCAGTCGGTAGATGAAATGGAACATGCAGTAGCTGTTCACACCATTATACTGATAGACCGAACGACCACTGGAGGTCAATGAACGGGTGATGTTACTCTGTTTCTTTAGGATATCATACATCTCAAAGCTCACCGTAGCATTGCCTTTCAGGAAAGTCTGCGAGAGCTGAGCGTTCCAAATCAATTCGTTGCGGTTCATGCTGGAGTCAGAATAACCTCGACGGCTCTGGTTGGCTATGTTCGTAGAGAGCGACATGCTCCAGGGCATGGTAATGGTAGTGTTTGCACCGTAGGAGAAGTTGTAAGGCTCCTGGTTGTTCTCGGGAGTCAGCTTGTCCTTTTCAGCCGTGTAAGAGAAAGAGCCATTGATGCCAAACTCAAACCAATCGTTGCGGAAGGTTCCGTTCAAGCGTTCGCTCAGTGTTAAGTCAGTAGTCGTGTTTTTCTGCACCTGCTTGTTGTCAGCTGTCAGGTAGCCCACGTTATTGGCATAGTTCACGTTGGTGAACGAACCGATGGTAAACTTCTTGTTCTTCAGTGCCGTATTGATGCCAAACATACCAAAAGCGTTCCAGTTACCGTTGATATTCTCCGGTTTGGTGGTCCAAGCACCGGTAGTGGCGTCATACGAGCGCATGTTGCTGATACTGTTCTGAGTAACCTGCACACGGCCATGAGTAAAGATACCACGCTGCTTTTCGGCATTATAGGTGTTATAGAACAGCATAAGGTTATGTGAGAACGATGGCTTCAGACCTGGGTTACCCATGCGAATATTCAGTGGATTGGAGGTATCGGTGATGGGGAGCAGGTTCTCCATACTGGGCTGACTACTGCGACCGCGATAAGTCAGACGCAACTGGCTCACTTTAGAGAAGCGGATACGCAAGTCCATGTTCGGAGCGAAATTGGTTACATTGCGGGTCGTATCAGTCATATAATTGCCCTTGCGATAAGAGAGCATGGTGTGTTGCGGTTGCACGGAGGCACCCACATTGAGTTGCCAGACGGGACGCACGAAACGCAAGCCCACCATCGCTTCGTGATTGAAGTACTTGTACTCTGCGTACTTGCTCTGTTCTTCATCCTTCAGCAGTTCGTAACCATTAGGCAAAGGATTGCCGAAGCTCCAATCGCTACCCAAGTCATAGGTGCTTTTGTCGCTCTCACTGTACTTGTATTGGAAATTGTAGCTGAATTGCAGGAAGGTAGCTTTGGCTATTGGTTCACTATAGGTTAACCGAGCTGCATAGTTCCAGTTAGTGGTAGGTGTGGTGATGTAGCGACGGATAATGTTATCCTCCGTACCGTCAGCGAAATAGTGGGTATTAACCGAGCTGTACTGGTCGCTCTCGTTATCGCTATATCCACCGCTCAATCGCAGAGTCAGGTTGCGTCCGTTCGAGCCGAGTTTGCGGTTTATCTGTAGCGTAGCATTCGTAGAGAAGCTGTTGCCATCTGATGAGGAGAGGTTCTCACTGGCATTCACACTGATAGCCTTCAGCTTGCCCAGGGCAGTATCGGTGTTGCTCTCATCATCATCACCCAGTAGGTTACTCTGACTTAGTTCCTTGAGGTAATCATTCGGATTGGCTACGACAGCGAAGGGGTCGCTGTTGAATGTTGCCGATAAGGAGTTGCCATAGCTGTCGCTCTTGCCATACGAGAGGTTGGGACGGAAGATGATGTTCGTCAACGAGTCCGGTTTCCATTCCATGCGGAAGTCAGCGTAGAAGTTGTTGTTGGTACTACTTGAGAACGAGTTGGAGTTGGAGAACGAAGAGCCGCCCGAAGGGAGGAAGTTTTCTGCATAGCCAGTACTTACCGCATCGTTACCGCGGTAGTTGTAGCGCACACTACCACCAAGTTCCAGCTTCGAGCTCTCGGTGGCAAAGTTGAGTCCCAGCTCCTTGGTGGCTGTCAGACCATTGTTGCGCCGCCAACGAGGACCGCCACCTCCGCCTGAGAAGCCCTGGTCATTTACGTTATTGGCTCCTGCAATCAGTGATACCTGCGTATGGTCGCGGAAGTAGTTAATCATGGCCCGTTCCATGTAGCGGTTCTCGGTGCCTGCGGAGAGGTCGATGTTGCCAAATACACCCTGATTCATGCCTTTCTTCACCGTCAGGTCGAGCACGGTCTCCTCCTCACCGTCATCAATACCGGTGATACGGGCCAGGTCGCTCTTCTTGTCGTAGGTCTTCAGCTTATCTACCATATCCACGGGAAGGTTCTTCAGGCCGGTCTTCACGTCGCCACCGAAGAACTCTTTACCGTCCACCATCAGCTTCTTAATCTCTTTACCATTAATCTTCACGTTGCCATCTTCATCCACCTCGGCTCCGGGGAGCTTCTTCACCAGTTCCTCGAGCATAGCGCCCTGCGGAGTACGGTAGGCCGACGAGTTGAAAGCCACAGTGTCTTCTACAACCTGCACCTGAGGAGCTTCGGCAGTCACCACCGCCTCCTTCAGCAGGACAGCATCACTCTCCAACGTCAGCGTACCCACATTGCGGTTAGGAGAAGAGTCTGCCAGTTGCATCTGTTTGAAGAGAGGTTTGAAGCCGATGTATGACACTTTCAGCACATACTTGCCAGCCTTCACCTTGGGCAAGGTGAAGTAACCTTGGTTATTACTGGCCACGCCAGCTGACTGGGCACTGTCTGGCAGATGGAGCAACTGCACCGTAGCCTGGATAGCCGGTTCACCCGTGTCTTCCATGACGCGACCAGCCACTTGAATCTGTTTGTTTTGCGAAAAAGCAGGCACTGCAGCGATCAGCAGCAAGAGGCCAGCCAAAAATTGTTTCATGCAATTATTCATCTTATTGTTTATTATTTCTCCTCTTTGGGTTTTCGTTCACAACACTTTTGACACACACCATGACCAAAGGTTTAACAGCCCGAGAATAAAAAGCAGATTTTATCGACGTTTCCCCTTAAAAAGGGCATCTACCGTGGCTTTTTTGATACCAAACTCCAAACAAAGTACATTGAAAATCAGAAAGACAAGGAACGAAGAGGTATCCACAGACTGAAGGTCACCCTTCAGCACACGCCACAGCATACCACCAAAGAGGAACAGCACAGTCAGAAACATCGCATTGCGCACCGCGCGATTGCGTATGGCCGTGGTCTCAGCATTCTCATGCTTTGTCAAGGCAAAAAGAATCATCAGAGCCCCCATCATCATCAACAATTTAGAGCACTCTTTATAGAAGAGCAGGTTGGTATCATTCACCCTGCCCATTAAGGCCATCAAAAAAGGGAGAACCAGTGCCAACGCCATGATGGCATAGCCCATGGGGCGACAATAAACAGGTAAAAGCGCTTTCATAAAAAGAAAATCATTAATTCATTCAGTTTTAAAGCTGCAAAGATACGAGTTTTACAAAGAAGCGCTATCTTTGCAGGCATAAAAAAACAAAACATTGCAACTGATGAACAAACAAGAAGTGATTCTCTGCGATAAGCTGACCGAAAACTTGAGTCAGATCATCGCCCGTATTCCACACGACCGGCTGTTTTTACTCACCGATGAGCATACTCACACTCTCTGCCGTCCATTACTTCACGGTATCGAAGCTATTCAGCAGGCTACCGAGATAGTAATTGGGGCAGAAGATGTAAATAAAACCCTGCAGACGCTGGCTGACGTGTGGATGCAGCTGAGCACTCAGGGAGCCAGCCGCAAATCGTTACTCATCAACCTGGGTGGCGGAATGCTGACCGATCTGGGCGGATTCGCCGCCTCTACCTTCAAGCGAGGCATCGCCTTCATCAATGTCCCCACCACGCTCCTTGCCATGGTCGATGCCGCAGTAGGCGGAAAGACCGGCATCAACTTCAACGGCCTAAAAAACGAGATAGGCTGTTTCGCACCTGCAGCCAGCGTGCTGCTTGAAACAGAGTTCCTCCGAACGTTAGATCAAGCCAACCTCTGCTCAGGATATGCCGAGATGTTGAAGCATGGACTAATCAGTAATAAGCGCCACCTCAACGAACTGCTCTCATTTGACATGGAACAGATAGACTACGCCCTATTGAAGAGATTGGTGGGCGAATCGGTCAAGGTGAAAGAGGAAATCGTAGCTGCTGACCCAAAAGAACACGGCATCCGCAAGGCACTCAATCTGGGTCACACCGTAGGACACGCCTTCGAAAGCCTGGCACTAGCTGAAGAACGCCCCGTGCTCCACGGTTATGCTGTAGCTTGGGGCCTGATTTGCGAGCTATACCTATCTTATATATATAGCGGATTCCCCAAAGAACTCCTGCAACAGATTCTCTACTTCGTAAAGCACAACTACGGAGCCTTTCACTTCGAGTGCAAGCAGTACGAGCAGCTCTATGAACTGATGAAGCACGACAAGAAGAACAGCAATGGCATCATCAACTTCACCCTCCTCCACAATGTAGGTGACATAGCGCTCAACTGTCAGGCCGAGAAACAGGTTATCTTCGAGACATTCGACTTCTTCCGCGAAAACATGGGAATATAGTAAATCGCTGAATACCAGATATTAAAATAAATACAACTAATGGATACGAAAGAAAATTAGAAAAAGAATAGAAAAAAACAGCTGAAAAGTTTGCAGATACCGAAAAAAGCCGTACCTTTGCACCCGTCAAACAGAGAATGACACAGCGGGGTGTAGCTCAGCCCGGTTAGAGTACGCGTCTGGGGGGCGTGTGGTCGCTGGTTCGAATCCAGTCACCCCGACTGAGAAAAGGCATTGATAGTCAATAGACTATCAATGCCTTTTTCTTTGCACAACATTTGCACAACAGAGATTATTTTGACTATCAACTTGAGATGCTCACTCGCTGATTTTTGAAGTATTGTAGCAAAAACGGTAAGTTGAATATTTAGAGATTGAAAAGTTTGGTGAAGTGACGATAATCGTTTATTTTTGCACCCATTGAAATAAATTTGATGTTTAACCTTGTTCTATCGACTTTAAATTCCGTGATAGTGACAAATAATCATATGGTATGCTACGAAGAATCTGTACGTCTTTTTTAATACTCCTCGGAACCTTTATCAGCATGGGCTTTGCTCAAGAGCTAAAAGTGAAATCATTCGTCCAGGTTCCTGAGGACATCATCGCCCGCACCTATCCTCGCAATGATATGAACGACAATCTCTGTGCAGTGATACGTGTAGGCATTGGTCTGCAAGGGGTAAAGTTCTCTGGAAATGTGATAGGCGAACCGATATACGAACCGGGTGAGTACATAGTCTATGTACCGGAAGGAAACACAAAGATTAAAGTACTTCATGCGGATTACATTCCGCTTACGGTCCGTTTTGCTGATTACGGCATCCGCCGACTGGAGAGCGGATGCACCTATCATCTGACGATTCTTTCAGAAGGAAGTACGCAAGGATCTTTGCCCAAGGTGCAGGGCAACTTTCTTATTATGAACATCACTCCCAAGCAGGCACGAGTAGCTATCAATGGGGGAGACCCTGTTGCCTCTAACCCTGATGGAGTCTTCAAGACATTCCTCAAGCCGGGCAGCTATACCTATAGCGTGGAGACAGAAGGATATGATTCTAAATCCGGTAGCTTTGAAATGGCAGGCGAAAGAATCACCATGCCCATTACCCTTCGTTCGTTTAAGGCCGCTGTGACAATAAAAAGTACCACGTCTGGAGCAAGCATTTATGTCAATGAGGAATTTAAAGGATTCACCTCTTGGGAAGGGACCTTAAATCCAGGGACCTATTTGGTAGAGGCTCGCATGGATGGTCATCACCCTGTTAAGCATACAGTGACGCTCTCAAAGCAGGAGGAACGAAGCTTCACACTCCCTGCACTACAGCCTATCTATGGTTCCTTGATGGTCGATTATGAACCTATGGATGCCGATGTGTATGTGGATGGAAAGCTATTGGGCAAGTCGCCCAATCTCTTTTCCCAGGTATTGGTTGGCACTCACGAAATCAAGGTGGTCAAGGAGGGTTATAGTACTCATACGGAAAAAATCACCATTCATGAGAATCAGCAGGGTTCAATTAGTGGAAAGTTAACGTTGAGAAACAAAGTTGGATCATTTGCTTCCAATGCTTCTGAGAGCATACCGGGCCCTGAGAAAGAAGAGTTTAAGGTGAAAGGAGTTAAGTTTAACATGATTCGTGTAGAGGGTGGTACTTTCACGATGGGAGCACCTACCGAAACAGACACCCCTTCAGAAGAAAAGAAACCTGCAAGTAAAGTAACGGTGAATACTTTCTATATCGGCGAGACCGAAGTGACCCAAGCTTTATGGAAAGCAGTAATGGGTAAATCTATGAGAGATTACCGTGCTAAGGTACATTATTTAGATACTTATGGTCACTACTGTCCCGTTAAAGTGGACAAATCGGTCTTTGAAATTATTGAAATATAG
>JBJEKT010000128.1:0-9519 GCA_051878775.1 Bacteroides sp. | reverse complement strand
ATAATCCTGCGGATGTCGTTCAAGACATTGCCGTTGGTCGTCAATTCATTCATACACTTACTTCATTATCTCTGTGTGAGAAAAGGTGTATAGTCAACGAGATTATGACTGTCGCAAAACTCCTTCTTCTGGAGCACGGCAGCTTTTGTTGGTTCAAGGAGCACGTCGATACGACGAAGCACCATGAACGGCAGGATGACCTTCTTGTAATCTCCTTTTTTTGAAAGCATGTACCAGAACATCATTGGCAATGTTCCAAATGAAAGAGAAAAGAGCGTTATATTGTTTGTTGTCCATAAAGCCTATATTCAAAGTTTCCGTCCTGCTATCGCCACTGTTATGGTGGGGCGAGGCCTTAATCCTTCAGGGCATCGAGGTTGCGCTGGATGTCGGCATCGGTCAGTTCGTAGTTCTGAAGGTCGCCAGCCAGGAACTTGTCGTAAGAGGCCATGTCTATCAGGCCGTGGCCGCTGAGGTTGAAGAGGATGACCTTCTCCTCGCCAGTCTCCTTGCAGCGGTTGGCCTCACGGATGGTGGCGGCGATGGCGTGGCACGACTCAGGGGCGGGGATGATACCCTCGGCACGGGCAAAGAGCACACCGGCATCAAACGACTCCAACTGCTGGATATCGACAGCCTCCATCATCTTGTCCTTAAGCAGCTGCGACACGATGACGCCTGCTCCGTGGTAACGCAAGCCACCGGCATGGATGTTGGCAGGAGCGAAGTTGTGACCCAGGGTGAACATGGGCAGCAGGGGCGTGTAGCCGGCCTCGTCGCCAAAGTCGTAGCGGAACTGACCACGGGTCAGCTTGGGGCAGGAGGCAGGCTCGGCAGCAATGAAGCGCGTGGTGCGGCCATCCAGGATGTTGTGACGCATGAAGGGGAAGGCGATACCACCGAAGTTGGAACCGCCGCCAAAGCAGGCTATCACCATATCGGGATATTCGCCGGCCATGGCCATCTGCTTCTCAGCCTCCTGACCGATGACGGTCTGATGGAGGGCCACGTGGTTGAGCACGGAGCCGAGGGTGTATTTGCAGTTGGGCGTGGTGGTGGCCAGCTCAATGGCCTCACTGATGGCGGTGCCGAGCGAACCCTGGTGGTTGGGGTGAGCGGTAAGGATGTCCTTACCGGCGCGGGTGGACATGGAGGGGGAAGGCGTGACCTGCGCACCGAAGGTCTGCATGATGCTGCGGCGGTAAGGCTTCTGCTCGTAGCTGATCTTCACCTGATAGACGGCGGCCTCCAGGCCGAAGAGGCGGGCGGCATAGGCCAGCGAGGCACCCCACTGACCGGCACCGGTCTCCGTGGTGACGTTGGTCACGCCCTCCTGCTTGCAGTAGTAGGCCTGCGGGATGGCTGAGTTGAGCTTGTGGGAGCCCATGGGGCTGACGCTCTCGTTCTTGAAGTAGATGTGGGCCGGTGTGCCGAGGGCCTTCTCCAGGCCGTAGGCGCGTACCAGCGGCGTGCTGCGGTAGTACTTGTACATCTCACGCACCTCGTCAGGTATCTCAATCCAGGCATCCGTCTGGTTCATCTCCTGCCGGCAGAGTTCCTGGGCAAAGATGGGATAGAGGTCTTCAGCCTTGAGCGGCTCGCGCGTGGCGGGGTTCAAGGGCGGCATGGGTTTGTTGACCATATCGGCCTGTATGTTATACCAATAACGGGGTATCTCGTCCTCAGGGAGGATAAATCTTTTTTGTTTATTGCTCATGGCGTTTGTATGTTAGGTTTAATTTCGCGCCAAAAGTAAGCATTATCTTTGAACTAAAGAAAAAATGTCGCTAATATTTCCATTATTTATGGAAAATGCTACGCTTGAGCGGTAGATTAGAGAAAACTCTCATCGAAGGTGAAGGGGAGCAGGTCCTCCACACGGCTCACTTCGTAGATGCCCTCCGTACCGAAGAGCAGGATGCGCATGGGCTGATGGTGGCGGTGCTGCACCTCGAGCATCACCTGGCGACAGGCTCCACACGGAGGGATGGGCTGCGCAAGAAAGGCTCCGTCGGTGCCACGGGCGGCAATGGCCAGTGTCGTGACGGCCAGCTCGGGGTGGAGCGCGTTGGCATAGAAGAGGGTGGTGCGCTCAGCACAGAGACCGGAGGGGTAGGCGGCATTCTCCTGGTTGTTTCCGCTGAGCAGGGTGCCGTCAGCCAGGCGTACGGCTGCTCCCACGGAGAAGTGGGAGTAGGGGGCATAGCTGCGGTATGTGGCTTCACGGGCTGCTTCGATGAGTTCGGCATCGGCAGCACTCAGCTCGTCGTAGGTATAGATACGGTAGGCAATGGTAAGGCTGATTTCTTTCATGGCTCAAAGGGTGTTTATCGTTTATATTGCACAAAAATACAGCTTTTTTACCCTCTAAGGAGCTTGGTTTAGTTAAATAGACTTAATTTCAAGAAGAAATACAGTACTATGTAATACAAGGTATCTATGTAATACCTATTTTTGTGCCATACAAAGTAGCTAAGTACGCAAGGTACTATAACTGCTGGATAGCTTTTATTCATAATATAAAGTATATAAGAGATGGACGTAAACAATGTAAAATCGCAGATGCGCAAGGGGATGTTGGAGTACTGCATCACGCTGTTGCTTCACGAGGAGCCGGCCTACGCTTCGGACATCATCCAGAAGCTGAAGGAGGCGCGACTCATCATCGTGGAGGGGACGCTCTATCCGCTGCTCACGCGGCTAAAGAATGACGAACTCCTGGAGTATGAATGGGTGGAATCCACGCAAGGGCCACCAAGGAAGTACTACCGCCTCACGCAGAAAGGGGAGCTGTTTCTCACCGAGCTGGACAACTCCTGGAACGAACTGAATGAGACGGTGAATCATATCAAAAAGAATTTGTAGTATTTAACTTGTAGCTCGTAACTCGTAACTAATAACTCATAATAACACAATGAAAAAGACTTTGACTGTAAATTTAGGTGGTACGGTTTTTAATATCGATGACGATGCCTATCGCCTGCTGGATAACTACTTGTGCAACCTCAAGTCACACTTCTCCAAGGAGGAGGGTGCCGAGGAGATTGTAGATGATATCGAACGACGCATCTCGGAACTGCTGGCCGAGAAGCTGGCGGAGGGAAAACAGGTCATCACCATCAGTGATGTGGAAGAGGTAATAACCCGCGTGGGTAAGCCCGAGGAGATGGACCAAGAGGGGCAAGCTGGCGAAGCGAATGATGCCCAGGGGGGCGCATCAGCCCAAACGGGTGCGCAGGGCTCTACGCAGGGTGCAGCGCATCGGCGCCTGTTCCGCAATCCGGATGATAAGATACTGGGTGGTGTAATCAGTGGTATTGCTGCCTACTTCTGCTGGGATGTGACGCTGCTCCGCCTCCTGCTGCTGGTCATCCTGATCTGTGGCTACGGCACGCTGATACCGGTCTACATCGTCTGCTGGTTCCTGATACCTGAGGCACGTACGGCTGCCGAGAAGCTGAGTATGCGCGGAGAGGCCATCACGGTGGAGAACATCGGCAAGACGGTGACCGACGGCTTTGAGAAGGTGGCCGGTGGGGTAAATGACTACGTCCGCTCAGGCAAGCCACGCACCTTCTTCCAGAAGCTGGGCGACACGCTGGTAAGGGTATGCGGCTGGATACTGAAGGTGCTGCTGGTGGTGGCCGTAGTATGCTTCTCACCCTTCCTGCTGATTATGGCTATCGTACTGGTAGCTATTATCATTGCCATGGTGGCTGCCATTGTGGGTGGTGGTGCCGCTTTCCTCTCCATTTTCCCTGCCACATGGGGATTGGCTGGCGTGGCTTCGCCCCTCGCTGTGCTGGTGATGTATATCGCGGCGATTCTATTGATCTGCATCCCGCTTTTTGGACTGGTATGGCTGCTCTGGAGCCAGTTGACACACAGTAAGTCGATGAACAACGGGCTGAAGTGGACGCTGCTCATCCTGTGGATTGTAAGTGCAGCATGCTTTGGCTTCTGCTTTGCCAACAATGACGCACAGTTGCCTCCCCCTTTCCACAGGTTGCAGCCTTCGTATGACCACAAAGAGTGGCGCTATGACCCCAATGCCAAGGTGGGTACCTTATCCCTTCGCCGTTTGCTGATAGGTGATGACGCATACAACGAGGATGCACGTGAGGCCTTGGAGGAGGCTCAGAGGGGTTTGGAAGAGGCTCAGAAGGACTTGGAAGAGGCTCAACGCGAGATAGAAGAGGCTGGTGAACCCGAAAATGAGGCGGAGAAGTTTGCCCGCAACGCACAGCGCAGAGCCATAGAGGTGAGTAAGGCGGTGGTGCAGAAGTCGCTTGAAGAGCTCAATGCCGATACGGTGCGGCAGTGATTACAGGTAACAGAGGGTGTGGATGGGAATAAAAAAATCCCCCTGGGCTCATGGGTGAGCCTCGGGGGATTTTTTATCTCTATTCACTCAACGTGGCATCATCAATCCTTACACTTGCGCAGCACCATGGCGGTGCGGGCAGGGATGTAGAGTTTCAGCCAGCCCTTCTTCTCCTTGGCATAGAGCGGATCGTGGAGGGAGAAGTGCTTGATGGTATCGTCGGTCAGACCGTTGCCGCCGAAAGCGGGATCATCGGTGTTGAGCACCACCTCGTAGCTGCCCTCGGGCACCAGGAAGCCGTAGTCGGTAAACGAACGGTTGGGGCTGAAGTTATAGACGAAGAGCAGGTCCTTGCGCGTGTAGGCCAGCACCTGGTCGCCATCGTTGTGCCAGATCTCCTGTACAGGGGTCTTGACAAGGTGTTTCTGGCTCTTGATGGTCTCAATCATGGCCTGGTCAAAGTCGCCAAGGAAGTGGTAGCAGAGGTTTTTGTTGTCCACCAGATCCCACTGGCGGCGGGCATACTTACAGCTCCAGCCGTTGCCTTCGCGCGGGAAGTCAATCCATTCGGGATGACCGAACTCGTTGCCCATGAAGTTGAGGTAACCACCGTTGATGGTGGAGGCGGTGAGCAGGCGGATCATCTTGTGGAGGGCGATACCACGGTGTACGGTATAGTTCTCATCACCCTTCTGGAAGTGCCAGTACATGTCGGCATCAATCAGGCGGAAGATGATTGTCTTGTCACCCACCAGGGCCTGGTCGTGGCTCTCGCAGTAGGAGATGGTCTTCTCATCCTTGCGGCGGTTGGTCACCTCCCAGAACATGCTTGAAGGCTTCCAGTCTTCATCCACACGCTCCTTGATGGTCTTGATCCAGTAGTCGGGGATATTCATGGCCATGCGGTAGTCGAAGCCGTAGCCGCCATCCTCATACTTGGCAGCCAGTCCGGGCATACCCGACACCTCCTCAGCAATGGTGATGGCCTTGGGGTTCACCTCGTGAATCAAGCGGTTGGCCAGCGTGAGGTAGCAGATGGCGTTATCGTCCTGATGGCCGTTGAAGTAGTCGCCGTAGCCGCAGAAGGCTTCACCCAGTCCGTGGCTGTAGTAAAGCATGGAGGTGACACCATCGAAACGGAAACCGTCAAAGTGGAACTCCTCCATCCAGTACTTGCAGTTGCTGAGCAGGAAGTGGAGCACCTCGTTCTTGCCATAGTCAAAGCAGAGTGAATCCCAGGCGGGGTGTTCGCGTCGGCCACCGCTGTAGAAGTACTGGCAGGGGTCGCCAGCCAGATTGCCCAGGCCCTCCATCTCGTTCTTCACGGCATGGGAGTGGACGATATCCATGATGACGGCAATACCCATCTGATGGGCCGTGTCAATCAGCTGCTTCAGCTCTTCAGGCGTACCGAAACGCGAAGAGGGGGCAAAGAAGCTTGATACGTGGTAACCGAAGCTGCCGTAGTAGGGGTGCTCCTGGATGGCCATGACCTGAATACAGTTGTAGCCATCCTTGGCCACACGGGGCAGCACGTTCTCACGGAACTCATTGTAGGTGCCCACTTTCTCCTCCTTCTGTCCCATACCGATGTGACACTCGTAGATCAGCAGCGGGTCGGTCGTGGCACGGAAGGTACGCTTCTTCCACTTGTAGGGTGTCTCAGGATCCCAAACCTGTGCGCTGAAGATTTTGGTCTGATCGTCTTGCACCACGCGGTTGGCCCAGGCGGGGATGCGTTCGCCTTCGCCACCTTCCCAGTGGATTTTCAGCTTGAAGAGGTCGCCATGCTTCATGGCCGATGCGGGGAGTTGGATTTCCCATACGCCACCCTTTTTCTTCTTCATGCTGAACTTCTTGTTCTCCTTCCAGTCGTTGAAGTCGCCGATGAGGTAGATTTCCGTAGCATTGGGGGCCCACTCGCGGAGCACCCATCCACCCTTCTCTGAGCGGTGCAGGCCAAAGTAGAGGTAGCCCGTGGCGATTTCACCCAGGCTCTTCTTGCCATTTTCGGTCAGTTCGTTCTCCTTGTTGATGGCATACTGGTGGCGTCCGTTGATGGCCTCTTCAAAAGGCTCGAGCCAAGGATCGTTCTTCACCAGATTCAATCTATCTATTGTAGTGGTGGTCTTCTTCATGATGCAACTGTTTTTTTTAGGATGAATAAATGAATGAATCAGCCAACCTTCACTTTGAAGATGGCTTTCTTAAGTCCCGTGGGGGTGATGGCAGGTGCGTGGCCGTCTTCGGGGAAGAAGATGGCAAACATACCGGGCTTCACCTGGATGTAGCTCTCGGCCAGTCCCTCATAGAAGATGATGTCATTCTCTGCATCAAAGGGGGCATCCTGGGGTTGGCAGTCGGCAGTGGGGGTGTAACCCATCACTTCGCCGTCGGACAGGGGAAGCTGAATGTCGATGTAGTCACGATGGGCTTCCAGCTTGGCCTGCTCCTTGCTCTTAGGCTTGGCTTCGACCACGTTGACATAGAGTTCATCACCCTGAATAATCTGCTTGCCGGTCTCCATCTGATGGAGGTCGTGCTCCTTGAGGTAGCGAGCCACCACAGCAAATAGGGGGTGGAGAGCTACATAATGCTCAAAGTTTTCCAGTTTATCGATTACCATAGTTATAATGTTTTAATAAAGATTGATTTTCAATATTTTACCACTCCATGCACCCACCTTCACCTCGGTGGCTTTGTAGGGCAGGAGAGAGAGTGTCTCCACCTGGCCTGTCAGCAGGTCGGTGGCTTGGCAACGGTCTATCTGCGGCAGTTGCAGGTAGTCGAAGGCATGGACGGGCAGGTTGATGGCCACATCCACGCCTATGCTGTCAAAGTTGACCACGATGAGGAGCAGCTCCTTGCCGTGGTGGCGCAAGTAGGCGTACTGACGGTGTTCGTTGTAGCGCCAGCCGTTGAGGTTGGCATAGGTCAAGTCGAAGCTGCGGCCCTCGGCAATGGCCCGTTCGCTGTTGCAGAGCGTGAGGATGCGCTGATAGATGCTGTAGAGGTGACGTTGGTCGTCAGTGAGCATCTTGCCGTCAAACTTACCTCCGTTGCGCCACTGGCGGATGCTCTCCACGCTCCAGTAGTCGAAGATGGTGGTACGTCCGTCGCGTCCGCTGTAACCCTCACTGTCCATGCCCTGTTCACCATACTCCTGTCCGAAGTAGATCATCATGGGGTTGGTGTTCATGGTGGCGGATACGATGAGGGCAGGGATGGCTTTCATGGGATTGCCGGCGAAGAAGGAGGAGGCAATGCGCTGCTCGTCATGGTTTTCAAGGAAGTTGAGCATCTGGCGCTCCTTGCCGCCCAGGCTCTGCCAGCTCTGGCTGATACGTGTGGCTGAAGCATTGTCGCAGGTCACAGCCTTCAGCGTATCATAGAGGCCCACTTTGTCGTAGAGGTAGTCAAAGTGTCCGCGAACCAGGTAGTTATGGTACTCATGCGGGTTATAGACCTCAGCGATAAAGAGAAGCTTGGGGTACTTGCCCTTCACCTGCGGAATAGCCCACTCCCAAAACTCTACAGGTACCATCTCGGCCATGTCACAACGCAAGCCGTCGATGCCCTTAGAGGCCCAGAAGAGCATGATGTCGAGCATCTTGAACCAGGTGTCAGGGACGGGATAGAAGTGGCAGCTACCGCCGTTAGCGTAATCCACGCCGTAGTTGAGCTTGATGGTCTCATACCAGTCGTTGATGTTGGGGTAGGCATCGAAGCGGTTGTTGCCCGTAGCCTTGGCCGGACATTCCAGGTAGGGTTCGGGCGCTCCGGCCTGCATGTCAAACTGTCCGTGTAGCTCGGTCTGCGGGATGTAGTAGAAGTTGTTATAAGGGCTGAAGGCCTGATGGGGGTCATCGTTGGCTCCGAGCTGCGAAGTGCCGTCGGGCTGGCAGTCGGAGTGGTACTGGCGGGATACGTGATTGGGGATAAAGTCGATGATGACCTTGAGTCCGTTACGGTGGGTGCGTTGCACCAGGTTCTCAAACTCCTTCATACGTCCAGGCACGTCCTTAGCCAGGTCAGGATCTACGTCGTAGTAGTCCTTGATGGCATAAGGCGAACCGGCCTTACCCTTCACGATGGCAGGATGGTCAGGTGAGATGTTGTATCGGCGATAGTCGGTCTGGGTGGCGTGTTCGATGATGCCCGTGTACCAGATGTGCGTTACGCCCAGTTTCTTGATTTCGGCGAGCGCCTTGCCGGTGAAGTCGGCCATCTTGCCACAACCGTTCTCCTGTAGCGTTCCGCCGTGGACGCAGCAGTTGTTGTCGTTGCCAAAGAGACGTGGCAACACTTGGTAGATGATTATCTTTTCGGTAGGATTCTCCATATGTTATCTATTCAGCCCCCCGGAGGGGGCTATATATAATAAAAAGGTAGGACTTACTCTCAAGCAATACCGTGAGCTACGGCATCCTTATTGATTTTCTTAATGAGTCCTTGCAGTACGGCACCAGGTCCGCATTCAGTAAAGTCGGTGGCACCATCGGCAATCATCTGCTCCACGGTCTGCGTCCAGCGTACCGAAGCGGTGAGCTGAGCCACGAGGTTGGCCTTGATTTCGTCGGGGCAGGTGTGAGGCTTGGCATCGACATTCTGATAGACAGGGCACTTAGGTGTATGGAACTCCGTAGCCTGAATGGCAGCTTCCAGCTCCACCTTGGCGGGATTCATCAGCGGAGAGTGGAACGCGCCACCCACCTTCAGCGGCAAGGCACGCTTGGCACCGGCAGCCTTCATCAGCTCACAGGCCTTGTTGATGCCTTCAATCGAACCCGAGATGACAATCTGACCCGGGCAGTTGTAGTTGGCAGCCACGCATACATCGCCTTCGGCAGCCACCTGTGCACAAATCTCTTCTACCTTGGCATCAGGCAGGGCGATGATGGCGGCCATCGTGGAGGGCTGCATCTCACAAGCCTTCTGCATGGCCATGGCACGTGCATAGACCAGCTTCAAGCCGTCTTCAAAGCTCAGCGCACCGGCAGCTACAAGAGCTGAAAATTCTCCAAGTGAGTGACCTGCAGTCATCTCGGGCTTGAAGTCGTCACCCATGCAGAGGGCTGAAATAACAGAGTGGAGGAAGACGGCGGGCTGAGTCACCTTGGTCTGGCGGAGGTCTTCGTCAGTACCGTTGAACATGATGTCCGTGATGCGGAAGCCGAGGATATCGTTAGCTTTTT
>JBJEKT010000127.1:0-9521 GCA_051878775.1 Bacteroides sp. | reverse complement strand
TCCTCCTCCTGCATCTTGATTTCACCCGATACGTAGTCGGCCACAAAGCCCACCATCAATCCGCTGGGATATGGCCACGACTGACTCGCCACATAGCGGATATGAGCTATCTGTATCCCCGTCTCCTCCATGACTTCGCGCGCCACACATTGCTCCAATGTCTCGCCAGCCTCCAGGAATCCCGCTACCAACCCCTTGAAGTTGCCACGGAAGTTGCGTGCATGCACCAACAGTACCTCATCCTCTCCACGCTTCACCAACACGATGATGGCTGTAGAGATGGGTGGATAGAGCTCGTAGCGACATTGAGGACAGCGCTTCATAATGGGATCCAGCTGTTCCATAGCTGTACCGCAGGCAGGACAGAAGCGGCTATGACTATCCCAATAAAGTATCTGGTACGCCTTACCCGCTTGCAGATAGCGCTGCAGAGGCAATACGTCGAAGGAGGCCCTCAGCCCAATCCATTCCCATCCTGAGGGGAGTGAATACTGTTCGCTCACCTGGAGAGCCACCTGCAGTGTACCATCCTGAGCCACCACATCCAGCGTATGACCTTTCAGCAAGCCCAAGGCATCCACCTCCCCGACGGTAGGGATATCCATCTGACCATAATCCGTTGCCTTCACCAATAAAACATCTCTGTAGAAAAGGAAGCAACTCTTCCCGCTATCGATTACATTTTGTTCCATTTTCACATTTATTCTATACTAAACGGGGGCAAAATTAGAAATAAAAGTGGTATCTTTGCACCCAGAAAAGAATAAAAACTTGTAGTATATGCGCAAAATACCTTGTTTACTCTTGGCATTTCTGGCTTTGGTAGGTATCGTATCGGCACAAGAACGTCAAGTGAAAATCAAAATGGTGGAGACGAGCGACGTACATGGCGCCTTCTTCCCTTACGACTTTATTCTTCGCCAGCCGGCACAGGGAAGCCTGGCTCGCGTCAGCAGCTACCTCAACCAGGAGCGGGCCACCTTCGGCAACCGCCTCCTGCTCTTCGACAATGGTGACATCCTGCAAGGGCAACCTTCGCTCTATTATTATAACTACATTGACACCACCTCAGTGCATCTTCACTCAATGGTCACCAACTACCTGCAGTATGACGCAGGCAACGTAGGCAACCACGACGTGGAGACCGGCACCGCCGTACTGAAGCGGGCCAGCAAAGCCTGTCAATATCCCATCCTGGGTGCCAATATCATCGATTCTACCACAGGACAACCTGCTTTCCAGCCATACGCCGTCTTTGAGCGCGAAGGGGTGAAGATAGCAGTCCTCGGGCTGATTACTCCCGCTATCCCCGTCTGGCTTTCAGAACACCTCTGGAAAGGATGGCACTTCAATGACATGGAGGAGACAGCACGCCAGTGGATGAAGGTGATTCGCGAGAAAGAGCACCCCGACGTGATGGTAGGCATCTTCCACGCTGGAGTCAATGCCGAGACACTGGCTGACCGCTACCGCGAGAATGCCTCGGTGGAGGTGGCCACACGGGTGCCAGGATTCGACATCGTGTTCTGCGGCCACGACCATGCTCCATTTGTAAAGCAAGTGACCAACTGCGAAGGCCAAGCCGTGTGGGTGGTTAACCCTGGAAGTGATGCCCTGCAGGTGAGCGAAGTAGAGATGAACTTCACCTTATTTAATAATGAAGTCAAGAAGAAAGAGATAAAGGCTGGCCTTGTATCCATGCGCCGCTATGAGCCCGATGAGCACTATATGCGCTTCTTCAGCAAGGAGATTGATACGGTCAATGCCTTCGTGGACCGCAAAATCGGTACCATCGACCGTACCATCACTACCCGCGAAGCCTATGTAGGCAGTTCAGCCTTCGTGGATCTGATTCACACCCTGCAGCTGCAAATCAGTGGGGCGCAGATTTCACTGGCTGCCCCATTGGCTTACGATGCTGAAATCCACAAGGGGGACATCCGGGTAAGTGACATGTTCAATCTCTATAAATACGAGAACAAACTCTATACCATGCGGCTCACGGGACAAGAAATCAAAGATGCCCTGGAGGCCTCCTATGCCGGCTGGACAAACCGCATGACGAGTCCCGACGACCACCTGCTGCGCATCCAGAAGCAGCGAGGCAAGAAGTACCGCTTCGTCTATTTCACCTTCAACTTCGACTCGGCTGCAGGTATCAACTACACGGTAGATGTCACTCGCCCGCAAGGGGAGAAAATTACGATTTCGAGCCTCTCTGATGGCACTCCCTTCGACCCGAAGGCCAACTACCTGGTAGCTGTCAACTCCTACCGTGGTAACGGGGGAGGCAACTTGCTCACGCTCGGTTCAGGCATTCCCATTGACGAACTGCCCAACCGCGTGGTGTATGCCACGGATTTAGATCTGCGCTACTACCTGATAAAGTATGTAGAGGAGCACCCTTTCCTCTCGCCAAAGCCCTTGAACAACTGGCGTTTCATTCCTGAAGAGTGGGCCAAGCCAGCTGCCGAACGTGATTATCAACTGCTGTTTGGAACGAAGTAATGAATAAACTCAGAGTCATCCCCAGTAACCACACGAGACAAAGCCGCGCGCTGAAAGCGCTGTGGCTGCTTGTGCTATTCGTGGGCTACCAATGGGCTGTACTCGGCTTTACCCATACGCATATCATCAACGGGGTTACCCTCGTTCACTCTCACCCCTTTACAGGAACCCACGACCACCAAGCCAGCAACTACATCCAGCTGGCCCTGCTGAGCCACTTTCTCACTACAGAAGTCTGTGAAGTGACCATTCAGCGCCCTCAGCTTCCGTTGCTTGCCGCTTTGGAGGTCCTGTCCGCTGTGCCGATGCACAGCGGCATTCACCTCACCCTCCCGTTACTACGTGCCCCTCCGCAGGACTGTTTCTTTGTTTAAATCCCCCCAACTTTAACAAATAACAAACTGCATAATAAACGTAGAAACTTATGAGACAGTATTTTACGGTACTGGTGCTCCTGCTTTGGAGTACCTGTATCGCTATGCCCGTTAATCCCATCAAGGAGGGCAATATGATTTCCGGCCATGTGGTCGAAAAGAACAGTGAAGAGAATATCCCGTATGCCACCATCCTGATCGTAGGAACTGACCTGGGCACCACCTCCAACGAAGTGGGGCAATTCCAGTTCCGCGACCTCAAGCCAGGGCGTTACACCCTGCGCGTATCAGCCATCGGCTACAAGACGCAAGAGAAGAGTGTGGAGGTCAATACCCAGTACACCACGTTGCTCCACTTCCAACTGGAAGAGGAGAGCTACATGACGGACGAAGTGGTGGTCTCGGCCAACCGCAATGAAGTGAAACGTCATGATGCCCCTGTGGTAGTTAATGTGATGAGTGCCAAGCTCTTTGAGATGGTCAACTCAACCGACCTGGCCAAAACGCTCAATTTCCAAAGTGGCCTCCGTGTGGAGAACAACTGCCAGAACTGCGGCTTCCCACAGGTGCGCATCAACGGCCTCGATGGACCCTACTCACAGATACTCATCAACAGCCGTCCCATCATCAGCGCCCTGAGTGGCGTCTATGGCCTGGAGCAGATTCCCACCAATATGATAGAGCGCGTGGAGGTGGTACGCGGTGGTGGCTCCGCCCTCTTTGGTGCCAATGCCGTGGGCGGCACCATCAACATCATCACCAAAGACCCCATCAACAACTCCTTCCAGTTTGGCTCCACCCTTTCCTGTACCGATGAGGGGAGCTGGGAGCAGGTGATGAACGGCAACGTCTCCCTCGTGGCCAAGGACAACAGCTACGGCATCGCCCTCTACGAGACTTACCGTAACCGCAACCCCTACGACCGTGACGGCGATGGCTTCTCCGAGCTGGGCAAGCTCAATATGAACACCTTCGGCTTCCGTGCCTACTACCGTCCTACCCACTTCAGCCGCATCAATCTGGAGTATCACACCACCAACGAGCAGCGGCGCGGTGGCAATAAGTTCGACCTGCAACCCCACGAGACCGATATCACCGAACAGACCCGTCACGTCATCAACAGTGGAGGCATCAGCTACGACCTCTTCTGGCAGGAGTACAAGCATAAGCTCTCCTTCTACGGCTCCATGCAGCACATTGACCGCAACAGCTACTACGGTGCGCAGCAGGACCCCAATGCGTATGGCAAGACCAATGACCTGACCTGGGTAGCTGGAGGCATGTATGTGGGCAACCTGAATCAGTGCCTCTTTGCCCCCTCCACACTGACGGCAGGCATGGAGTACCAGGACAACTCGCTCCACGACGTCATGACCGGCTATCTGCGCGACATGAAGCAGCAGGTACGCATCGGAAGTCTCTTCCTCCAGAACGAATGGAAGATGCAGTGGATTTCCCTGTTGGCCGGTGTGCGCTTTGACCACCACAACCTCATCGACCACCTCATTGTGAGTCCCCGCATCAACCTGCTTTGGAAGCCCTCGGAGAACCTACAAGGACGCCTGACATACTCTACCGGCTTTCGTGCTCCGCAAGCCTATGACGAAGACCTGCACGTGACGGCCGTAGGAGGCGAGGGGGTACAGATTACCTTAGCAGATGGGCTGGAAGAGGAGCGCTCCAACAGCTACAGCGGCTCCATAGACTGGACCTTCCCCATGGGACACTGGCAGGGTAATATCCTGGTAGAGGGATTCTATACCGACCTGCGCAACGTCTTTGTGCTGCAGGACATGGGACGCAATGAAGAGGGCTATATGATTAAGGAGCGCCGCAACGGCAACGGAGCCCGCGTGTATGGCATCAACCTGGATGCCAAGGTGGCCCACGGACGTGAGGCTCAACTCCAGTTGGGATTCACCGCCCAGCAGAGCCGCTACACCCACGACGAGGCCTGGACCGAGGTGGATGGCCAGGAACTCACCACTCGCCGTATGCCCCGTACGCCTAACTACTACGGCTACTTCACCTTCAGCTCGGCACCATTTAAGCGGTTCGACTTCTCCCTGTCGGGCACCTATACGGGCTCGATGATCGTGCCCCACTATGCCGGCTATATTGCCAACGACGTGATGGAGAAGAGCAGCAATTTCTTCGACTTAAACCTGAAGCTGAACTACACCTTCATCCTGCACGACCACATCAATCTGCAGTTCAATGCCGGTGTTCAGAACCTGTTCAACAGCTTCCAGAAGGACTTGGATAAAGGGGAATACCGTGATGCGGGTTACTTCTATGGCCCCACGCAGCCACGCACTATCTTCTTTGGAGTGAAGATTTCGGGTTGACGGTAGTGGGCACAGTCTGTCTGTACTTGCGATAGAGGGCACGCCCTTTAGCCGTACCGAGATAATATGTAAGCCATGTGTTGATGCTATCCATCAGCGCATGGCTTTCTTTACTGGCCCCCCAGGCGTAGAGTTGCGTGAAGCCGATAGCCACATGCACGTCGAGCTGGGGCAAGCTGTCGATAGCTGCTCTGACGGTCTGCTCATCGCATACAGCATAATCCACATCGCCATGGGCCACAAGAAACATCAGCTGCTCTGCACCGTAGCGCTCCACCTCTTCGATGTAGATGGTATCGGCCATTTCGGTAGCCAAGTGGTGGATGTGCATCAGGGCAGGGGAGTTCTTGACCAGATGGATGCGCTTCTGAGCCAGGTCAATCTGACTCTCCACAAAGCGAGAAGAGTCGGCAGCGGTGAGCGGCTTGCGCTGTACGAGCAGCAAGCGGTTGGTCAGCATGGGTTTACTCAGCAAGATGGTGTCGCGAATGGCAGCAATAGTGGGAATGCCGGCTGCTATCAGGTCATAGCGCCCCCGGGCCAATCCGTCGAGCTGGGCCACAAGCTCCTGTTCGGGATGGATGTCGAGAGTGAGTTGATGGTCGTGAGCGAAGGCGTTGACCAACTCGTAATGGAGTCCGCTGATGCTGTCGCCATCAGCCTGCATACTGAGCGGACCATAGTCGGTCACCACACGGAGCACCCCCTCAGCAGCAATCTCATCGTAGTCGCGCGGGGAGCCGATGACGAGAGGACTCATCTCTTTCTTGGCCAATATCCAGGCAATGATAGTGCCCATAAGCACGAGAATCACGATACGGCCCAATCGGCGGACCAAGGGGGAGGAGGGTTGCTTCATACGCTATCAATCATAAAAATTCCACGAAAGGCCAATCTTCAGCACACGCTGGTTGATAGGATAGTGGGGAGAGAGGAAATAGTTAGGTTGCCCCATGCCGGCATTGACGTGCGACATCATCACGAAGATGCGGGTACGCTTCAGGTGCAGGTTGGCATAGACATTCACGATGGGGTAATTGCCAATCTCCACGCGGTCATCCTCACGCTGCAGGTGGAACTGCTGTGTGGCAGGCTGATAGGCGGGGGCATAATAGCTGGTAAAGTAACGCACATCGGCCCCGAGCTGTACTGTCAGCACCTTCTTGGCCACTTTGGTCAGCAGGTAGAAGTTGTGGTAGAGCGAGAGGTCGGGCAGGGGGAGAATATCCTCTTCGCTGCTCTTTTGCCAAGTCACCTCGTTGTCCAGGTGGAAGATACCGAACTTGAAGTTCTGTGTCAGCGTGGCCGACATCACCTGTACGTTGCCGGTGTATTGCGTGGGATAGGCATCGCTGCCCAGGTAGGTGTAGTTCTTCACGTTCTCCACGCCCGCCTTGATGTTGGTGCCCCAACGGGCAATGTTCAGCTCGCCCTCCAGGCGGGTACGCATCTCCTTATCCATATCCTCATTGTCCCAGCTGAAGTGGTTGGAGTGGTAGTGGCGCAGATAGAAGGAGGGAAGGGTGTTGCTGACGGTGGCACGCGCAATGAGGTTCACCGTATCTTTCCAGAGGCGGAAGTTCAGGTCCATGGCTCCCTTCACGCGAAACTGTCCTGCTGCTTTACCTGCCACACCCACTTCGCCATTGACATTGTAGTGCAGCAGGTTACCCTCACGCTTGGCCAGCTCGCCACCGATATAGACCTCATTCTCCGTGTAGCGTTGGCGCGGCATCAACGTAGCAGTATCTACGTTCATCAGGTCATAGCGACTCATCTTGTGCGAGGCGTAAGCGGTAAGGCCAGCCTTGGCATACTTGTTGAAACCCTCCAGCAGGGCGATGCCGAAGGTGTTCTTCACACTGAAGGCCAGGGTAGAGTCACGGCTTGACTTGGGGTCGAGGTAGGCGTGGGGATAGAAGTCAGAAGGTTCGTTGTTGGCACGGAACTTATGGTTGACGCGCTCCAACTGAAAGGTGTGAATGAAGCTGGTGACGGGCACAAACTCCTCCCGTCGCGTAGTGTCGTTCTTCACCTCGCCATCAGGAGTCTTGCGTTCCTTGATGTCCAACTGTTCCTTATTGAATCCCAGACGGTAACGCTGCGTAAGGTAGAGGTAGGAGACGTGATTGCGATTGCCTGTTTGCTCCAGGTTGACGGGGATGTTGCTGGCTTCATACTGCTTCTTTCCCTCCGCCATGTTCTCGGGGTGGGTGATGTACTGGTCGTCAGTGATACCACCATTCTCATTCATCTTCATGAAGTAGTGGTTGTAGATGGCCTGCATCTGGTAGCGTTCACCGATGTAGGAGGCAAAGAGACCGGAATTGAAGTAAGAGGTGGATTGGTTGGCGTAGAAGCCACGTCCATAGAGGTAGTCAATGTTGAAGCCGAAAGCCATGCGCTTGTTGGCATTCACGGAGAAGTAGGACTTGAAGCGCTCCTCACCGTTCAGTTTATCACCTGCCTTATAGTACGAGAGGTTGGTATAGGGCACGTTGCTGTTAGTAAACTTGAACTCGTCGGGGCGCACCAAGTAGCTGTCCAGGGGGTTAAGGAAGATGTTGTTCCACTTATCTCTCCGCTCGAAGAAGAGGCGTGAGAGGCGAGGTGAACCCAGGTTACCCAGGTAGTTGTAGTGGCCCATCATGCCATCCACCAGGTTGGAGTTCTGGAAGTTCAGGCTCAGTGTATCCGCAGATACGATGGTGCGGTCACCCAGCGTCTCGCTCAGCTGCCACTGGTAAAGCTTCGGGGCCAGGCTCTGAATCTCGGTATGTGTACTGTCCTCCAGATTGTCTGGTCGGGTAGAGGGGTCTATCTGGTTGCCGAACTGGTCACGGTCGTTATTGCCCATGCGGGTACGGGTAGGCATACGGTTCTGTGCTGCCGTGCTGAGCGAGCAGAGCAGGAAGAGCAGAAGATATGTCAGTTGTCTTATTCTCATATACACACATTGTCGTTTTTCAGCTTGGCGGCTGGAGCAGGAAGCATCAAGTGGTGGAGAGCTGAATCTCACCGTCACGTATGGTCAGATTGACCACCACAAAGACCTGCGTCTCGGGCACGGTTAGGGTAGCCATGAAGCGGAATCCCTCCTCATCCACACCCACAAAATCCATGTCGGTCAGCACAGCCGTCTTCAAGTATTCCTCCGGAAGAACGGTGCCAAACTGCTGTTTCTGAATATTTTTACCATAAAGCATCTGCTTGCCTTGATAGACGCAGATGTAGATTACGTTGTCATAGTACATATTGTCCACGGCCACTCCATTTTCGGTGAAGGTGGTGCGTTGCACCTTCATGGTAGAGGGATTGATGTGTACGTAGCCCCGGTAGCGGTTGCCTTTATAGAAGATGACGCTGTCTTTCTTCACCACCTCGGGGGTGGAAGGGAGTATCTCCACCTTCTTCTTCTGGAAGAAGAGGTTGTCAGCCACATCCTCCGACTTGTAGAGTTTGACCTGTCCATCCTCCTCGTTGGCGCTGAACCAGAAGCTGTATTCCGTCTGCCGCTTAATTTTATAGGCCATCACGCCGAAAGCGTTGGTCACGTAGATGGAGTCGTGCACCACGCGGAAGGTGGCAGGTGCATTCTGCTGGTCGGCATAGAAGATGGTGTCACCCTCTATCTTGATCCAGGGCATGTCGTTCTCCTCATCGAGCCATACCCCTTGGAGTAGCGCTTTGGCCGTCAAGTCTTCCTTCTGCTCCACCGGAGTGCGCGCTCCGCCACAGGCCGTCAATGACAGCCCTGCTGCAAGCATCATGACCTTTATCAAACTACTCATCATGGGTACGTGGTATATTTAAAAACAGGGTGCTTCGCTGAATGACATACCCTTCTTATCTTTCTCTGAGAGCACCATCTCCTGCGGAGCCAGGGGCCAATCCACGTTGATGGTGGGGTCATCGTACCGGATGCAAGCCTCACTCTGCGGGGCGTAGGGCTGATCCACCTTATAGAGGAAGAGGGCCTCTTCGCTCAGTACGCAGAAGCCATGGGCAAAGCCTCTGGGAATGAAGAGTTGCCGCTTGTTGGTTTCGCTCAGCTCCACGCTGATGTACTGACCGAAGGTAGGCGAGGAGCGACGCAGGTCCACGGCCACGTCGATGACGCGTCCCTTCAGCACCCTCACCAGCTTAGCCTGGCTGTCGGCCCCTTTCTGGTAGTGCAATCCGCGCAGTACGCCGTAGGTGGATTGCGACTCATTGTCCTGGACAAAGTGGACATCACCCACCTTTTCCTTAAACTCTTCCTCCTTGAAGGCCTCCATGAAGTAGCCTCGGG
>JBJEKT010000126.1:0-9609 GCA_051878775.1 Bacteroides sp. | reverse complement strand
CTCTGCACCTTGGCCGGGGCACGGTTGATTTCATCAGCCAGCACAAAGTTGGCAAAAACCGGGCCCTTCTTCACCTGAAACGATTCATCCTTCTGACTATAGACCATCGTACCAATTACGTCGGCCGGCAAGAGGTCAGGAGTGAACTGTATTCTGCTGTATTTAGCATCTATAAGGGAAGCCAATGTTTTGATTGCCAACGTCTTGGCTAATCCAGGAACACCTTCCAGTAACACATGTCCATCAGCCAGCAGGCCTATGAGCAACGATTCCACCAGATGTTTTTGTCCTACGATAACCTGATCCATTCCTGTGGTCAAGTTTGTAACGAAAGCACTTTGTCTTTCAATCCGCTCATTCAGTTCGCGGATATCCAATGTTTCAGCCATAATTTCAGTATAAATCAAATTTTGGCCAAAAGTACACTATTCCCTTGGGGGATGCAACTATTTTTTATTAAAAAAAGTCACTAACTCTTTCGGATAGGTTAAAGCGGGGTATTCTACGCCTTTAAAGGGATATAACGAAGCGTGCACCACCCGAATAAGTGGGGTCGAGGAAGACTTTTCCACCCAATCGCATCACAATAAGCCTACAGATGGAGAGGCCCAGTCCCGTACCGGGAATGAACTCATCCAGCTTCTTGAAACGTTCAAAAATTTCCTCTTCCTTTCCACTTGGAACACCCTTGCCTGTATCCTCCACAATGAAGCGAACCTTTCCATTGTCAACCGGTTCACAAATCAAGCGTACCGTACCCTCTTCAGTAAATTTCAGCGCATTGTCAATCAAACAGGTCAAGGCCTGTTGTAGCTTAGCTCCATCCGTATGGAGGGTGACTCCTTCAGGCAAGCGGTTGATGCGCGCGATGTGAAGTTTAGTTTCAGAAGCCATGGGCGCGGCACTGATGGCCATATCCATCAATTGGGTACAATCCCAGTCATCCATATTCAGCTCCACACCTCCGCTGTCATAGTTGCTCAGCAGAATTACGTTATTTATCAGCTGCGTCAGCTGCTTGGTATGCCCATCAATCTCCGAACGCAGCACCCCCTTCGTCTCCTTGTCCAGCTCCATGTCGGGATCCACCAACATCTGTGAGCAACCCACAATCGAGTTGAGCGGTGTACGGAACTCGTGCGTCATATTCTGGATAAAGCGCGTCTTCATTTCCGAAGCCTGTTCCGCTAAGTCGCGAGCCTTCGCCAACTCCTCGTTCATCTTCGTCACCTCCAGCAGATGCTTGCGACGGTTGAAGTTGATAAAGAGCAAGAAGCAGATGACCAGCAAGGTGACTGCCAAAACAAAGGTGAGCAAATAGAGTTGGTTGCGTGCAGTGAGTCTTTCCGCCTTATTCTTCAGTTCCACATTCTCCATGCCCGCATAGGCAGCAGCCAAGTCCTCCGCCTGGAAAGTGGAACTGATGGAATCATTATAGAAGGCCAACTTTTTCTGCAGTTCCATCGCTTCACGATAGCGTCCCAATTTGGAGAGTATCTTGATTTTTAACACACTGTTCGACCTGAAATCCTTCAGCGAATCCACCATGGCGTATGCTTCCATAGGCTTTCCCTGAGCCAGCAATCGATACAACACCAACTCTTGCCTCGTGCTCTCCACGATTAGATTGTTATACAATGGATTTAGCATCAACTGATCACTGAGTTCCAAGAACTTCTTATCCGGTAGAACACCATATTGCATAAAGACCTGAGCATATTGAGCATTGAAGCGTTCCACTTCATTGGTGGCACTACTTTCAGACTTCTTCAGGTACTCATCGAGTGCAACATAATCTTCCATTCCTGCCGCACACTCCCCTAATTGAACATAGACAGCAAAGGAGTAAAAATTCAGATCATACTCTTCCATCAATTGAATCACTTTCTTCAGATAAGGCATTGCAACCTGATAGTTTCCACGATTCGAGAAGATGGTTCCTAAGCAATAATTAGCCGCTGCCATGCCATAGGGCGAGTTTCGTTCACTGGCTTTGCGCGACATCTCCATAGCCACTTGCAGTGCCTCCACCGAACGACTCACATGAACCAACGCACTGATGTGGCGTATGTAGAAATCATAATGAACCTGTTCGTATGGAAATTCATCCGATAGCTTGATGGCTTCGCGTCCGTCTTGCAATCCCTCTTCAATCTTCCCCAAATTGACATTGACGTACATGCTCAGTTGGTAGGCCATCAGCTGAAGTGGCACACTTTTCTCTTCGATGGCAGCCTGCATCAACGAATCAATGACGGTGCGCGTCGCAGGATTGTACAATTGGTAGGCCAGACGCAAATAGAGCGCCTTTTGCTCCTCGGTATAACAGTCTAAGTCGGTTATGCGTTGTTGAGCCAAAGTGCGCAGTGCTCCAACCAGGAGCAGCAGGCAGAGAAAGACATACTTACAGGTGGTCCTCATGATTCAATCAGTAATATGCATAAAATTATAAATAGGTGTATTCGATGAAAAACTATCTTTTTATTCCTCCTCCCCTTTCAAGGTAGGCAGGCAAATCTTGAACTTCACGGCCAGGATGCGTGTGATGAATACCGTGATGCCACACACCACCTGAGCCACATAAGGTTCCGAACCAGTGATGGTACAGAGCCAATAGACCGCCCCACCCACGACGCAGGCCATGGCATAAATCTCCTTGCGGAAGATAAGGGGAATCTCGTTGATAAACACGTCGCGTATCACGCCACCGGCCGCACCCGTGATGCTACCCATGATGATAGCCACCCAGATAGGATAGCCCAAAGCAAGGCTCTTACCCAAGCCCACCACGGTAAACAGCGCCAAGCCGATACTGTCGAAGATAAAGAACGTATTGTGCAAGTGAATGAGGTATTTACCCCAAAGGATAACCCAAAGCAGGGCAAGTCCCGTACAGATAAGGTAAATGGGGTCCGTCATCCACCCGGGAGTGACATCAAGAAGCAGGTCGCGGATAGTACCGCCACCGATAGCCGTAACGAAGCCCACCACATAGGCTCCAAACCAGTCGAACCGTTTAGCCGAGGCCAACCGGATACCACTAATAGCAAAGGCAAAGGTTCCTACAAAATCGAGGATCTGAACAAATGTTGGCATAATCTAATTTAAAAAGTTGGTTTATTCTCTTTAAAAAGTTGGTTTATTCTCTATTTCTGCTGCAAATATAGCAGAAAGTTTTGGATGTATAATGCAATTATCTAAAAACTTTTTGTACATTTGCAGCAAATATAGATTGAAGCCAACAATGAAACGATATATATCGACCGCATTATGCGTGCTGGCTGGACTGCTTATGCCGCTCATCGCCCAGGCGCAAATCAAAGGAGTAGTAACTGACTCTCTGACCCATGAACCCTTGATGTACATCACAGTGCAATACGAGGGTAAAGGCGTAGGTGGTATCACCAACGGCAACGGTGAGTACGAAGTAGAAACCCGCAAAGGATGGAACACGCTCACCTTCTCCGCCGTGGGCTACAAGACCAAGCGCGTCAGCTTTGCCCCAGGCACCAAGGTTCTCAACGTTAAGCTAGCCTCTGACGATATCCTCCTCTCTGAGGTAGTGGTGAAGCCCAAGAAGGAGAAGTATTCGCGCAAGAACAACCCTGCAGTAGATTTTATGCGGCTCGTCATTGACCATAAAAAGGGGCTCAAACTGGAGACCAACGACTTCTACGAGTACCACAAGTACGAGAAAATGAAGATGTCTATCAACGATGTCACTCCCGAGAAGCTGGAAAAGGGTATCTACAAGAAGTTCTCCTTCTTTAAAGACCAGGTTGAGGAGTCGCCCAAGACGGGCAAGCAGATCCTGCCCATCTCCATTAAGGAGACCTCCTCACGCACCATTTTCCGCAAAGAGCCGCGTAGCCAGAAGACCATCATTGAGGGTATGAACTCCACCGGTATCGAGGAATTCTTCAGCACGGGCGATATGCTGGGCACCATCCTCAACGACGTATTCTGCGACATCAACATCTACGATGACGACATCCGTCTGCTGCAGCGCCGCTTCGTCAGCCCTATCGGTAAGGGGGCCATCACCTTCTATAAATATTATCTGATGGACACCATTATGGTGGATAAGCAGCGTTGCGTACACCTCACCTTCGTGCCGCAGAACTCGCAGGACTTTGGCTTCACGGGCCACCTTTACGTGGTCAATGACTCCACCTATGCCGTGAAGAAATGTGTCATGAACCTGCCCAAGAAAACGGGCGTCAACTTTGTGGAAAACCTAGACATCGTGCAGCAATACGAGCAACTCGGAGATGGCAACTGGGTGCTGACTGATGATGACATGACGGTGGAGCTTCACTTCATGAAAGGCATACAAGGCCTCGAGATACAGAGAACAACTAAATACTCCGACTACGCATTTGAGGAGATAGAGCAACGGTTGTTCCGCCTGAAGGGCAACGTCATCAAAGAGGCCAACATGATGGCCAAGAGCGAGGAGTACTGGGCCAAAGTACGGCAAGTACCGCTCACCAAGAAGGAGAGCACGATGGACCTCTTCATGAACCGCATCGAACAGATACCTGGCTTTAAGTACGTCATCTTCGGTGCCAAGGCATTGATTGAGAATTTTGTAGAACTGGGTTCAAAGGACCATCCCAGCAAGGTGGACCTGGGTCCTATCAACACCATGATAACCAGCAACTACGTGAATGGTACCCGCTTCCGTCTGAGCGGAATGACTACAGGAAACCTCCACCCACACTGGTTCTTCAGCGGCTATGGAGCTTACGGTACCAAGGACAAGAAGTGGTTCTACCAGGGAGAGGTGGCTTACTCGTTCAACAAGCGCGAGTATGTACTCTGGGAGTTCCCCAAGCACTACCTCTCCTTCAAATACACCTACGATGTGATGTCACCCATGGATAAATACCTGGCCACCGATAAGGATAACCTCTTCGTGGGCTGGAAGTGGACCACGGTCGATCAGATGTCCTATATCCGTGATGCCCAGATTGACTATGAGCTGGAGACCCACAACGGATTCTCCATCAAGGCGATGGCCCGCCGTCGCAATGACCAGCCGGCTGGTATGCTAGCCTACTGGAAGAACGACGGGCGCAACGCAGGTGTCTGGGACATGACCAACACCTTCGTGCATGACATCACTACCACGGAACTCGGAGTCACCTTGCGCTATGCCCCGGGTGAAACCTTCGTCAATACCAAGCAACGCCGTGTACCTGTATCACTCGATGCTCCCACCTTCACCCTCTCCCACACCATGGGCGTGAAGGGACTCTTAGGGAGTGACTACAACTTCAACCTCACCGAGCTAGGCATCCGCAAGCGCTGGTGGTTCGGTTCATGGGGCAAGCTCGACATGAAACTCAGCGCCGGTGCCCAATGGAACACGGTGCCCTTCCCCCTGCTCTGCCTGCCGCAGGCCAACCTGTCGTACATCACGCAGTACAACGTCTCCTCACTCAATGATGCCTTCTCGCTCATCGACAACATGGAGTTCCTCAACGACCGCTACGCCTCCCTCTCGCTCACCTACGACCTCAACGGCAAGCTCTTCAATCGCCTGCCGCTCATCAAGAAGCTGAAGTGGCGCGAGATGTTCAAGGTGAAGAGCATGTGGGGTACGCTGACTGACAAGAACAACCCCTTTAAGAGCAACGACCCTGACCTGTTCCTCTTCCCGATGCGTAACGGCCGCTACACCAGCCATGTGATGGACAACACCCCCTACGTAGAGGTGAGTGCCGGAGTCTATAATATCTTCAAGCTGCTACACATCGAGTACGTGCGGCGCTTGACTTACACTGACCTGCCAGGTACGCGTAAGGGAGGCATCCGCTTCATGATCATGATGATTTTCTAACCCCATTTTCTGAAGAAAGCCTATGCAGCCCTTAGCAGAACGCCTCCGCCCCACCTCGCTTGACGAATACATCGGCCAGCAGCACCTGGTCGGTCCCGGTGCCGTGCTCCGTAAGATGATTGATGCCGGACGCATCAGTTCCTTTATCCTGTGGGGACCTCCTGGCGTAGGTAAGACCACGCTGGCACAGATCATCGCCCACAAGCTGGAAACTCCCTTTTATACACTCAGTGCTGTAACAAGCGGTGTGAAAGATGTACGTGAAGTAATAGAACGGGCCAAGAGCAACCGCTTTTTCACGCAGAGTAGCCCTATCCTCTTCATTGACGAAATCCACCGCTTCAGCAAGTCGCAACAAGACTCGTTGCTAGGAGCCGTAGAGCAAGGAGTGGTCACCTTGATAGGTGCCACCACGGAGAATCCCTCGTTTGAGGTCATCCGTCCCCTGCTCTCCCGTTGCCAGCTCTACGTACTCAAGTCGCTGGAGAAGGAGGACCTGCTGCAGCTGCTCCAACGAGCCCTAACCACCGATACTGTGCTTAAGGAACGCACCATCGAACTGAAGGAGACCAATGCCATGCTCCGCTACAGCGGAGGCGATGCACGTAAGCTTCTCAACATCCTGGAGTTGGTGGTAGAGGCGGAAGGCGAAGGTCACCCCGTGGTTATCACCGACGAACTGGTCACTAGCCGTCTCCAACAGAACCCCATGGCTTACGACAAGGAGGGCGAGATGCACTACGACATCATCTCCGCCTTCATCAAGTCCATCCGAGGGAGTGACCCTGATGCGGCCATCTACTGGCTGGCCCGCATGGTGGAGGGAGGTGAAGACCCCGCCTTCATTGCACGGCGACTCGTCATTTCAGCTGCTGAGGATATTGGCCTGGCTAATCCCAATGCCCTCCTCCTAGCCAACGCCTGCTTCGACACCATCATGAAGATTGGGTGGCCCGAAGGACGTATCCCTTTGGCCGAAACAACCATCTATTTAGCTACAAGCCCCAAGAGCAATTCGGCATATTGCGCCATCAATGATGCTTTAGCCCTGGTGCAGCAGACCGGTAACCTGCCCGTGCCTCTCCACTTGCGCAATGCTCCCACCAAACTGATGAAGCAGTTAGGCTATGGCGACAACTACAAATATGCACATGACTACCCGGGCAATTTTGTTCACCAGCAGTTCCTACCTGATGAGCTAAGGCAACGCCAACTGTGGTATCCGCAGCTCAATCCCGCCGAACAAAAGCACAAAGAACGGATGCAGGCACTCTGGGGCGATGAGAAGAAGTACTGATTCATCAGAAGAGAATAACTATTATAAAGGTTTAGAATATAATAAAGATATAAACAGCATGAAAATAGTCATATTAGACGGCTTTGCCGCCAACCCCGGCGACCTCAGTTGGGATGAGTTGAAGCAATTGGGCCAGTGCACCATCTACGACCGCACATTACCCCACGAAGTGGTGGAGCGTGCCCAAGGGGCAGAAATCGTTCTCACCAACAAGACCGCACTGCGAGCCGAGCAGATAGCTGCCCTTCCCGAGCTGAAGTACATTGGCGTACTGGCCACCGGCTACAATATCATTGATATCGAGGCGGCTTGCGAGCGGGGTATCCTGGTAAGCAACATCCCTGCTTACAGCACTAACTCCGTAGCTCAGCTGGTCTTTGCCCATCTGCTCAACATCGCCCAGCAGGTACAGCACCACAACGAAGCGGTACACGACGGCCGCTGGAGCCGCTGCAGTGATTTCTGCTTCTGGGACATGCCCCTGCTTGAACTCCATGGCCTCAAGATGGGTATCGTAGGCCTTGGAAACACTGGCATGGCCACCGCCCGCATTGCGTTGGGATTCGGGATGGAGGTATATGCATACACTTCGAAGTCACCCCTGCAACTACAGGCAGAGATACACAAGATAGAGCTTGACGAGCTGTTCAGCGAGTGCGATGTGGTGAGCCTGCATTGTCCGCTCAACGCCCAGACCCTTGGCATGGTGAATGCCCAGCGTCTGCAACTGATGAAGCCCACGGCCATCCTCATCAATACCGCCCGTGGTCCGCTGATTGACGAGACTGCCCTGGCCGATGCGCTCAACGCCGGTAAGCTGGCTGCAGCAGGCCTCGACGTCCTCTCGCAGGAGCCTCCTAAGGCTGACAATCCGCTGCTCGCAGCACGCCACTGCTACCTCACCCCACACATAGCCTGGGGCAGCACAGCGGCACGCCAGCGCCTCATGCAGATTCTGGTGGGCAACGTCAAGGCATACCTGGAGGGACATCCCATGAACATTGTCAATCGCTGAAACAATCCTATCTCACACTAATACAATCAAACACTATGGGACAAAGTGCAGTCAAAGGCTTAGCCAAAGGGATACTCCTTATCCTCACCATCCTGCTGGCCGCCGTTACTATCATAGCCTCGTTTGCCGGCAGATACCATCCGGCAGAATCTACCCTCATGCCCCTGCTTGGACTGGCCCTGCCTTTCCTTCTGTTGGTCAATGGCGTGATGGTTCTTCTCTTCCTCTTCATGCGGAAGCCCCATTTCCTTATTGCACTGCTAGCCATCGGGGTCAACTGGAACTACCTGACCACCATCTTCCAGTACGGCAATCACCCCATCGTCGTAGCCGATGCACCTACGCTGACTCTTATGACCTACAACGTCCACAGCTTCGGTCACGAGTTTACCGGCTACAGCTGCAAGGAGCTGGCCCGCTACTGTCAGGAGCAACAGGTCGATGTAATCTGTTTCCAGGAGTTCAACGGTAACCAATCCTTTACCACTGACAGCATCCTCCACGCCTTCAGTCACTGGCCTTATCGCTACCTGCCGAAGGCTGATGGCCACCTGCAACTGGCCCTCTTCAGCCTCCATCCGCTTCGGAATACGGAGCACTTGCTCTTCCCTGAGTCAGCCAACTGCAGCATGATGGCCGATGTAGAGGCCCCTGGCGGTACGGTTACCCTCTTCAGTTGTCACCTGCAGACCACGAGCATCTCGCAGCGGCGCACCACCTGGACCCGAGAGATGGACTATGGTGATACCAAGCAGAAGATACAGACCACGCAGGAAGCAGCCGAGACACTCCACGGCAACCTCAAGAAGCGTGCAGAGCAAGTAGATAGCATCTGCCAACGCATCCGCCAGACCGAGTATCCCGTTATACTCTGCGGTGACCTCAACTCCCTCCCCTCCTCCTACACCTACCGCACCTTAAGCACCCTGCTGACCGATGCCTTCCAGGAGGCAGGCAGTGGATACATGTACACTTTCCGCAACGCCTGGCGTCTGCTCCGCATTGACTACACCTTCCACTCCTCACGCCTGCGTGCCACCGAATGTTTCTCCCTGACCCAGGAACTTTGCAGTGACCACAACCCCGTCGTGACCCGTTTCCAGTATAACCCCATCCCCGAGTCGGCCCTTTCTGAAACCGCCCTGCCCGGGGAGAAATAAAAAAAGCGTAACAAGCAGCCATACCCCGTGAGGTAGGCTACTTGCTACGCCTGCATTAAGCCAAAATCGGCTAATTACCAAAAACGGTTTTTAACCGGGTTGTACTCAAAACCGTGCATCTTCAGCTTCTTCTCCAGCTCCATCTTGTCGATAGAGAGGTCGGAGCAGAGTGCCTCCAACGAATTGTACTCATCACGCAGCTTCATGTTGATGAAGCTGTAGAGCATTGCGGGATCTTCAGGTAAACTCATACTTTCAATCTTTTAAAAAAACTAATACGCCGCAAAAGTAG
>JBJEKT010000125.1:0-2225 GCA_051878775.1 Bacteroides sp. | reverse complement strand
GGCAACTGCCTGAGCATCGAGGAGAAGCCTGCAAAGCCCAAGAGCAACTATGCCGTGGTGGGTCTCTACTTCTATCCCAACAAGGTGGTGGACGTAGCAGCCACCATCAAGCCCTCGGCACGTGGGGAGCTGGAGATTACTACGGTCAACCAGCGCTTCCTGCAGGACGGTGAGCTGAAGGTGCAGACCCTGGGCCGTGGCTTTGCATGGCTCGACACGGGTACGCACGACAGCCTCTCAGAGGCCTCCACCTTCATCGAGGTGATTGAGAAGCGCCAGGGGCTGAAGATAGCCTGCCTGGAGGGCATTGCCTTCCGTCAGGGATGGATTACCCCCGAGAAGATGCGTGAGCTGGCTCAGCCCATGATCAAGAATCAGTACGGCCAGTACCTGCTCCGCGTGATAGATGAATTGGAACATACCAAACAGCCTAACTTGGATTAAAAATAGAAGACCCTCATGAAAAGTATCGTTATTACCGGCGGAGCCGGATTTATTGGCTCACACGTGGTGCGCCTCTTTGTGAACAAGTATCCTGGTTATCGCATCATCAATGTAGATAAGCTTACCTATGCAGGCAATCTGGCTAACCTCAAGGATATAGAGGATAAACCCAACTACCGCTTTGTGAAGATGGACATCTGTGACTTTGACGCCTTCTATCGTCTGATGCAGGAGGAGCAGGTGGATGGCATCATCCACCTGGCTGCGGAGAGTCACGTGGACCGTAGCATCAAGGACCCCTTCACCTTTGCACGTACCAACGTGATGGGCACACTGAGCCTGCTGCAGGCGGCTAAACTCTATTGGGAGAGCTTCCCTGAGCAGTATGAGGGCAAGCGCTTCTACCACATCTCGACCGACGAGGTGTATGGTGCGCTTGAACTGAGTCATCCCGAGGGTATCCAGCCTCCTTATACCACGACTGCCTCTTCGGGTGAGCACCATCTGGCCTATGGTGAGGACTTCTTCTATGAGACGACGAAGTACAATCCGCACAGCCCCTACAGTGCCTCGAAGGCTTCGAGCGACCACTTTGTGAGGGCCTTCCATGACACCTATGGGATGCCCACCATCGTGACCAACTGCTCCAACAACTACGGCCCCTATCAGTTCCCCGAGAAGCTGATTCCGCTCTTCATCAATAACATCCGCCACCGCAAGCCGCTCCCTGTCTATGGCAAGGGTGAGAATGTGCGTGACTGGCTCTTCGTGGAGGACCATGCACGGGCCATCGACCTCATCTTCCATGAAGGCAAGGTGGCTGAGACCTACAACATCGGCGGATTCAACGAGTGGAAGAACATTGACATCATCAAGGTGGTAATCTGCACGGTGGACCGCCTGCTCGGACGCAAGGAGGGTGAGGACATGGACCTCATCACCTACGTCACCGACCGTGCTGGACACGACCTGCGCTACGCCATTGACAGCACCAAGCTGCAGCGTGAGTTGGGGTGGGAGCCCAGCCTCCAGTTTGAGGAGGGCATTGAGAAGACTGTGAAGTGGTACCTCGACAACGAGGAGTGGATGGACAACATCACCTCCGGTGAGTATGAGAAGTACTACGACGACATGTACAAGGGGCGTTAATCCTTGATTTTCTCTTTGTACATCTCGTAGCGACCCATGATTTCGCGCACGAAGTTGTAGGTCTCGATGCCCCGGAAATAGCCGAACCGGCATACGGGGTCGGTGAAGTACTCTTCGTTGCTCTTCAGGAGGATAAACTTCTCCACGTGGTCGTACCACCGTTGTTTATCCTTACCATATTTCTCGGCCAGGGCCATCGCATCCAGGATGTGGCCCTGGCCGCTGTTGTATGCGGCCAATACGAAGTGGGTGCGCTCCGGCTCGGGGATGGAGCTGAAGCTTTTGGCCGTCAGCTTGATGTAGCGTACGGCGGCCTTCACGCTCTCCTCGGGGTTCTGCTCCTTGCCCTCAGGCACTCCCATGGCACGTGCCGTACGGGGCATGAGCTGCATCAGTCCGCGGGCTCCCGCCCAGGAGACGGCTGTGGTGTCGAAGTTGGACTCTGTGTAGGCCAGTGAGGCCAGCAGGCGCCAATCCCAGTTCAACTCAGGAGCATACTGCTTGAAGAGGTGGTCGTAGTGGGAGATTTTACCCTCGCGCAGCGAGAGGATGGGGGAGTGGGGCATGGCCTTGCTGATCTCGAAGTAGCGCTTCATGCTGGCCGTATAGGCCGGTGAGGTCATGTTCTCCCG
>JBJEKT010000124.1:0-9875 GCA_051878775.1 Bacteroides sp. | reverse complement strand
GACCCTCAGCTTGGAAGGCTAATGCTCTATCAACTGAGCTACTTCCGCAATTTCATTCAACCGTAAGAGCTGAACTTGTGGGCAAAGATGGATTCGAACCACCGAAGGCGTAAGCCAGCAGATTTACAGTCTGCCCCATTTGGCCACTCTGGTATTTGCCCTTTTGCGCCTCATTCAGCTTGGCTCAAGTGCCTTGCTTTCTGAATTGCGGTGCAAAGATACGACTATTTTTTTAAACTCCAAAAAAAATCGACCATTTTTATTGCAGTTATTGCACATTCGTCGCCTTTATTGCCTAATTTACCCCCTGCACGCTCTTCTGCTTGGGCTAAATTGTTGGTTGTGATGAGTCCGAAGATGACCGGAATCTGACCTGTAGCATTGAGTTGAGCGATGCCTTGGGTGGCACCCATGCAGACGTAGTCGAAGTGGGGTGTATCACCACGGATTACGCAGCCAAGGGCAATGACGGCATCCACCTGGCCGCTCTCAATCAGGCAGTGGGAGCCAAAGGTGAGTTCAAAACTTCCAGGTACGGGTTTAACGATGATGTTCTCTTCCTTGGCGCCGTGGCGCTTCAAGGTGTTGATAGCCCCTTCGAGCAGGGCACCGGTGATGGCTGGATTCCACTCGGAGACCACGATGCCAAACTTCATTGCTTCGGCACTGGGCACCTTGGAGGAATCGTAGTCAGATAAGTTATGTAATGCAGTTGCCATTGTTTTTTTATTGCTGGTTACGGGTTACGGATAGGTGGGATAAGTAAAGCTGTATGATACAAGAAAACGAGTGAGGAGTGCCTGTTTGTAACAACACACTCGTCACTCGTCTTTTGAGGCTCGTTACAGCGTCTCGATGGATTACTTCTTGCTCAGCTTGGCCTGCTCGATGTATTTATCGATGTCCATAGCCTGGTAAGAGCGGAAGTATTTCTCTTTGATGGTGGTGTAGGCGCTGAGGGCATCGTCGAATTTGCCCTGCTTCATGTAAATCTTGCCGGCTTGCATCAGGAAGATGGGACTGATGCTGTTGCTGTCAGCAGCCTTAGCGGCCTTCATCAGCAGGGAGGCAGCTTTATCCAGCTGACCCAGTTCGGCGTAGCAGTTGCCCATGGCACCCTGAATAGCAGGAGCTACCAGCTGGTCGTCGCCATCAAACTTGTCGAGCGCCTTCACTGCTTCTTCATACTTACCCAGGTGGTAGAGGCAGATGCCGCTGTAGGCCTGAGCCAGGTTGGCGGCAGACGTACCGCTGAATTCATCGATTACATACTTGAAACCTTTGTAGCTGATGCTGTCACCGTTGAGTGCATACTCATAGAGGTCTGCCTCGAAGTACTCCTGACCTTTGAAGAGGGCGGCCTGGGCCTTCTCTTCGCGAGGTTCTACATAGAGGTTCTTATACATTACCACACCGGCTACGATGAGGATGACCGCCACTACGGCACCAATGATTGTTTTCTTGTTCTTCAAGAAGAATACCTCTGATTGTGTCAGTGCCTCTTCCACATTCAAGGCTTCATTTTGCTTTTTTTCTACTGCCATTTTTATGTTTCGTTTTTTGTTATTATTCCAATAATAGAGTTTTTCGAACGGCAAAAGTACGTTATTTATAGCACCTAACGAAATTTCGGGGCTACTTTTTTTGTTTCAAGTGCAGAAAAGGGGAAAAATATTGTATTTTTGCATCGATTTTCCCGTTAAATAACGATTGAACAGTGCTTATTTTATGATATTAAACCGCATTTCCATCCTTAATTATAAGAACCTGGAGCAGGTGGATCTGTGCTTCTCACCGAAGCTGAACTGCCTCTTCGGACACAATGGCATGGGGAAGACGAACCTGCTCGATGCCCTCTATTTCCTCTCGTTCTGCAAGAGTGCGGGTAATCCCGTGGATTCGCAGAACATTCGTCATGAGGCAGATTTCTTCGTCATTCAGGGCTTCTATGAGGATGACAATGGGGAGCGGGAGGAGATATACTGCGGTATGAAGCGGAGAACCAAGAAGCAGTTCAAGCGCAACAAGAAGGAGTATCAGCGCCTCTCGGATCACATCGGGTTCATCCCTCTGGTGATGGTATCGCCGGCTGATGCTGAACTGGTGCTGGGAGGCAGCGAGGAACGACGGAAGTTCATGGACGTGGTCATCTCACAGTCGGATAAGGAGTATCTTGATGCCCTGATTCGCTACAACAAGGCTCTCAGTCAGCGCAATGTGTTGCTTAAGAGTGAGTCGCCGGTGGATGAGGAACTCTTCCTGGTGTGGGAGGAGATGATGGCTCAGGCGGGTGAGGTGGTCTTTGCCAAGCGAGAGGCCTTTATCCGTGAGTTCATCCCCATCTTCCAGGACTTCTACGCCTTCATTTCGCAGGAGAGGGAGGAGGTGTCACTCAGCTATGAATCGCACGCGCGCGATACCTCTTTATATGAGGTCATTCGCGGGAGCCGGCAGCGTGACCTGATTATGGGCTATTCGTTGAAAGGTATTCATAAGGATGAGCTCACCATGCAGCTGGGAGGCTATCCCTTGCGTCGCGAGGGTTCACAGGGACAGAATAAGACCTATCTAGTGGCCTTGAAACTGGCGCAGTTTGACTTCTTGAAGCGCAAAGGGCGCACTACGCCGTTGCTGCTGCTTGATGATATTTTCGACAAACTCGATGCGCAGCGCGTAGAGCAGATTGTGAAGCTGGTGGCCGGTGAGCGCTTCGGTCAGATTTTCATTACAGACACCAATCGTGAGCACCTGGACCGCATCCTCCAAAAGGTGGGTAGCGACTACTGTATGTTTAAGGTGGAGCATGGAGTGGTGAGTGATACGGCTGATATGGTTTTTGACATAGCGGCGGAGGGTGAGGTATGAAGCGAAACAATGCCCAATCCATCGGTGAACTGATTCGTCACTATTTGCGTCAGGAGAGTCTGGAGACACCGCTCAATGAGGTGCGTCTCATCAAGGCTTGGCCCGAAGTGCTGGGGCCAGCTATCAACTCCTATACCAAGGAACTCTACATCAAGAACCAGGTGCTCTATGTCCATCTCTCATCGGCTGTGCTGCGGCAGGAGCTGATGATGGGACGCGAAATCCTGGTGCGTAACCTGAATGCCAAGGTAGGCGCTCAGGTCATTACAAACATCATTTTCCGTTAGGCAGTGTGGTGATGACGGGTATGCCATAGGCCTTCAAGTCCTGTTGAGCCTTGAGGTAGCTGATTGGGTTGAGGAGCTCGCGGTGGTCGTGGGCATCCAGACCAATGATGGCGGTACATCCTTCGTTGGCTGCAATCTTCCAAAAGGCAGGGGTGGGATAGGTGAGCCGTCCGTTCTCCTCGGTTTCGCCAAAGTACCAACGCCCAATGTTGTACTCTAGGGGGATGTGCAGACGGGCCGCAGCACGGCAGATGTGGCGGCTGATGGTGGTGCAATGGTGGTCGAACCTCGGGTAGGAGCGCATGAAGAGATCAGGGTGGGCCAGGTAGCAGAAGAGTCCGCTCTCCATGCCCTCGATAGCACTCTCTTCGTAAAGGTCGAGCATGTCACGGTTACGGGTATGGCTGCCGAAGTAGGGGAACTTCTCATCGGTATGGTAGTAGTGGTTGCCGAAGATGGCGTAGTCGATGTGATACTGCTTTATCTGCTCCTTCAGCCAGTAGAGGTAGTCGGGGAAGTATTCGCACTCCAGGCCTATCTTAATTTGGATTTTATCGTGATATTTCTTGCGTAGGGAGCTGATGCTCTCTATGTAGTCAGGCAGTTCGCTTGGTAGCATACGCATGCCAGCCACGAAGTCGCTGCGGTATTTCCATGGCGTATGGTCGGAGAAGCCCAGTACGTCGTAACCACCCTTGATGGCACTGAGTACAAACTCCTCGTCGGTTCCTTTGGCGTGCATGCAGCGGGTGGTGTGGGTATGGTAGTTGGTTTTCATTATTCTATCTGAGTTGATTTGATGATCTCTCTATTTGGTTTGAATGAACTGATGACTTCATCCATACGGATGTCGAATGGCTCTGCAGGAACCTCTTCTACCCGTTGGAAGGGGAAGCAGAGGCCTATCTTCCAGGCTTGTGACAAGTGGGGAAGTAGCCGGTCGTAGTAGCCCTTGCCACGGCCTAGGCGGTTGCCTTGGTCGTCGAAGGCCACTCCAGGCACCACGATACATTCTATCTGCTCGGGGTGGAGAAAGGGTGGACCCATAGGTTCTTCGATGCCGTAAGCCCCTTTGGCCAGGTCATGTTGTCCGTGGTAGGTGCGTAGTTCCAGCTCATCGCCTATCACCACGGGGAGGATAATCTGCTTCGTGCGGGCCCAGTGCTCCACGAAGTCGTGCGTATCTACTTCATCGGGTAGGGAGTAGTAGAGCATGACCACCTGGGCTTGCAGGAAGTGGGGATTGGCCTCCAGCTGTTTGAGCACTTCAGCAGAGAGTGAAGTCAGTTGTCCGGCATTCCGGTATGTAGCCTTTAAGGCCGCCATCTGCTTGCGCAGTTCTTTTTTCGTCATCTTGTCCATTTTCTTCCTCATTAAGTATGGGAGCTGTGGGGAAGGCCTCCCCGTTCTCCAGTATCTCCAGGGCCTTCTTCACCGTGGCATCTTCGGTATTGATGTAGCGGATGTACTCCTCCTGGCCCAGCATGTTGTAGATGATATTGCCATAGACGTGGCGCTCCAGGAGTTTGCGTGACTTCTGTATCAACAGGTTGCGTCGCTTCAGCCCCTTACCTTCGGCGTAGCGGATAAACTGCTCCATCACGTTCTGGTTCTTCAGGTACTTGAGTAGCTGCTCATTGTCTTCGTAGGATTCGAGCTTGGTACGGTTGGTGTCCGTGTAGTGGAAGCTAAAGCGGATGATGAGTCCACGGTTGCTGGCCTCGATGAGGTAGGAGCTGACTCCTGTGGTATCCTGGGGTACGAAGACGTCGGGCATGATACCTCCACCGCCATATACAGGGCGCCCCAAGGAGGTCTCAAACAGTTCGTCCTCGTTCAGCTTGATGCTATCCTTTGAGAAGAACTCGCCGTGCTCGTAGCGCGTGAGCCAGTCTCGTTCGTACTGGCTGTCGTTGCCGTTGGCATAGGGGCGCTGGATGCAGCGGCCAGAGGGGGTATGGTAGCGGGCCACGGTCAGTCGGATGGCTGAACCGTCGCTGAAGTCAATGGGCTGCTGCACCAGTCCCTTTCCGAATGAGCGACGTCCCACGATGATGCCTCGGTCGTTGTCCTGTATGGCTCCGGCAAAGATTTCGCTGGCTGAGGCTGACCCTTCATCCACGAGGACCACCAGGGGCATCCGTTGGCAGCTGCCTGTGCCGTTGGCGTAGTCCTGGGTACGAGGAAACTTGCGTCCCTCTGCATAGACGATGAGTTGGCCTTCGGGAAGAAACTCGTTCACCATGCGGATAGCAGCCTCCATGTAGCCACCGGTGTTGTCACGCAGGTCAATGATGAGGCCTTTGCATTGCTGGTGTACCAGTTGGGCGATGGCGTTGAGCAACTCGATGTGGGTGGTGCGTGCAAACTTGCTGATTTGGATGTAGCCAAAGTCGTCGGTCACCATATAGGCCGCATTGATGCTGTTTTGCGGAATGTCACTACGCACGATGAGGAAGTCAAGCAGTTCGGGTTCCCCCATGCGCTTCACGCTCACCTTCACTTGACTGTCCTTGGGACCCTTGAGGGTACGCATGGCCTTCTCGTTGGTCAATGTCTTACCTACGAATAGGCTGTCATCGACTCTTACGATGCGATCGCCGGCCATGAGACCTACCTTCTCTGAAGGGCCTCCCTTGATGACGCGGTTGACGTGGACCGTATCATCCTGGATGGTAAACTGGATGCCGATGCCACTGAAGCTTCCCTCCAGCTCAGAGTTGACCTGCTCCAGGTTCTGGGCAGGGATATAGACGGAGTGGGGGTCGAGTTCGGCCAGAATCTGTGGCATGGCCTTTTCCACAAGGTCGGTCATGTTCACGGTATCCACATACTGGTCGTCGATGACTCGTAGCAGAGCGTTGAGCTTGTTGGATGAGCCGTTGATGATGCCCAGTCGGTTGCCTGCAAAGTGCTGTGCATAGAATGTTCCTATCAGGATGCCAATCACTACGCTCACGGCGATGATCAGCGGAATGAATCGGTTGGTGCTTTTTGAAGACATTGCTATTAGGGATGTTTTTTAGGGGTGAGGGATTAATTTAGGGATAAGGTGTTTTCCACCTCCATATAGACTACCTCGATGCCGGCTCGTTTCAGGAGCTCGATGCCGTCTTCCAGGCGGTATTTCTCGGAATAGACCACGCGCTTGATGCCTGCCTGTATGATGAGTTTGGCACACTCGATGCAGGGCGATGCGGTGACGTAGAGCGTGGCTCCGTCACTGCTGTTGTTGCTGCGGGCTATCTTGGTGATGGCGTTGGCTTCGGCATGGAGCACGTAGGGCTTGGTGGCATTGTTTTCATCCTCGCATACGTTCTCAAATCCCGAGGGTGTGCCGTTGTAACCATCCGAGATAATCATCTTTTCTTTTACGATGAGTGCTCCCACTTGTCTCCGCTGACAGTAGGAGTTCTCTGCCCAGATGTAGGCCATGCGCAGATAGCGCCTATCCAGGGCCTGCTGTTTCTCGTTTGCGTTCTTTTCCATTGTTATCAAAGAGTCATTTTTGCACATGGAAGCTCATGCGCATAGTGATTTCACCATTGGTGTAGAAGAGGTATAGGTTCTGGGTGTCACCCTCATAACGGGTCACCCCCTTTAGGCCGTTGACAAAGGCTTTGGCCAGTGGGTCAGTTTCAGAGGGGTTGTTTTGCATCGTTATGCTGAGGCTACGTCCCTCTGTTACGGTCCAACTGCCGTTGAAGGGCGTTTTTATTCCGCGTCCGTTCATGGCGCCTCCTGTGGTGGTTCCTGAGGTGCCACCTTCAAAGTTGAGCACGAAATTGTTTTCGTTGTCCATGGCCGTTTCGCTGGCCTTGCGTGCCGCCTCGTTATCACCCCAGAAGTCGTACCACTGGTTGCTTCCATCACGGCTGATGTAGGTCAGCTTCCAGGTCTTTCCACCTCCTACGAAGATATCCATTACATCGTCATCGTTGTTGCAACTGGTGGTGAGGTTCAAGATGAAGCAGAGCGTCATGCAGATGCCCACCATGAACCGGCAGTTTGTAAGCGTTCTGTAGTATCGTTTGCTGTTAGTATTCATTATACCGTTTTGCTGATAGATTTCTAGATTTATTATATAAATGAACACGCGAGGGTGTTTGTTCACTGGATGCCGTTTCGCTTGAGCAGGGCATCGATGGTGGGTTGCTGTCCGCGGAAGCTTACGTAGAGAGTCATGGGGTCTTCAGTACCCCCTCTGGAGAGGATGTTGTCGCGGAAGCGTTGAGCCACTTCGGTGCTGAAGATACCCTTTTCTTTGAAGAGGGAGAAGGCATCGGCATCGAGCACTTCAGCCCATTTGTAGCTGTAGTAGCCTCCGGCATAGCCACCGGCAAAGATATGGGAGAAACTGGTGCTCATGCAGGCTTCATCCACCTGAGGCAGCAGTTGGGCTCGTTTCCAGGCTGTGCGTTCATACGCTTGCACATCGCCCTCGAAGGGGTTGGTACGGGTATACCAGGCCATGTCGAGCAGGCCGAAGCTCACCTGGCGTAGGCAGAGGTAGCCGGCATTGAAGTTGGCTGAGGCTACGATGCGCTGTATCAGTTCGTCAGGAATCAGCTCACCGGTCTCGTAGTGGCGTGCAAAGGTATGGAGGAATTCCTTCTCCGTGGCGAAATTTTCCATAATTTGTGAGGGCAGCTCTACGAAGTCCCAATAGACGTTGGTGCCGCTGAGGCTGCGGTAGGTGGTGTTGGCAAAGATACCATGCAGACAGTGGCCGAACTCATGGAGCAGTGTCTCCACCTCATCGAAGGTAAGCAGTGCGGGTTTGTTGGCTGTGGAGCGGCTGAAGTTGGTCACGAGTGACACGTGCGGACGACTGTTCTCACCACTCTTCTCACGCCACTGTCCCTTGTACTCCGTCATCCAGGCACCCGAGCGTTTCCCTTCGCGAGGATGGAAGTCGGTATAGAGTACAGCCAGGAAGGAACCGTCGCGGTCAATTACGTCGTAAGCCGTCACCTCAGGGTGATAGACCGGTATGTCGGGATTGACCTTGAGGGTGATGCCGTAGAGGCGTGTAGCCAGGCCGAAGACACCGTCGATAACCTTCTCCAGCTGGAAGTAGGGTCTCAGCATCTCGTCGTTCAGCTGATAGGTAGCATCTTTCAGCCGGTGTGAGTAGTAGCTCCAGTCGTAGGGCATCAGCACGAAGTCGTCACCTTGCTCCTTACGGGCCAGGGCTTCTACACGTGCTACCTCTTCCCGTGCAGCAGGGGTATAGGCTTCGAGTAGTTGGTCAAGCAGTTGGTTCACCGCCTGGGTGGTGCGTGCCATGCGCTGCGTCAGTTTATAGGATACGTAGTCGGGGTAGCCCAACAGCTGAGCCAAGGCCAAGCGGGTGTTGACAAGCTGCTTTACGATGTCGCGGTTGTCTGTCTCGCCCTTGGTAGCGCGCGAGGCGTAGGCTGTATAGAGTTGCTGGCGTAGTTCGCGGTTGTCTGCGTACTCCATAAAGGGCACGTAACTAGGGTAGTCGAGGGTGAAGCGCCATCCCTCCAGCCCCTTCTGCTGGGCACTCTCACGGGCGGCATCGAGGGCCGTCTGTGGCAGTCCTTTCACTTGTACTGGGTCGGTGAGGAGGAGCTGATAGCTGTTGGTGGCTTTGAGCAGGTTCTCGCTGAATTGCAGGGTGAGCAGGCTGAGGCGGTTGCTCAGCTCGCGGTAGGCCTCGCGGTCAGCACCTTGGAGATTGGCACCGTTTTGTGCGAATCCTTCATAGACATCTTTGAGGAGCATCTTCTGCTCATCGTTGAGGTGGAGCTGCTGGCGTTGGTCATAGACAGCCTTGATGCGTGCAAAGAGTGCCTCATTGAGGCTGATGTTGTTACCGTGCTCCGTCATGATGGGCATCAGCTTGTGTGCCAGGGCTTGCATCTCGTCGCTGGTCTCAGCACTCATCAGGTTGCCGAAGACACTGCTTACGCGATCCAACAGTTGTCCCGAGGCTTCGTAGGCCTCGATGGTGTTCTCAAAGGTGGGTGTGTCAGGGTTATTGACGATAGCATCGATTTCGGCGTTTTGTTGCCTGATACCCTCCATCACGGCCGGTTCGTAGTGTTCTAGGCGTATGCGGTCGAATGGTGCTGTGCCGTGGGGCGTGTTGTAGGGTTGCAGGAAGGGGTTCTGAGCCATGGCGGTGTTCATAATGCAAAGTAGTGAGATTACAAGTCCTTTAAAATTCATTTCTGTTTTTATATTAGGGACTGCAAAAGTGCAAAAAAAATAGGCGACTAGAAAGGAAGCCGCCTATTTTTTATTATTTTCTAACTGTAGATTAGCCGTTCACCTTCTTCATGTGAGCAATCAGCTCCAGAACCTTGTTAGAATAGCCGATTTCGTTGTCGTACCAAGATACAACCTTAACGAATGTATCGGTCAGAGCAATACCAGCCTTAGCGTCGAAGATAGAAGTGCGAGTGTCACCCAGGAAGTCGCTAGAAACGACTGCATCCTCAGTGTAACCCAGTACACCCTTCAGTTCGCCTTCAGAAGCAGCCTTCATGGCAGCGCAGATTTCGTCGTACTTAGCGGGCTTAGCCAGGTTGACAGTCAGGTCAACTACAGAAACGTCCAGAGTCGGAACGCGCATAGACATACCAGTCAGCTTGCCATTGAGTTCGGGGATAACCTTACCTACAGCCTTAGCAGCACCGGTAGAAGAGGGGATGATGTTGCCGCTGGCAGCACGACCACCGCGCCAGTCCTTCA
>JBJEKT010000123.1:0-2315 GCA_051878775.1 Bacteroides sp. | reverse complement strand
GGACAGAGCATCCTTGATCCTAAAAAGCCTGCTGTAGCTATTGGACCGAAGAATAATTTGGAGGGAGATTCATTGGCTTTATCTGACTCGCTTCAGTATCGTTTAGGCCGTTCGTCGTTTGTATCCGACAGATTGATTCGGTTCAATCTGTTGAGTGGGAAGGAGTGATATGCTTGTATCGCTTTTTGAGATTCTTGCAAGAAGTACGCTACGAAGTATTCTAATCAAGGAGTATCTTACCGGCCATGCCCATCTGCAGGAGCTCGAAGAGGGATTGGAAATTCGGAAATAGAAAATTCTTGCCGATAATTTTGTGGAGTCACTTCCCTTGCCTATCTTTGCATGATAAATCATTGACCAAAGACGAAAGGAGCAGAACATGATGATTACAGTAGCCAATCCGATTTATGATGCTGTCTTCAAATATCTGATGGAGGACGAACGCATTGCACGCACGTTGCTCTCAGCACTTCTGAAGAAGAAGGTGCTGCAAGTAAAGACACGTCGGCATGAGTACACCAACGGCACGCGTGACAAAATATCCATGTTCCGCATCGACTTTGCTGCACAGGTGCTGCAAGACGATGATAGTGTGAAGTTAGTGCTCATTGAACTGCAAAAGACCTGGCTTGATACGGAAACGCTCCGCTTCCGTCAATACCTCGGAGCGCAGTATCAGAATCCGGAAAATATCGTCAAGGAGGAGAATCCTGAGGGTTATGCTGTGCCGATGGTGGCTGTCTATATGTTAGGCCATCGCGTGGGCCATATTGAGGAGCCGGTAATCTACGTCAATCACCACTCCTACAATTACGAGGGTCAGCTGGTGACGAAAGGCATTCCCGATCCCTTTGTGGAGAGCTTGACACACAACAGCATCATTATCCAGCTTCCTCTGCTTCACGGCCAAGTTAATAACCGGTTGGAGAAAGTCCTCAGCGTATTCGACCAAAGCCGCAAGGACGCGAATAGTCGTCAAATCATGCAGATTGATGAATCGCTTTATGCTGACGATGCTGACATGCTATACATCCTTCATCGGTTGACTTCAGCAGCTGCTGATGCCAAGCTGCGTCAGGATATGAACGTGGAAGACGAATATTTCTCGGCTATTGAGAAGCGTGACACGGAAATCATGTTACGCGACAAGAAAATTGAAGCGCAAACTATTGAGCTAGCTAAACAAGAATGTCTCTTAGAAGCACAGCATCATCAGCTAACAGAGCAGCAGAACCAGTTAACAGAGCAGCAGAACCAGTTAACAGAGCAGCAGAACCAGTTAACAGAGCAGCAGAATCAGCTATTAAAAGAACGTCAAAAGTTACATTCTTTAGTATCAGCCTTGGTGTCGAATGGTATGTCTGTGGAGCAGATATCAGCCATGACAGGTTACAGCATTGATGAAATTACCTCCTGCCTTGGGGAAGATTAATCTTCAGGAGAATTATAGTAGAAGAAAAAGGAGCACCTAACCCTTGATTGGGGAAAGTGCTCCTAACTTTTTGTTCAGTGCGCGTGATAGGACTCGAACCTACACGCCTTACGGCACCAGATCCTAAGTCTGGCGCGGCTGCCAATTACGCCACACGCGCTGGATGATTGTTCAAGTTTGCGCCGCAAAGGTAGAAAGTTTTTTTGTTTCGGCAAATTCTAAAGCATAGAAATGTGCTTTTTTACTCGTTTTTCAGCAAACGGCGAGCTGTTTCGATGATGGTATCGAGCCCTTGGGCCTCATCTTCAGCCTTCATATCCACTTTTACGTCGGGGTTGATGCCAAACTCAATGTGCTCCTGCTGCGCATTGAGGTGTGGGCTGGCTGAGAAGCGCACGCCCCAGCCGTTGGGTAGTTCCGAAGAGAAAGGTAGGCCGCTGCCTCCACCTGTCTTGTCACCTACGAGGGTCACTTGTGGAAAGCAGTTCATTGCGTTCACGAAGTCGTTGGTGGCGCTGTAGCTGTGTCGGTTGGTAAGCAGCATCACGGGCTTTTGCCAGCGTATCCCGTCGCTTGGCTCCACATAGATGGGTTCGGGGGCAGAGAAGTCGCTGTGTCCAGGGCCTGTCTTGTGCTGGATGTAGCCAGTTAATACTCGCTCGTTGGTGAAGTGCTCGGCCATCAGTGTGGCATAGATCAATGCTCCACCGCCGTTGTTACGCACATCGATGATGAGGCCGTTGCAGATAGAGAGGTAGGAGAGGATTTCGTTCATATTACCGTTGCCAATGCCGCTACTGAAGTCACCGTAATAGACGTAGCCTATGTTGTCCTCCAGGATGCGGTACTTGGCTCCTCCGGCAATGCGGTAGTCGCGTCCCAG
>JBJEKT010000122.1:0-2321 GCA_051878775.1 Bacteroides sp. | reverse complement strand
GGATGATGCTGTGCTTCAGGGCGTGGCGGGCGGGGATGTAGGCCGAGAGCAGGTTGAGCACCAGGCAGAGCAGGAAGGCACTGAGGAAGACCCAGGGGTTGAATAGCATCTCGAAGGTAATCTGCGTGGGCTGACCTGCGTTGGCGATGAAGGTGTCGAACAGGGTGAATATCCAGTCGCTGGCAGTGAAGACAATCAAGTAGGAGAAGAGCAGTCCGGCCAAGCCGCCGAGGCAGGTGAGCAGCAGGTTCTCGATGAGCACCTGCTGAAGCACGGCGCGGTTGGTTCCGCCGAAGGCCTTGCGAACGCCCATCTCGGCCAGGCGCTGGTCCATGCGGCTGCTAATCATACCGCCCAGGTTGAGCGCAGGAATGAAGATGAGAGCCAGCAGGATGTAACCGAACGACTTGATGAGCTCCTTGATGTCGGGCTTCATGCCGGCCTGGCGGAAGGTGCTCAGCCAATAGGGGTCGGGCTGTCCCTCGGGGTCGAACACAGACTTGTTATCACCCTTATTACGCTGTTCGAACGCCATTCGGATGCCGTTCTGAACCTCCTTCACGTGACCCTCTTCGGCGAGGATGTAGAGGTGACAGTTGCCCAGCAGGTTGTTGGGGTCACCGTTCGTCGGTTCATACAAGGGTCCAAGGTCCATCGGTAGCCAGAGCTCTGCAGCCGACGAGGGGGTGGCATTGCTTGTATCCTCCACCACACCCACTACGCGGTATTCGTTGCCGGCCAAGCGAATGGTGCGGCCAGCGGCATCAGTCGTGGCAAAGAGGCGCATGGCGAGCGAACGGCTCAGCACGGCCACTCGCACCTTGGCTTCCTCATCAGCCTCGGTAAAGGGTTGGCCGGAGAGGAAGCGGTAGTTGAACACCTTCCAGATGGCCGCATTGCACCACATGGGAGCCACATCCTCGGACGAGCCGTCGGGCATGGCCAGGCGGAGGAACAAGTACCCATCTTGCCTTAGGCCGGCAATAGCCTCGATGTGGGGCACCTCCTTGACGAGTGCCTCCGCAGCAGGATAATAGACCCCGCCATAGGAGCTGTAGTTACCCGGCTGCTCCACGGGGTAGTGCTTCATGGCCTTGATGACCAGCGTGCGGTTGCGGTTGTATTCGGGATAGATGGGGGCGAATTTGACGTAGAAGATGATGAAGATGGTCATCACCAGCGCGATGGACAGCCCCGTGCCCACCACGTAGATGCTGCTGAACAAGCGGTTCTGCTTCAGCAACGTCCAAGCCTGTTTGAGATATACTTTCAGCATGACGGTTTAATAATTTAAAATTTAAAATGAATACTGGTGGCTAATACCAACTCGTAGCTCGTAGCTTGTGGCTCGTAACTCACTTCACCTTGAGGGTTCTCTTGGTCTTGAACTGGCTCATGTCGCTCACTACCACCTCTTCGCCGGGCTTGAGGCCGCTAACTACCTCTACGTACTCAAAGTTGGAGTCGCCAAGCTGTATCTTGCGTTTCTCCAGCTCACCCTTGCCTACGCGTACAAAGAGCTCGTAGTCGCCACGGCCCACGTAATAGCTGCCGTTCTGTATGCGCATCACGCCCTCTTTCACGGCATTCATCACATAGACGTCGGTCTTCAGGCCTGAGCGGAGGCGGCGGTTGCTGTCATCCTCCAGCTGCACGATAAAGGAGATGACACCATTCTTTGAGAGCGGAGTGACACTGCTCACGGTGCCCTCCAGCTTGTCGCGGCCTATCTTGACGATGGCCCGTCCGCCGGCAGCCACGCGGTCGCCGTAGGTATCGGCTATCTCGCCCTCCACCTTGAAGTGGCTCAGGTCGCTGATGACGGCCAGCTGCGTACCCGGATTGACCTGCGCACCAATCTGGTTGTTGATATAGGTCAGGATGGCCTTGCGGGGTGAGCGCACCTGGGCATCGTCGAGTGTGCGCTTGGTCTCAGCCAGGCTCTTGCGGAAGATGCTGAACTCCAGTTCCTGCACCTGATACTCGGCTTCGAGCACCTGGCGCTCGTTGGCCAGCTTCTGCTGCAGTTGCTCATACTCCAGCTTGGCCACGTTGTAGCTCAGTTCCGCCTGGCGCACCTTGTCGGTAGTGCCCGAACCGAGGCTGTCCAGGTACTGCTCGTTGCGCAGCTCCACCTTCATGCGGTTCAGCTTCATGGCGCTCACTTTGACCTGCATCTCCAGGTCGTTGAGCTTGGTCTGGTTGCTCAGTCGGAGCTGCTTCAGCTTGTGGCTGCGCATCTGCTCCTCGTCGAGCATCTTCTTGTAGTCGGTCTCCGCGCTCTGCAGGTCGAGCTTGAGGATGGGCGTACCCACCTCCAC
>JBJEKT010000121.1:0-10247 GCA_051878775.1 Bacteroides sp. | reverse complement strand
TCTCTGAGGCATAATAGTTGTTGAGCGTCTCGGCAGCCTCGCCCCAACGCACCAGGTCGAAGAAGCGTTCTGACTCCATAGCCAGTTCCAGACGACGCTCCATCTTCACAATCTGAAGGGTCTGGGCCTTGTCGTACGAACCGGTGTAGTTCTTACAATAGAACTTCACACCATACTTGGTCGGATAGTTGCTGATCATCTGGGTGCTTGATGCAGCACGTGAGCGAATCTGGTTAACCAAAGCGATTGCTTGGTCGCTCTTACCCAGCTGGGCTAACGCCTCAGCCCGTTCAAGCAGGACGTCGGCATAGCGGAAGACGATGCGATTCATGCTGGTGGCCCAGAACGATCCCTTGATAAGGTACTGGCCTATCAACGCGGGATCTACATTCTGCTTCAGCGTAACATAGTAACCATACAGACCTCCTGAGCGGCTCCAGTTCGAGGTGCGATCCATGATAAAGTTCGAGTTGAACATGTAGGGTAGGCCCGTAAGACCTACGGTGAGGAAGAGACGAGGGTCGGCATTATCGGTTGCCATGTCGTAATCCTTCTGATTGTAGCTGTTCAACAGAGGCAGACCACTGTTGTCGGTACGGAAGGCATTAACCAGATTCTGCGAAGGCTTGTAGAAGTCGCATCCACCATCCGTAACCTCGGCAATATTGGGACAAATCAATCCGTTTGACCAGTTGAGGTTGCCATACGTTGAGCCGTCATTGCGCGAGTATTGGATAGCCCAGATGGATTCACAACCATTCTCATACTGCTCCTCGGGGCGGAAATTGTTGTGCATATCGGCCTCGAGCCCATAACCACCGGCCGTATAGATGGTGGGGTCAGAGTATTTCAAAACCTGATTCAAATCCTCTTCATTGATGCTGGTTACCTGGTTACTCTTGGCATCGTCTTGACGGTAAGCCTTGTACAGATAGACCTTGGTAAGGAAAGCAGCACAAGCAGCCTTGGTGGGGCGACCCTTATCGGCCTGAGCAACAGGTAGTAACTCATAGGCCTCTTCCAGTTCGCGGGCAATAGCGGCCCAGGCTTCGTCGTTGCTGTATGCGGTATTCGACAGCTGGCCGTAAGCGTCGTAATCGAGGTTAGCATCCAGGATGAAAGGAATATTTTTGTAAAGGCGCTTCAGCAAAAAGTGGCTGTAAGCTCGCAGGAATTTCATCTCGGCTAGACGTTGTGATTTGAGCGCATAAGAGTCATCACACTTCTCAAGCACGCTGATGGCGGAATTCACGCGCGAGATGGTAATGTAGAGGCGATTCCACATATCACTGATGTTCCAGTTCGTGGTGAGCACACCCTTCTGCACCTCCAGCTGATGAAACACGTCACCATCATTGACCGAGCTACCCCCCTTATAAGCATCGTCTGAACGGACATCATAGTTCCACATCGAGAATGAGCCGTTGATGTCCTCACTCTGCGTAAAGCCGGCATAAGCCGAGATAATGGTATTCTCTACTAACGAAGGATCTTTCACCTGGTTCTCGTCGAGCGTACCTTGGGGCACCTGCTCCTCCAGAAAGTCGGAGCAGCCAGCTGCCATCATACCCAATGCGGCAGCCATCATATAGTTGAATATCTTTTTCATACCGTTATTTTAGAAAGTGACGTTAAGTCCAAATGAGACATTAACAGGAATGGGGTAGCCAAAGTTGGCATTCTCAGGATCTACGCCTGTGAAGCTCTTACTCTTGATAGTCAGGAGGTTTTGAGCCGACACATAGAGGCGGAGGCGCTCCATGAAGAGTTTGTTGGCAAAGGCCTTAGGGGCATTATAACCCAACTGAATGTTGCGCAACTTCAAGAACGAGCCATCTTCCACATAGTAGCTTGACACGCGAGTCTCATTGTTGTTGTTGTAAGTAGAGAGCGCGGGAATGGTGGAGTTGGGGTTGGTGGGTGACCAGGCCTGAAGCAAGCGGTCGCCCTTGTTGAGGTTGGCCACATTCACACCGGCCCACAGGTCGGTCTCCTTCTTCAGGTCAGAGATGACATCCACCCCTTGAACACCTTGCCAAAACATGGTCAGATCCCAGTTCTTGTATTGCAAGTAGATGTTGAAGCCGTAGGAGAAGTCGGGTACTGGTGAGTAAATCCAATCCTGATCAGCCTCCGTAATCTTGCCATCCTTGTTGAGGTCGAGGAAACGCATACGACCTACAGCAGCGCCCTGTTGCTCAGCATGATTATCCACTTCAGCCTGACTCTTGAAGATGCCGTCGAAGATGTAGCCTACCTGTGCACCCATGGGATGACCAATCACACTCTTCACGCCATTGCCGCCGAAATCACCGTTGGCTGCTACGGTCTCAGGCAGTTTGGTAATCTCATTCCGATAGGTTCCGACATTGGCGGTGATATCGTAGCTAAAGTCGCCCATCTCGCCGCGGTAGCCCAAGTTAAGCTCCATACCTTTGTTCTTCATCTCACCGGCATTGATCCACATGGATGAACCTTCACCCATGGCTGCGATACCCGCCATGTAGAGCAGGATATCCTTGGTGGATTTATCGAAGTAGTCGAAGCTACCATATAAGGTATTATTGAAAAGGGCGAAATCGATACCGATGTTGGTCTGTGTGGTGGTCTCCCACTTGATGTCGTTGTTGCCAATCTGTACGCGCTTGAAGCCTGACTGCAGCTGTTGTCCGCCATTGGTTCCCACGATATCATACGCGGTACCGTAACTGTTACCACCAAAGTTGGCATCACCATAAACCGCGGAATACAGGGTATAGCGCGCAGTATTCGAGATCTCTTGGTTACCAGTCTGTCCCCACGATGCACGCAACTTGAGGTCGGTCAGCCAGTTTGAGGTCTTCTCCATGAACGACTCCTGAGTCAAGCGCCAGCCCAAGCTGATCGAGGGGAAGGTACCATACTGATTGCTCTTACCAAAACGGCTTGAACCGTCGCGACGTACGGTGACCGAAGCCATATACTTGTCTGCATAGGTGTAGTTGGCCTTACCGAAGAATGAGACCAGTGAGTAACCGCTGCCTGACCCATAAGCCTTTTCCACACCGGTACCTGCATCGGGCCACATGTAATCGGGATTCAGAATCTCGTAATCGTAGCGCTTGCCCGAGAACCAGACATCACTCTGTCTGTTCAACTCCATACCTAACATATAGTCTGCACGGTGCTTACCTATCTCCATATTATAGGTAGCAACGGCATTCCACATCCACTTGGTCCAATGCTCCTGCTTTGCCTCGACAGCGTTTTCTGGATTGGCCACGTTACCATTGTCGATAGGGAGCGTGAAGATACGCTGCTGCTTCTGTGCGTAGTCGATACCAGCCGTCGTACGCAGGTTAAAGCCCTTGAAGAGCGCCAGGTTCAGATAGACATCACCGAAAGCACGCCAATAGGTGTAACGGTTATCTTTGTTGCGGCTGAGGCGACCCAATGGATTCTCACGGTCGGCATATCCACCAGCCAAGTTGGCAAACTCACCGCTCGTAGTATACACAGGGAATGAGGGGTCAAACTGCAGCACGTTTTCCAGGAAACCACCGGGAGCACTCACTTCCGAGGTGCGGTTCATCGTGAAATGCTCACCGATGGTCAGCACGTCACCAATCAACTTATAATCGGTATTGATACGGGCAGAAAGGCGCTCGAAGTCGGTGTACTTAATGATACCCAGGTTCTTGTAGTAGCCTAAAGAGAAGTAACTAGACCCCTTCTCGCTGCCATTGCTCACACTGACGTTGTAATTCTGTATCACACCGGTGCGTGTTGTTTCATCAAACCAGTCGGTATCAGATGCAGGGATGGTATTGGCTTCATCCAGATACTTCTGCATCGTCACTTTATTGAGCTGAGGAGTGCCTGCAGCATCGTAACCCCAGTCGAAGTGATAACCCAGGTTATTGTTGTTGGGATCCAGACCATCGTTGACGTTAGCCTGCCAAAAAGCGCGTCCCCACTGCTCAGCGTTGAGCACCTTCATTCTGTTGGCATAAAAAGAGGCTGTGATGCTGGCATCCAGATCAATCTTGATTTTACCCTCTTTACCCTTCTTAGTGGTGATGATGATCACACCATTGGCTGCCCGCGAGCCATAGATACTGGCTGATGCTGCATCCTTCAACACCTGAATGGACTCAATATCGTTACCGTTCAGCTCGTGCATGCCCGATTTGGTGGGCACACCATCAATGATATATAGCGGGTCGTTGTTGTTGAGCGTACCGATACCACGAATACGTACAGTGGCTGCACCCGATGGGCTTCCATCGGCTGTGATATTCATACCGGGCACCCTACCTTGCAGCGCCTTGATGGGGTTGTTCTCATTCTGCTTCTGGAGCTCGCTTACACTGACTACGCTGACAGCACCTGTCAAGTCTGCCTTGCGTTGCACTTGATAACCGGTCACAACCACCTCTTGAAGCTCAGTCATATCTGCCAGCTCTACGCGCATGCCATCGACAGCCTTGAGCGTCTGCGACTCACAGCCTACGTACGAGAAGATGAGTTGTGCACCTTGATTGACCTGAATCACAAAATTCCCATCTAAATCGGTAAGGGCAGCCTGTTCGGTGCCAACCTCTCTGACGGTGGCTCCTATGAGCCCCTCTCCATCGGTTTTGCTTACCACTACACCGGTAATCTTCATGGTCTGAGCACAAAGGTCAACTGCCGACAAGACTACCATGAGGAGAGCAAATAATAATCTTTTATTCATAAAAAAAGTAGTAATTGATGAAATGTTTCTGTTCTCTATATTATCCGTAAACAATCTTCCTATCTTCATCAAAATCCTCATTATCCTACAGAAAAGGTTATCCAAATATCTTTCCGGAAAAGTTTAGCTGATTAATCCTACTATGACTAAAGTTCTGTTTTGTTCATCGGTTTAGGGTTACATGTGGTTTCATCGCTCTATTTCGAGCACAAAGATAGGTAGAGACAGAATGTAGAGACAAAAAATCAGGTTGCAACATGTAGGAAATATGTTGCAACCTTGACCCGTGTAACAAATGTAACAAGAGGATGAATCAAAAATGTGAACTGAGACTAGTTTGGTCTTATCTTGCTTGGCATGACACCGAAATAGGCCTTGTAGCACTTTGAGAAATAGGTCGCATCTGGGATACCTACCTCACGGGCCACATCAGCTATGGAATCGAAGCTGCTCATCAGCAATTGACGCGCGTGCTCCAAACGGGTGTTGCGTATCACCTCTACGGGCGACTCCCCGGTCAAGGCTTTGCATTTACGATAGAGCTGGGTACGGCTCAAACAAACCATGTCAGCCAGCGATTCCACATTGAAAGACTGATCAGCATAATGCTTTTCAACCGATTCACGCAGCTTATCCAGGAACAGCTGATCATACCTTGACAACCGTTGCTCAGCTTGCGTTCTATCCATAGCGTTCTGTTGCCCCGTTGTTTCATCATCCTTCGGCCATCCAGTGGCATGATGCAAAGCGATACGGACGCGATTCTTTAACAGGGTATCCATCTGAGCCAGAAGGACCGAACTATTAAAGGGCTTCGCCAAATAGGCTTCGGCTCCGCACAGCATTCCCTGTACACGCTGTTCATCCAGCGAGCAGGCGGTCAGCATCACCACGGGGATATGGCTGGTTGACATCTCGCTCTTCAGCCGCCGGCAGCACTCCAATCCGTCCATCACAGGCATCATCACATCGCAGATGATGATATCCGGCACCTGCTGCTGGGCAGAAATCAGCCCTTGTTCACCATCGACAGCCGTCAATACCCGGTAATGGCCGTAGAGCAACGTCGTGATGAACTCACGCATATCGGCATTGTCATCAATGACTAGTGCTAAGGGCAAACGCTCATCCTCGGCTTGTAACACATCTGATTCACCTCTCGTTGAGGTCAGATTGGAGCAAGCCAATAAATGGTCTGGATCCAAATGGTGCTCGATAGGTAGGTCTCGCACTGCTGCAGAGGATAAGGGGATATGGAGGGTAATCAGGGTACCACTCTCGGCGGTCCCATCATCAGCGGTCTTGGATTCTACTTGAATCGTACCTCCCATCAGTTCAACGTACTTCTTGACCAGTGCCAGTCCGATGCCTGATCCTTCGGTATTGTTATGTTCAATCTGATAGAAGCGTTCAAAGATCAGGTTCAGTTTGTCTCTGTCTATGCCTGGACCCGTATCACGAACCAGAATGGTCAGGTCATCACCCCGCAGGCACTCCATCAGAATCGTGCCATGGGGTGGAGTAAACTTTATGGAGTTTCCCAGCAGGTTATAGACCATGCGCTCAAGTTTCCCAACGTCCACGTTGACCATCCATTCTCCCGGGCTGATGTGGAGATTCAGGTTAATCTCCCTACGCTTAGCCAGCGATAAGAAGGAGTCGTACCAGCCCCTTATCTGTTCGTTGATATTCACCCGCTGCAGTTTCAACTGCATCTTGCCATTCTCCACTTTACGGAAGTCCAGAATCTGATTCACCAGATCAAGCAAGACCTTGACATTGCGTTGAGCCATCAACAGCAACCGTTTCGCCTGCTTCTGGCCACTATCGGTGCACTCGTTCAGTTCGGAAAGCGCCTCTTCAACAGGAGCTGCAATCAGCGTAAGTGGGGTACGAAAGTCGTGTGAGATATTGGTAAAAAAGACCAGTTTGGCATTGGTGGCCTCCTCCAGTTCCTTCGTCATGGTAAGTAATTGTTCGTTCTGTTGGCGAAGCGTGTTCTGTTGCTCATGCAATCTCTTGTTGCTGGCCTTACGTAACATGTTCAATCTGATGAACAGGAAACAGATTGAGCAGACCAAAGCCAAGATACCCAGCAAGGCGTAAAGCAACATCAGCTCCAGCCGGCTCTGCTTCAGGTAAAAGAGTGCCCGGTCGTGCATACGTACCACCCGATTGACCTCAGCAGAAAGTGCCTTTTCCATATTGATCAGCAGAATGGCTTCTTGTGCCGTGCTCACCAGGTAACTGGGCAGCAGAGACTGACGTGCAACCGGTTCACCGCGCAAAATCTTCAGAGCGGTCTGAATAATCACATCACCATCTGTAGGGTAGATGGCTGAGGCATCGAGTTCACCTTTCTCCACCGCCTCGATACCTAACCCAGGTGCGCCAAAGCCATCGGCACCTACAAAGATAATCTGATGGTCTGGCATGAACTGATCGGCTGCTTGCTTGGCAAGAGCGGCCATATAGTCACTATGGGCTACAATGGCATCGACTTCGGGATAGAGGCGCAACAGAGAGTCGGTCTTTTCAAAAGCCAAAGGGCCATCCCATTTGGCATCAACAGAGGCTATCACGCGAATATGGGGAGAACCCTTCAATCCTTCATGAAGTCCCTCGTGACGCAACCAGGCCGGAGAGGTTTTCATATCCCCTGTAAGTTCAATGACCTCTCCCCCAGTAGATTGCAACCGTTTGGAAATATAGGCAGCCTGTTGCTGACCGACGCCCAGATTGTCACCACCTACAAAGGCGGTGAATTGGTCACCATTCACCACACGGTCAAAAAGGAGCACCGGTATGCCCTTTCTGTAGGCCTTGGCAATAACGTCGGTTAACGCAGCCGCTGTATTGGGAGACACTACGATAATATCGAAGTGATTATCTATGAAATATTGAATATCTTCAATCTGTTTTTCTTCCTGGTCGTCTGCACAGCGTATCTCTAACGTGGCCTGTTCTTGGAGCAACAATTCACGTAGCATTTCATTGTTCTGCTTCTGCCGCCAATGGCCACCACTACACTGTGATACACCAATCCGGTAAAGTTTCTGCTCCTCACCATGTTCACATGAAGTGAGCAGGCCGAACAGCAGCATAAAGGAAAGGAGGTAAAACGAGAGAGGTCTTATGTTGATTTTCATGTGATATTGGGTTTTAAGATATTACTGGCTGCAAAGTTATAAAAAAAAAGAGAAAGGACAAGCATGTCCTGTTCATTGACAGCTTGTCCTTACGCAATATTTAAAGGTGTGTTGTACGAAGGGTTACTTCGACATCCGGTCGAGGAGCGTCTGGGGCAGGGTGGGCATGGCACCACTCTGGGTGCAGACAAAGGCACTCACCTCAACTGCCAGCTTGTGGGCCTCGGGGATAGAGAGTCCCTTCAGAATGGCAGCAGTAAAGGTAGCGGTGAACGAGTCACCTGCTCCTACCGTGTCGGCCACCTTCACCTTGGGGGTCTCCTGGAAGCTGATGAGGCCCGGGGTGAAGACGTAACTGCCGTTGGTACCACAGGTCAGAATCAGCATCTTCAGGTTGTATTTGGCCAGCAGAATCCAGCACTTGTCCTGAAGGTCGATGCCTGGGTAGCCGAAGATACGGCTGATGGTAACCAGCTCTTCGTCGTTAATCTTCAAGACGTTGCAGCGGCGCATGGAGTCACAGAGCACCTCCTGGGTGTAGAAATTCTGGCGCAGGTTGATGTCGAAAATCTTCAGCTCCGTACCCGTATCGGGCATGGTGTCGAGGAAGCGGTTGATGGTGGCGCGGCTCACCTCGCTGCGCTGAGCCAGCGAGCCGAAGCAGACGGCACGGGTGCGGAGCGCCAGGTCGCGCAGGGCGTTGGTGAAGGGGATGTTGTCCCAAGCTACCCCCTCCTTGATCTCATACTGCGGTACGCCAACTTGGTCGAGCGTGACCTGTACCGTACCCGTGGGGTAATCCACACGGTCAATCTGCGTATTGAGTTTCTTCTCGGCAAACACTTGGAGAATCTCGTCGCCCAGAGGGTCATTGCCCACGGCGCTGACTACGCGGCTGTTGAAGCCAAACTGAGAGACATGGTATGCAAAGTTGGCGGGAGCACCACCGATTTTCTTTCCTTCGGGCAGGCAATCCCACAACGCCTCACCCATTCCTACGATGATTTCGTTCATGATATATACGTATTTAAGTTTATTTTTTGATTCTAAAGAAGAAGAGTAACAGGTAAGCTACCCCCACGGCCATAACGGCTACCGCACCCAGCTGACCCATGGCATCGGCTGCTACGCCCATGGCCAGAGGGAAGACGGTACCTCCGAAGAGACCCATGATCATCAAGCCACTGATTTCGTTCTGGCGGCTCTTGTCGGAGAGCAGTGCCTGCGAGAAGACGAGTGAGAAGATGTTGCTGTTGCCGTAGCCCACCAATGCGATGGCTACATAGAGCACCGCCTTCGACGTGCCTATGCCAAGTCCTACCATGGCCAATGCCATCATCACCACGCTGATGAAGAAGAAGAGGCGGTTGCTCATCACCCGCAGGAAGAAGGAGCCCGTGAGGCAACCGATGGTACGGAAGATGAAGTAGAGCGAGGTGGCAAAGGCAGCCTCATTGAGCGTCATGCCCAGGCGCTCCATCAAGAGTTTCGGAGCGGTAGTGTTGGTACCTACATCGATGCCCACATGACACATGATGCCGATGAAGCAGAGCAGCACGACGGGACGGGAGAGCAGCTTGACGCAATCCACTACCGATGAAGCTTTCCCCTCAATGGGCTCTTCTTCAATCGAAGTGCCGTAGAGCGCCAACGTGGCCACTACACCGATAATCAGGTAGATGGGGAAAAGTACACGCCAACCTAAGCCAAAGGAGGGAATCATGGCCATCGCACCCCACATGGCAATATAGGGAGCCATGAACGAGGCTATTGCCTTGACAAATTGCCCGAAAGTGAGCGTAGAGGCGAGGTTGCCACCACGGATGACCGATGACACCAGCGGGTTGAGTGAAGTCTGCATCAAGGCATTGCCGATGCCTAACAGCGAGAACGAGAGCAGCATCATGGTGTAGCTGTCGCTAATGAGGGGCAGCAGCAAGGAGAAGAGGGTCACCACCAGGCTGAGGAGCACCGTCTTCTTGCGTCCGATGCGGTTCATCAGCATACCCGTGGGCACACTGAAGATCAGGAACCAGAAGAAGACCAGTGAGGGGAACAGATTGGCCTCAGAGTCGCTGAGATTCAAGTCGGCCTTCACATAGTTGGAAGCAATGCCCACCAGGTCCACAAAGCCCATGGCAAAGAAGCAGAGCATCAACGAGAGTATTGCAAATTTATTTGTTTTCATATTGAGTCCTTAATACCTATTATACTATTTACCTAAATCGTAGATTTTTGCCTTTGCCTTGCCCTTGATGGTCAGTTTGTTGTAAGGTTCTGAGGGGAATACCAGGTTGGTCATGGCCATCTTGCCATCGGCATCCATTGCCTCGATGCTGCACTTGTCCACAAAGATGCGCAACTGCTTCAGTTTACCGTAG
>JBJEKT010000120.1:0-10268 GCA_051878775.1 Bacteroides sp. | reverse complement strand
CTCAGCGCCTGCGACAGCTTCCTCGACATGCAGCCCACCAACGCCAGCAATGCCGAAACAGCCATTGCCACCACTGACGATGCCCAGGTGGCCATCAACGGTATCATGAGAGCCATGAGCTCAAGCAACTACTACGGACGCAACTTCATGCTCTACGGCGACGTGAAGGGCGGTGACCTGACCATCTACAGCGCCGGACGAGGCATGGATGCGCTCTACTCCTTCAACCACGCCCCCACGAGCGGAAGCTACAGCGGCTACTGGAGCACGGGATACTACTGCATCATGCAGGTGAACAACCTCATCGAGAACATTGACCGACTGCAAGCTGCCGGACAGACCGGATTCGAGAAGTATAAAGGCCAGGCCCTCACCCTGCGCGCCCTCTTCTACTTCGACCTGGTGCGCCTCTACGGCCTGCCCTACAACTACGACAAAAAGGCACTAGGCGTGCCCAACATCACACAGACCCTGGAAGCCTCAGCGCAGCCTACCCGCGCCACCGTGGAGGAGAACTACACCCAGATACTCGCCGACCTGAAGGCCGGTGCTGAACTGCTGGCTGACAACAAGAAGCCCGTAGATAGCTACGTGGGCTACTTTGCCAACATCGCCCTGCAGGCACGCGTCAACCTCTACATGGAGCGCTATGCCGAAGCCCTGGCCGCAGCCCAGATGATTATTGACAGCAAGAAGTACAGCCTCTACGCCCCTGACGACTGGGTGGACTCCTGGCGCAAGCAGTATGCCTCGGAGAGCATCCTCGAGCTGGGCATTGACGCTGAGAGCGACCTGGGAAGCAGTTCGCTGGGCTTCTACTACATGCAGTACGGCCGCAAGAAGAACGCCATGGGCTGGTTCCTGGCCAGCGACTACTTCCTCAACCGCCTGGGCGAGGATCCCGACGACGTGCGCTGGGGCGTGATGGACGTGGATGAAGAGGACTACGACTTTGACACCGGCCGCCGCGGCTCCTGCTACAAGTACATGGGCAGCGTAAGCATGGTAGGCGATGGCAAGGAGACGGCCACAGCCGTCAATATCAAGCTGATCCGCCTCTCTGAAATCTACCTCATCGCTGCTGAAGCTGCCCTGCAGACGGGTGACAAGGAGGCTGCTGCCAGCTACCTGAACGCCATCCGTCAGCGTGCCCCGCAACTGGAGCCCGCCACGGCAGCTACCGTCAGCCTCGACATGATTCTGGACGAACGCAGCAAGGAGCTCTTCGGCGAAGGGCACCGCTTCTTCGACATGATACGCTGCAACCGCAGCATCGAGTTCAACGACGACTTCCAGAACGTACCCATCAGCCAGCGCGAAAAAATCATTGACCGCACCTTCTACAAGATTGTACTTCCCATCTCGCAGGACGAACTCAATGCCAATCCCGCCCTCCGGACCCAGCAGAACCCCGGTTATTGATGGACTCAAGCCCTAAGTAAACACCTTGAATGAATATAAAATGCAATAAAATGCAAGATATGTTCTTAAACATACATTTTTTTGTAACAAGGTATTTACTTTTTCTCTAATTTCGCACTCGTTAAACCATTAAATAAATCATTCTATGATTATTGGAGTACCTAAAGAAATTAAGAACAATGAGAACCGTGTAGGCATGACCCCTGCCGGCGTAGCCGAAATGGTGAAGAGAGGTCATACAGTGTATGTACAGGCCACAGCAGGCGTTAACAGCGGTTTCAGCGACGAAGAATACGTCGCCGTAGGTGCTAAGATGTTGCCCACTATCGAGGAGACGTATGCCATCGCAGAGATGATCGTCAAGGTGAAGGAGCCCATCGAACCCGAGTATAAACTGATCAAGAAGGGACAGGTGCTGTTCACCTACTTCCACTTTGCTGCCGACAAGGAACTGACGGAGGCCATGATGGAGCAGCAGGCTATCTGCATTGCGTATGAGACGGTGGAAAAAGCAGACCGTTCGCTGCCGCTGCTTGTCCCGATGAGTGAGGTGGCTGGTCGCATGTCCATCCAAGAGGGTGCCCGCTTCCTGGAGAAGCCCCAGGGCGGCAAGGGTAAGCTGATGGGTGGTGTGCCGGGCGTATTGCCAGCACGCGTGCTGATCCTGGGCGGCGGTATCGTAGGTACTAATGCAGCCATCATCGCTGCCGGCATGGGTGCCGAAGTGCTGATTGCAGATATCAACCTGCCCCGTCTGCGCCACCTGAGCGAGGTGCTCCCCAAGAACGTCAAGACGCTCTACTCCTCTGCACACAATATCATGGCTGAATTGCCCACCATCGACCTGGTGATTGGCTCTGTGCTGATTCCCGGCGATAAGACGCCTCACCTTGTAACGCGTGACATGCTGAAGCTGATGAAGCCCGGCACCGTGCTCGTGGACGTAGCCATCGACCAGGGTGGATGCTTCGAGACCTCTCACCCCACAACCCACAGTGAGCCCGTCTATGAAGTAGATGGTATCGTACACTATGCCGTAGCCAACATTCCGGGTGCCGTGCCCTTCACCTCTACGCTGGCACTGACCAACGCTACCCTGCCCTACGCCATCACATTGGCACAGAAGGGCTGGCGCAAGGCCTGCGAGGATGATGCTGCTCTGGCCAAGGGTGTGAACATGGTAGATGGAAAGGTGACCTTCAAGGCTGTAGCCGATGTATTCGGCCTGCCCTACACGCCGTGGAACGAGGCATAAGATTTTAGAATATACATGGAAGGGGGGCGAAGAGACATAGACGTCTCTTTGCCTCCTTTTATTTATAACGGGCAACTCAGCGCCCGTACTCCTTCAGCACCTGCTGTGTGCGTGACCTGGCACTACGCGCGCGGAATCGCCAGAAGTCCTTGGTGAAGAGGGTCATCAAGTCAGTACCTGAAGGCTTCACTACAGGTTCACGCGCCACCCTCCGCATCAACTGGAGCTGAAAGCCTGCTAGGGTATTGCTGCGCCAGGTATTCTTATCCACCTTAATCTTCCGCTGATAGACGGGGTCGTAATCGTAACGCGTGGTAGTGGTATAAGGACGCAGCGTGAGGCGCACCTTATGCTTATGCTCCTGCTCCAGCCGGGGCAAGCTGGCATCAAAATCGAGCCAGGGCTTGTCCGCATTCATCAGCGGATGACCTGCTGAAGAGTCCAGTTCGGGCAAGGGGTTGAGCTGAACCTCCCCCTCCTGCTCCAGCCAGCGTTGCAGTCGCAAAGAGTCACTGGCCGTCCACTCCTGCGCACAGCAAGGGAGGGCTATCAACAGCCAAAGCGTAATCCAAGCGATCTTCCTCATGGGATGCTGCAGCTTCTAGAGAACCCTACCACCACATGTAACGACTGCCACAGAGGGGTTCGTCGCGGCAAGGGTCAATGGTCCATACCGAGAGGGGCATCTGGCGGTTATCCCACCACTGACGATAACGTGAGACGGCATCATGCACCTCCTCGTCGGTCAGGAAGAAGATGCCCTCGTAATTGTCAGCATCAGTATGCACCATCTTGCACCCCATCGACGCAGGATGACCCAGCCGAATAGTCTCCACCATCCAAAGGATGCACTCACCCAGCCTGGGTTTGCCTCCCGAGGCATACGAGACAGCCACCAGTGGAAACTCCGGGATAGCAGAGAGATCATCAGCGTAGCGGAGCAGTTCGACGATGTCGTCCATCGTAAACTTGGGCAACGCAGGCATTCCTTCAGCGTTCTGGGCCACATAGTGTCCTCCCTTGAGCTGGCGCACAAAGAGCGATACATCGGGATGCTCCACGTCAAGCACCTTCTCGCTGCACGAGGTGCAACACATCAGTAATAGGGAGAGTAGGCCACCAAGGCCTATGCAGCAGAGTGTATGTATAAGGATAGTATGTTTCATCTTAATCATCAATAATTCACGCGGAGTCCGCAAAGTAGATTAAAGTTCGTTGGGCGCTCGGTACGGAGAGAACTGCTGGCCGAGTCGGTAGAGAAGTGGTGCGACAGGGTGGGTTCAGCAAAGAGGGCTAGTCGGTCACTCAGCCGGAACCTCATGCCCAAACCTCCCTGAACGGCCAGGCGCACAGGTTCGACAGAGAAGCCGTTAGAGGGTGCACCAGCCACGCACTTCTCGGCGGAACCACCAGCCAGGGCATAGAGTGTGAACCGTTCAGAGGCCGCGAGCAGACATTGCAAACGGAGAGGGACCTCCAAGGTATGATAAGTGGTACCACGATGAGGCAGGCAATGGTACTGCACTCCTGTCTCCACGGCCAACCACTTGTTGAGCATGCGCTCTGCTGTCAGCGAAGCCGTAAAGGGCGTCTTCGCATCCCCCTTGGCAAGCGAGGTGCCGATACCTGCTTTCAAGGCCCAGGCAGAGGCACGGGGAACGTTTTTCTCTTTGTACTGCTGAGCAGAAGTATCCTCTTCCGGATGCGATGCGGCTTGATACAACTCCATGGCCTGCCGAGCCGCTTGAGGGTAAGGCACATAGCCACGCTCCTGGTAACGAATGGTGACCTGTACGTGAACGACCTCGTCATCCTCAGCATCATGCTGACGGGCAGCTGTTGCCAGGCAGGGCACAATCGCTGCCCGGGAGAGAGTGGGAGTCGTAGCCACCAGCTTGTCCGCAGCATTGGCAACCAGTACCCCCTCTTCCGAGGCTGGAGCAGATGCCTCAGTCACGGCCTGTGCCTCTTTCACGGCCTGAGTTTCCTCTTCCGCAGCAGCTATTGCCAGCTGTAGCGCCTCCTCTTGAGGCTGCGTCAGCCAAAGTAAGGCTGAACCCACTCCCAGCAGGAGCAGCAGCGAAGCAGCCACGCGCCACCACCGGCCAGGATATCCTGCTTTGTTCCGTCCAAGCATCCTCGGGGCCATAGCATGAGGAGCAGCAGCCAATGCCCCCTCCAGCTCATCCCAAAGTCCCTCGCGCACGGGCATTTCTGCCTCGTTCAGGCGGCTACGGAACATCTGTTTCAATTCATCACGATCATTCATGTGCTCTATATGCTTTAATCCGTTTAATCAATATGCTCTTGGCACGGTGGTATTGCGAGGTGGAGGAATGCTCCTTGATGCCGAGCAATGCGGCAATCTCCTTGTGCGACTTCTCCTCGAAGACGTAGAGGTTGAACACCGTGCGACACCCTTCGGGCAGCTCGGCCACCATCTGCATCAGCACCTCCTGTGGCAGCTCGTAGCCATACGCAGCCTCTGTGGATTCGTCAGCCACATCGGGCAGTTGCTCATCGTTGACAATCCACTGACTGAACTGTCGGCACTGACGCAGATAGTCGATGGCCTGCGACACCATCACCCGCTGTATCCACGCCTCCAAGGAGGCCTCTCCACGGTAGGTGAAGCGGGTGAAAATCTTGATGAAACCATCGTGCAGCACGTCGTGCGCCGCATCCATATCGCCCGTATAGCGATAGCAGACGGCCAGCATCCGCTTTGCAAACAGGGTATAAAGTTCCCTTCGGGCCGACTCGTCGCCTGCCCTGCACCCTTCAGCCAATGCTTTTTCGTACTGCGGTTCCAATCTATTCAATCTCTATAATCTCTGGCCACAATCCTTGTGCCTTCTGCCTTCATGACGGAGCAAAGAGGCAAAGACTGCAAGCGAAAGCGTGAAATATTGCAAAAAAAAGAGACACCCTATCGCTCAGGAGCATCAACTCCCCAAGCGATGCGGTGTCTCTCTCGTACTCTATCTGAATAACTCAGCTCATTAACAAGCCTTGAAGCTCATATCAAGTCCCTTGACCGAATGGGTCAGTGCGCCTACCGAAATGAAATCCACGCCGCACTCGGCATAGTCACGCAGGGTATCGAAGGTGATGCCACCCGAGGATTCCGTCTCATAGCGTCCAGCCACCATCTCGACGGCCTTGCGAGTCTGCTCGGGAGTGAAGTTGTCGAACATGATACGATCTACCCCACCCAGGTCGAGCACCTGCTGGAGCTCGTCAAAGTTGCGCACCTCGATTTCAATCTTGAGCTCCTTGCCCTTTGCCTTGCAGTACTCCTTGGCACGGGTAATAGCCTTGTCGATGCCACCAGCAAAATCTACATGGTTGTCCTTGAGCAGAATCATATCGAACAGGCCAATGCGATGGTTCACGCCACCACCTATCTTCACAGCCATCTTCTCCAGAATACGCATACCCGGAGTGGTCTTACGCGTATCGAGCACACGGGTATGGGTACCCTCCAGGCGTGCTTGATAACGGTGGGTCATGGTGGCGATACCGCTCATGCGCTGCATGATGTTGAGCATGAGGCGCTCCGTCTGCAGCAACGACTGCACCTTCCCCTCCACAACCATGGCCACATCACCCGGTTTCACCAGGGCACCATCGTTGATGAACACTTCCACCTTCATGGTGGGGTCAAAGCGGCGGAATACCTCCTTGGCAATCTCTATGCCAGCCAGGATGCCCTCCTCCTTGATGAGAAGTTTCGACTTACCCATCGCTGTATCAGGGATGCAGGAAAGGGTGGTATGGTCGCCGTCGCCAATATCTTCGGCAAAAGCCAGGTCAATCAACCTGTCAATCAATTCTTGTTCTTTATCCATTTGTCTTATCTATTCTGATTTGGTGTACGATATATCTGTCATTCAGACGCTTGAAGTAGCAGTTCACGCGGTATTTCCCGTTAGCCGTAGTGAGCGTGCCGATTACGAAGCTCGACTCCCCACGCTTACCTTGATGATTCATATCGAAGTGTTGCACCTTGTTGTGAGCAAAGAAGTCGCCCAGCTTAGTGAGGGTAGCTTCACGCTCAGAACAAACCTTTCGACTGTCCATCATCAGCTCCACCTGCTCAATCAAGTAGGCTTTCAGTTCTTGGGAGCTCCCTTTCCTGAAGGCGGCAATCACTCCCTCCGGCACATCCTGTGCCAGCAGCGAGACACCCCAGAAGAGCAGGGTGGCCAGGGACATTAAGAGTCGTTTCTTCATAACAACCAGTATTATTTGATGCAAAGGTAGTGATTAATTGGAAATAACAAGAAAAAATTACTATTTTTGTGCGCAAAATTGAACGAAACAGCAGCATGAAGACCATATTACTTGTCGTAGGGCGCACGGTAGAGCCCCATTTCATCACAGCCATTGCCGACTACGTGCAGCGGCTGAAGCGTTATACCTCATTCGAGATGGAGGTAATCCCGGAGCTGAAGAACACCAAAAGCCTCTCGGAAGAGGTGCAGAAGGAGAAAGAGGGTGACTTGATACTGAAAGCGCTGCAAGGGGGAGATGTGGTGGTACTGCTCGATGAAGGCGGCAAGGAGATGCGGTCAGTAGAGTTTGCTGACTACATGAAGCGAAAGATGAACACGGTGAGCAAGCGGCTGGTCTTCGTCATCGGTGGACCCTACGGCTTTGCACCCAAGGTGTATGCCGCAGCACAGGAGAAGATGTCGCTCTCACGCATGACCTTCTCGCATCAGATGGTGCGGCTCATCTTCGTGGAGCAGCTCTACCGTGCCTACTCCATCCTCAACGGTAGCCCCTATCACCACGAGTGAATGCCCTACCAGCCCAGTTGGCTAAGCCCGGCATCCTTGTACCAGTCGGTCTGGCGATAGGACTCAGCTGCCTTGGTACGGTCAGAGCGGGGGATGTAATGGGTGATGCCGTTGGCCCGCTCCATGGAGAAGAGGTCTACATATGAGGAGCAATTCATGGGCGTAGTCTTCCAATAGGGCAAAACAGCGTCATAAGCGGCTTTCCAACGGGTGAAGTCATCTGAAGGCAGGAGTTGCTGCATCAACTCAACCGTATCATAATATCCCACGAAGAGGAAAGAGCCGGAAAGTTCACGCTTGTCGTAGTTGAATACCGTTTTCTGCAAGTCAGCAGGCACCTCCGTGACATGCGCCAACAGCTGTTTGGTCAAAGAGGCCAGTTGACTTAAGCCTTCGGTCTTGATCGCACCGATTGAGACACCAGCTGTCCAGCTCACTGAAGAATTGGTAAGCCCTCCATAATACGCCGCCTCGTAAGGTTCATAGAAGGCCTTGGCTATCTGAATGGCCATGTTGTCCCCACCCTCCATGATGGCTGGAACCAGTTCGGCGTAATCAGCCCCAGGACCAGGAGTCTCTGTGGGACTGCCAATGACGTAGTTCACCTGGTCACGGAGTGCGTAAGCCACCTCCATGCTCAGCATGAAGCAGGCATCAAACAGGACAAACTCCATCTTGGGGTAATTACTGTAGAATGCCACTAGATCATCAATCTCCATATAGTGCGTACCGGGATGGGTATCTTGCCCTATCCAGCGGGTACTGACCTGCGATGAATACGGAATCCATCCTTCGCCATGCGACCAGAAGATAAAGCCATATTTCTTGGCGATGAGCGATTTGTTTCCGTTCAGGTCATCCATCACCTCCTGCATTTCAGCTACTCCGCAGGAGTTACGCTTCTCGTAGGTCTTGATGACCCGCTCCGTCACGGTGCCGTTCTTATTCAACAGTTCCACCAGGCGGGGTGTGCTGTTCGTGTCGATATAGACCAGGAGATGGACGTTGCTCTTCCTCACCTTAGCCATGCCGACCTTCATTTCCTCCAGGTCGTCAAGAGCGTAGGGACTCAGGTTATTGTCAGCCACCATGTAAATCATGACAGTACATTCAGCCACCTCATCCTCAGGGAGAATGGGCTCTTCACTGCCGCCGCTAGACGAACTGCTACACGCAGTGAGGAGCAATGCCAGAAGGGCCATCAGCCACAATTGGGAACAGGTACGGCGAGACATGGTTTGTTTATTAGTTATAGTTTTTATCTTTTAGTTTATAGCTTGCCCGTTTATTCCTCTTCCGTAGGCTTACGGAATGCAAACGCTTCAGAGGGGATTTCTTCCAGACGAAGTTTACTCTTGACGTATTTACCCTTCACCTTAGCAGCCTCTTTCTCCAACTTGGCCTTATTATCTGAAAAGTAAATCATGCAGGTATAATCGTTCTTATTCTTCGTGTACTCAATCTGGTTCTTCAACTGATAGGCGTATTGAGCCCGCTTGGGCAGGAATCCTTTCTCCAGTTTCACACTATCCACATGCTGGATGGGGGTGAAATAGACCACAGAGTCGTTGAACGAGGCGGCAATACCAAACAGATAAACACCCTCTGTCTTCTTCTCCTTCAAAGTGAAAGAAGAGCAGATCAGCAGGGCCATCAAGGCCACCAAGATATAGCGGAAGAAACTCATTTTCTAGTGATTAGTGTTAAATGATTAATGATTAGTTATCAGCTTGTAACACGAAACTCATCGCTTTTAGCTCGTGGCCCGTGGCTAACGAGACTATCCCAGGTACGACTTGAGCAGCTTGCTGCGGTTGCTCTGACGGAGGCGACGAATAGCTTTTTCCTTGATCTGACGTACACGTTCACGAGTGAGGCCAAAGCGGTCGCCAATCTCCTCGAGGGTCATCTCCTGCTGGCCGATGCCGAAGAACATCTGAATGATGTCTTTCTCACGCTCAGTCAAGGTAGAGAGCGCACGGTCAATCTCACGAGCCAACGACTCGTTGACCAATGAACGGTCGGCCATGGGGGAATCGTCGTTGACCAACACGTCAAGCAGGCTGTTGTCCTCGCCCTCGACGAAGGGAGCATCCACTGAGATATGTCGGCCAGACACCTTGAGTGTGTCCGAAATCTTATCCACAGGTATCTCCAGCTCGTCAGCCAGCTCCTCAGGTGAAGGGCGGCGTTCATTCTCTTGTTCGAACTTTGAGAAAGCTTTGCTGATCTTATTGAGCGAACCTACCTGATTGAGGGGCAGACGCACAATACGCGACTGCTCGGCCAGCGCCTGCAGGATAGACTGACGAATCCACCATACGGCGTAGCTGATGAACTTGAATCCACGCGTTTCATCAAATTTCTCAGCGGCCTTAATCAAGCCCAGATTGCCCTCATTGATCAAGTCGGGCAGGCTCAGGCCCTGGTTCTGATATTGCTTAGCTACAGAGACCACAAAGCGCAAGTTGGCACGGGTCAGCTTCTCCAACGCTACGCGATCACCCTTGCGGATGCGCTGCGCCAGCTCTACCTCTTCCTCTACCGTAATCAAGTCTTCACGACCAATCTCCTGCAAATATTTATCGAGAGAGGCACTCTCTCGGTTTGTGATACTCTTTGTAATTTTAAGTTGTCTCATGCTTCAAAAATCGATTTTGGCTGCAAAATTACGATATTTCTTCGGAATAGCAATGCTTTTAACGGACTTTTATAGATAAGGATAGCATAAAGGGCGGACACACAGGTCCGCCCCTTCTATGTTGCATTCCAAACAATTGATTCTT
>JBJEKT010000119.1:0-10269 GCA_051878775.1 Bacteroides sp. | reverse complement strand
TCGATGTGGGAGCGAAACTCGGCCCCCTCTTCACGCAGCTTGCGGATGCCGGCCAGCGAGAAGACCTGAAAACCTCCACTATCAGTCAGCATGGGGCGGTCAAAGCCATTAAACTTATGCAAACCGCCAGCCCGCTCTATCACCTCCAAGCCCGGACGCAGATAGAGATGGTAGGTATTGCCCAAGATAATCTGAGCCTTGATATCCTCCTTGAGTTCCGTGAGATGCACCCCCTTCACCGAACCGAGGGTACCCACAGGCATGAAGATGGGGGTCTGAATCTTGCCGTGATCGGTCGTTATCTCCCCAGCACGTGCATTGCTCAACGGGTCAACATGTTGCAACGTAAACTTCATGCCTTCACCTCCTTCTCTTCTTCTTTCTTGATGGTAAAGTCGATGGGATTCTTCACCAGCTCATCAGTCAGGGCCAGGGCGAAGACCTCCTTCACGTCTTGCACGTAGTGGAAAGACATTCCCTTGATATACTCCTCCTTGATTTCCTGGATATCCTTGCGGTTGTCTTGGCAGAGGATGATCTCTGAGATTCCGGCACGCTTGGCAGCCAGGATTTTCTCACGGATACCACCTACGGGGAGCACCTTGCCGCGCAGGGTGATTTCACCCGTCATGGCAATGCCCGCCTTCACCTTGCGCTGTGTCAAGGCCGAAGCCAGTGACGTAGCCATGGTAATACCTGCCGAAGGACCGTCCTTGGGGATGGCCCCCTCGGGCACGTGGACGTGGATGTGCCAGTGGTCAAAAATCGCCTCATCGATATGGAGCAGCTGGGTGTGGGCCTTGATGTACTCCAGGGCCAGCATAGCCGATTCCTTCATCACATCGCCCAGGTTGCCAGTGAGCGTGAGCTGACTTCCCTTGCCGCGGCTCAGACTAGTCTCTACGAAGAGTATCTCGCCACCAGCGGCTGTCCAGGCCAGTCCGGTCACCACGCCGGCATAGTCGTTGCCCTGGTACTTGTCACGGCTGAACTCTTGCACTCCGAGATAGTCAGCCAGGTTATCGGGTGTCACCTCCACCCTGCTGATTTCCTCTTCACGTGCCAAACGCACAGCTACCTTACGCATCACCTTGCTCAGTTTCTTCTCCAGTTCGCGCACGCCGCTCTCGCGGGTATAGTGTTCTACAATCATTTCGATGGCTTTCTTGGAGATTTTCAGTTTATCCTTTTCAATGCCATTGACTTTCATCTCCTTGGGAATCAGGTGACGACGGGCTATCTCGACCTTCTCCTCGGTGACATAGCCACTCACCTCGATGAGCTCCATACGGTCGAGCAGCGGTGCAGGGATGGTGGCCAGGTTGTTGGCCGTGGCAATAAACATCACTTTCGAAAGGTCGAAGTCCACATCCAGGTAGTTATCATGGAACGCCGAGTTCTGCTCCGGGTCGAGCACCTCCAGGAGGGCTGAACTCGGGTCGCCGTTATTGCTGATGCTCAACTTGTCTATCTCGTCGAGCACAAAGACGGGATTGGCCGTCTTGGCATCCATCAATCCCTTGATGATACGCCCAGGCATGGCTCCGATGTAGGTACGCCTATGCCCCCTAATCTCCGCCTCATCATGCAATCCGCCCAGCGATACCCGCACATAATGCCGCTTCAGCGCCTCGGCGATGGAGCGTCCAAGTGAGGTCTTACCTACACCCGGAGGACCATAGAGACAGAGTATGGGCGACTTCATATCGTCCTTCAGCTTCAGCACGGCCAGCTGCTCCAGGATGCGTTCCTTCACCTTCTCCATGCCATAGTGATCCCGGTTGAGCACCTTCTCGGCATTGGCGAGGTTATGATTGTCACGCGTATATTTCTTCCAGGGCAAGGAGAGCAGCGTATTGAGGTAGTTGAGCTGCAAGCTGTAGTCAGACATCTGCGGGTTCATACGCTCCAGTTTCTGCAACTCTTCCTCAAAATGCACAGAAACATCAGGATTCCAATCCATTTGGATTGCTTTCCTTCTGAGGTCCTTAATGACCACATTCTGCTGTCCACCACCCAGCTCATCCTGGATAATTTTGAGTTGCTGCTGGAGGAAGTATTCACGTTGCTGCTTGTCGATGTCCTCACGCGTACGATTCTGGATAGAACGCTTGAGCTCGTGGAAGTGAATCTCTCGGTTAAGAATCTTCACCAGCTCCAGGAAGCGGCTCTCCACCGTATGGCAATGCAAGAGGTCGTCCTTGCATTTGCGAGTGACATTGATATTCGTGCAAGTATAGTTGACAGCCAACTCAGGGTCGTTGAGATTGCGTATGGCAAAAGAGAGCTCCTGCGGCAGGTCGATGGACATGAAGTAATGTGACACGGTCTCGCGCAGCGTACGAAGCATGACTTCCCCATCCAGTTTCTCGCTCGTTTCTACTCCTTCCGGAAGCAGTTTCACCTCCCCCATCAAGTAGGAACGTGACTTGACAACATCCTTGAGGATGGCGCGCTCCAGCCCTCTGAGAATCACGGTTGTCGTGCCGTCGGGCAAGTCGAAGATACGGGCCACGCGGGCCACCACACCATAGGATTGCAAGTCCTCAAATCCAGGATCTTCCACTTCAGAGGAGATTTGGCAGAAGGCACCGATAAGAAACCCTTTCTTCTCTGCCTGACGAACCAGCTTCATCGACGAATCACGCCCCACGATAATCGGAGCGATGACCTTCGGGAAAAGCACCATGTTACGTAGCGGCAGAATGGGAATCGGTTTATCCGCCTCCTCCTGGTTGATGGAAAAGTCAAGCGGCATCTCCAGGTCAGTAATTACGGAGAAGCCCTTCGATCCAGGTCCGCCCTCACTCATACCAAAACCACCCTCTTTAATGCAAATTAAATCTTTCATTATCAAATATGTAATCTCTTTTATCTTAAGTAATGATTGCTCACGTATCTGTACCTATAGTACATAAATGGATGCAAATTTAGATATTTTCTTTGGATTTATAAAAATTCCTTGGTTCTTTTTGCTTACTTTTGCATCGCAAAATGAATAATTCAATAAAAAAGCGAGCTATGGCAACAGGCTTTTTCCGATTCAAACAATTCACCGTATGGCACGACCGATGTGCCATGAAGGTAGGAACCGACGGCGTACTCCTTGGTGCATGGGCCAACGTGGAGGGAGCAAGGCGCATCCTTGACGTAGGTACAGGCTGTGGGGTGATAGCGCTTCAGCTGGCACAAAGGGCTCCCGAGGCCCACATCGTGGCCGTGGAGATAGACCCCGAGGCCGCACAGCAGGCTGCCAGCAACGTGGCTGCATCGCCCTGGGCAGACCGTATCGAGGTGGTCTGCGCAGACTTTGCCCACTTTGCGGCGGACGAACCTTTCGACCTAATCGTCTCCAATCCTCCCTACTTCGTCAACTCGCTGCAAAACCCTGATACCCACCGTGCCATAGCCCGTCACTCGGATTCCTTACCCTACGACGCACTGTGTAAGCAAGTCGCAGAACTTCTCGCCCCATCGGGCCGCTTCACCCTTATCCTCCCCGTAGAGTTGTATTGCGACGTAGTACACGTATCAGCCAACCACCATCTTGACCTGGAACACGTGACACGCGTCTTCACCAAGCCCCAACAAGCCAAACGGATGATTTTCTCGTTCTTACACACATGCCAAAAGGGTCTGCTTCCGACACCTCAAGCCGATGAAATCTGCATCCAGGACGAACAGGGCAACTACACCGAGGAATACCGACAGCTCACCGCCCCTTTTTACCTGCATTTCTAGTTTGCCGCGTAACCACTTTTTATTTTGAAAAGGAACCACTTTACAATTTGCACGGCAACCTCTTGGCGGTGAGAAAGAAAAACCGTACCTTTGCCGCCGCTAGCTGATTGATTGCCCACATGATGGCCGATAGACTGCCCTCGTGTTGGCCGATTGGCAGCTCACGCCTACGGATTGATGATAATTGATAATAGATAAACAGATTATGAAACAGATTCTTTTTTGCCTTGTGATGTTGCTTAGCGGCATCTCGATGGCTCAGGCTCAGGGAAAAGCTGAGATTAAGTTTGAAACCACCTCACACGACTTCGGCACCTTTGCCGAGGCAGATGCCGTAGTGACCTATGTGTTCAAGTTCACCAACGTGGGCGATGCCCCGCTCGTCATCCACCAGGCCGTGGCCTCGTGTGGCTGCACCGTGCCTGAATACACCTCCGAACCGGTACTGCCTGGCAAGAGCGGCGAAGTGAAGGTAACCTACAATGGCAAGGGCCGCTATCCAGGTCATTTCAAGAAGACCATCACCCTGCGCACCAATGCTGAGACGGAGATGATGCGCCTCACCATACAAGGCAATATGACAAAGTAAATCAATTATTTATCATATATTTATTAAACCATGAGTGAAACGAATAAGAACGTGGGACTGCCGGAGAATGCGTTCCGCGCATTGAAGCCTGGAGAGCAATATCAGCCGCTGATGAGCCCCGACCGAGAGTACCCTGAAGTCAACGCCTGGTCGGTGTCGTGGGGTATCTGCATGGCCATTCTCTTTTCGGCAGCCGCTGCCTACCTGGGCCTCAAGGTAGGTCAGGTATTTGAGGCAGCCATTCCCATCGCCATCATTGCTGTAGGCGTATCGGGTGCAGCCAAGCGCAAGAATGCCCTGGGCGAGAATGTCATTATCCAGTCGATAGGTGCCAGCTCAGGCGTAATCGTAGCCGGAGCCATCTTTACACTCCCAGCACTCTATATCCTTCAGAAGGATTTTCCTGACATCTCGGTGTCGTTCCTGCAAGTGTTTGTCAGCTCGCTGCTTGGCGGCGTGCTGGGCATCCTTTTCCTCATCCCCTTCCGCAAGTACTTCGTCAGCAACATGCACGGCAAGTACCCCTTCCCCGAAGCCACAGCTACCACGCAGGTGCTTGTCTCGGGTGAGAAGGGAGGTAGTCAGGCCAAGCCATTGCTGATAGCCGGTGCCATCGGCGGTCTGTATGACTTTATTGTCTCTACCTTTGGCTGGTGGGCCGAAAGCTTCACCACAAGGGCCTGTGCCTGGGGTGAGGTGGTGGCTGACAAGGCCAAGTTGGTCTTCAAGGTCAATACCAGCGCTGCAGTACTCGGACTGGGCTACATTGTCGGCCTCAAGTACGCCTCCATCATCACGGCAGGCTCGCTGGCTGTGTGGTGGATTATCATCCCCGGCATCTCGTTGATCTGGGGTGACTGCACACTCAACCAGTGGAATCCTCAGATCACGCAGACTGTGGGCGAGATGTCGCCTGAAGCCATCTTCACCAACTACGCCAAGAGCATAGGTATCGGCGGCATTGCCATGGCCGGTATCCTGGGTATCATCAAGTCGTGGGGCATTATCAAGAGTGCCGTCGGCCTGGCCGCCCAGGAGATGGGTGGCAAGAAGACGACAGAGAGCAACGTGAAGCGCACGCAGCGTGACCTCTCGATGAAGATTGTAGCCATTGGTTCGCTGCTGACGCTCATCATCGTCACCCTCTTCTTCTACTTCGATATCATGCAAGGCAGCTTGCTCCACACAGCCGTAGCCATTCTGCTCGTAGCGGCCATCTCGTTCCTCTTTACTACCGTGGCTGCCAACGCCATTGCCATCGTGGGTACCAATCCCGTGTCGGGCATGACGCTGATGACGCTTATCCTGGCTTCAGTCGTCATGGTAGCAGTCGGTCTGAAGGGCACCACGGGCATGGTGGCCGCATTGGTCATGGGTGGCGTAGTGTGCACGGCTCTCTCGATGGCCGGTGGATTCATCACCGACCTGAAGATTGGCTACTGGCTTGGCACTACGCCTGCCAAGCAGCAGACCTGGAAATTCCTCGGCACGCTGGTATCGGCAGCTACCGTGGGCGGTGTGATGATTATCCTCAATAAGACCTACGGCTTCACTACCGGTGCGTTGGCCGCTCCGCAGGCCAGTGCGATGGCTGCTGTCATCAAGCCGCTGATGACTGGTGTGGGAGCTCCCTGGCTGCTCTACGGCATCGGTGCTGTATTGGCGTTGGTACTCAACTACTTCAAGGTGCCTGCGCTGGCCTTTGCCTTAGGTATGTTCATCCCCCTGGAGCTGAATGTTCCCCTTGTAGTAGGTGGTGCCATCAACTGGTATGTCACGACGCGCACCAAGGAGAGCGAGCTCAACACAGCCCGTGGCGAGAAGGGTACGTTGCTGGCCTCAGGCTTCATAGCTGGTGGTGCGCTGATGGGTGTGGTGAGTGCTGCCATGCGCTTCGGAGGCATCAACCTCCTCAATCCCGAATGGCAGGAGGGCAACCTCAGCCAGTGGCTCTCACTGGCCATGTATGCTCTGATTATCGGATACCTCATCAAGGCTTCCATGAACATCAAGAAACAATAAAAACCCTTATAAGCTAAATAGCAGACTAATCACTTTATTGATGAAGAAAATGAATTTACGAAAGACAACACTTATTGCTGCATTGGGGTGCCTGCTCTGCGCTCCCCTCTCCCTTCAGGCTCAGGACGAAGAGTACAGCCCCGTGCTGCTCAACGGTATCCGCTACCTGGATACCCCCTACGTGGCTCACACCCTGGAAGGTAACCCCACCGAAGAGTTGGTGGTGAACTGCGATGAGGTGGACTGCACCACCTTCGTAGAGTATGTACTGGCCGAGTCGCTCTGCCCCAAGATGGCCAACGGCGACATCTCAGAGACCACCTTCGGTGAATACCTGCAGAAGATACGCTACCGTAACGGCGTAATCAACGGCTACACCTCGCGTCTGCACTACATGGCAGAATGGATTAACAACGCCGTGAAGCAGGGCTTCCTGGAAGACGTTGCCGCCACCTACAGCCGTCAGACGCAGAAGCTGCAACTCTCCTACATGACCGACCACCCCGAGCAGTATGCCCAGCTGGCCAACTCTCCGGCCAACGTGGCCACGATGAAGCAGATTGAAAAGGCGCTGAGCGGTTATGAATACCACTACGTATCACAGGAAGCTCTCCCCGGCCGTGGTCTCTCCTGGATTCAGAATGGCGACATCATCGCCATCACGACCAATACCCCCGGCCTTGACGTAGCCCACCTGGGTATTGCTATGTATGTGGATAGCAAGCTCACCCTGCTCCATGCCTCGTCGAAGGAGAAAAAGGTGGTGGTATCTAACGTCACCCTCTCGCAGATGCTCAAGACCAATCCCTCATGGACCGGCATCCGCGTATTGCGCATGAAGCAGCAGTAAGTCGCTAGCGCGCCCCAAAGCTCAACGGCAGCACTCCCTCCCACTGGAAGGAATGCTGCCGTTGCTGTATTGTCGTCATTATTGGGACGGAGCTGTCTATCCGCCCTAACAGGCACCTCAATCAGAAAGGTACCTCGCCGTCGGGCATCGGAGCACCCAGCGGATTATCGATGGGAGCATAACCGTCGTTACCGCCCTGACCTCCGCTGTTGTCTCTCGGCGCAGAGTTCATCCGTGAGCCGTATCGCCTTCCGCTACCCGGTTCACCCGGAGGAGGTGCTATGGTATCATCCTCAGGATTCTGGAAGCGAGTAAATTCGCCGATAAAGCGCAAGCGTACATCGCCCACGGCACCGTTACGGTGCTTGGCTATGATAATCTCAGCCATACCGCGCAAGTCGTGCCCATCGGCTGAGGTATAAATCTTATAATATTCCGGTCGGTGGATGAAGCAGACCATGTCAGCATCCTGCTCTATGGCACCTGATTCACGCAGGTCGCTCAGCTGCGGACGTTTACCCTCTTCACCTTCACGGTTCTCCACACCACGGTTCAGCTGTGACAGGGCGATAATAGGGATGTTCAGCTCCTTGGCCAGTCCCTTGAGCGAGCGCGAGATGGTGCTCACCTCTTCCTGGCGACTGCCGTAGCTCATACCGCTGGCATTCATCAGCTGCAGGTAGTCGATGATGATGACCTTCACTCCATGCTCACGCACCAGTCGGCGTGCCTTCGTACGCAGTTCGAAGACTGAGAGCGAAGGCGTATCATCCACGTAGAGCGGAGCATCCAGCAGGTCGCGAAGCTTATAGTCCAGCTGCTGCCACTCATAGTCGGCCAGCTGACCACTCTTAATCTTCTCGCTCGGAATCTCGCAGACGTTTGATATCAAGCGGTTCACCAGCTGCACATTGCTCATTTCCAGCGAGAAGAGGGCCACGGGATTGTGGTAGTTCACGGCGATATTCTTCGCCATGGAGAGCACGAAGGCCGTCTTACCCATGGCCGGACGAGCCGCAATGATGATGAGGTCAGAGTTTTGCCATCCGGAGGTCATCTTATCCAGCTTGGTAAATCCACTCTCCAGTCCGCTGAGTCCGTCGGTACGCGCTGCAGCTATCTGTATCTGCTTGTAAGCCTGCTCAATGACCGGATTAATCTGCGTATAATCCTTCTTCAGGTTCTGCTGCGAGATTTCGAAGAGCTTGCCCTCGGCCTCCTGCATCAGGTCATCCACGTCGATAGTGGGGTCGAACGCCTTGGTCTCTATCAGGCTGGTGAAGGTGATCAGCTCACGGGCAAGCGCCTTCTGCGCGATGATGCGTGCGTGATACTCCACGTGTGCCGACGAGGCCACCTTACTGCTGAGCATCGTGATATAGAAGGGGCCACCGGCCTCCTCCAGGTCGCCCCGCTTATCCAGTTGGTCCTTCACCGTAAGGATATCCACCGGCTTCTGGTTGACGGCCAGATCGGTGATGGCTGAATAGATCAGCTGATGCTTGCGGTCATAGAACGACTCAGGTCGGAGAATCTCGCTGACAAGCGAGTAGGCATCTTTCTCAATCATCAAGGCACCGAGCACGGCCTCTTCCAGTTCGATGGCCTGCGGCTGCACTCGTCCGTAGTCGGTCACCGGCTGCGGCGTGCGGCTCTTGCTCGTGCGTGTATATTTTCTCTGTTCTGCCACGGTTATACTGTTTTTTAGGTTTTGGGGCAACAAAGATAGGGATTTTTTCGTTGCGCTGTATGTGTTGAGCAGAAAAACTAATCTTTTCTCAAAGAACGCTTCAGAGCTTCACGTGACTCTATGGAACTTGAATTACGACAGCAGTGTCAATAAGACATCCACAGACAAGGCATCTCAAGAAGTAAAGTTCATAAAAGAACCAGTAGAGTTCACAAAAGAGTTCATAAAAGAGCCGGTAGAGTTCGTAAAAGAGTTCATAATAGCAAGTCGCCAGATAGATAAGCTGATATCTATGAATCCTAAAGTCAGCACTATTCAGATGGCTGATTCAATTTCAATAGGTAGGATTCAAATACACAATAGATACTTTATACCAATAACAACCAATAAAGCATAGAATCCTGCCAAAACATCATCAAGCATCACACCCCATCCCCCTTTCACGTTCTTGTCAATCCATCTACAACCTAGCGGCTTAAAAATATCTATTAATCTGAACATGAGAAATCCAATTAGAGCCATCCACACAGTATGCTCACCTGATGGTGCTACGAGCAATGGAATCCATGTACCAACATACTCATCGATAACAACAGCACGCGGGTCCTCTCCCCAATACTTTTCCATCACATTAGATGTCCAGACTCCAACCAGTGTAATTGTCACTATCAGAGTGATAGTTGTTATCATAAGAACATGAGGTGACAGGAGCAAATACAATCCATACCAAATCAACAATGCGATAAAACCAGCAAACGTACCTGGAGCACCAGGAAAGAATCCGCTTCCGAAACCAGTCGAAATTATAACGTGAAGCCAAGGCGCCTGTCCTAACTGTCTATAATTATTATTGCTCATGATCTACGTTTTCCAAAGAGGACATTCCATATTAGACTACCCATTTTTCGCTCTATTCCTGCTTTTGATGTAGGAATTCCCGTTTGCCTTGCAAGTTTTTGTTTAGCCTGTGTAATTCCCAATGCTCTCTTCCATGAGAACAAAAGGCCTGGTATTCCTGTATTCGATCTTCGTTTTGCCATATAACTAATGGTTAAAATGGAATGGAGCTCCTGTATTAGGAATACTCCACTCCATGAATTTGAATTATTGCTTTAAGCCTACGTTAGAACCCGCTGCATTCCTCGTAATAAGATGCCGTGCCTCACGTACCCACAGGACAAGCGATGAACCTATAATAATGATTATCCAATCCTGCAATTTCAATCCGCAGACATTAAAGAAATCTTGAAGCTTTGGTATTTCAACCATAGCTATTTGTCCAAAGAACACTACTGCTGCAATGAGGAGCAATTTCTGGCACCCCTTGAAATGTAATGCGCTACGACCTGTCTCAAATGCGCGTGCGTTGAACAGATA